>CAYVRC010000029.1:0-42628 GCA_964453205.1 uncultured Pirellulaceae bacterium | reverse complement strand
CGAGTTGAGCGATCGAATGCCAAGCGTTCCAGACCGGCAGGCCGTCGCTGATGTGCAGATCAGAGTGCTGCACTTGAGCGGCAGGCAAATGATAGGACCGCGTAGAAAGCCGTTGATGACAGGCGAAACAGTCGTAATCGGCCAGTTCGGGCCACGGCGTCGATCGCGGCGCGCGAAGGTGATCCGCCGCTCGCTCGGACGAAAGCTCTGCCGCCGCCGCCAGTCCGACGGCTCGGCCGACTTCCCGCAGTCGGATCGAAGACGCATCGATCGTCCGTTCACTCGGCTCATCGGCATCCCAGTGCCGCGGCAGATTTTGGTGATAGATCGACAAATCGAATCGCAGCGCCGGATGGCCCGCCGCGATCAAATCGTGATTGACGTCGCGGACCAAACCGTCCGAGGTCCGCGAACCGACGTGACAGCGAACGCAATTCTCCGCCCGGTCGATGATCGACTTCGTTTCGCGAAAACCGGTTTCCTTCCTGTGACTGTCCTCGTCCCAAGTCCGCAGGAGATGTCCGTCGATCCAGTCCGCCGCCGGTCCGTGACAGGCTTCGCAGGACACGCCGGCCCCGACGATTTCTTGTAACCGTTGAGGTGTCAATTCGTTGGCCGGGTCACACTGATCCGGCGTGACGGTCGCGTGACAGGAAAAACAGCGACTTTGCAGGACGTCGACGAAGTCCGCCGCCGACGATCTTGATTTGGGTTCCAAACGTTGCACCATTCGTCGCGAGTCTTCGTCAAGCAACAACAACCCCGCCGTCGCGTGCGGGTCGTCGGCCCGATGGGTGGACAACGCACGCGTCCAAGCGGGACCGGTGGTGTTTGTCGAACCGTGGCAGGTCGATGTGGCACAAGACGGAGATCCCAAATAAACGGCGGGCTGCACCGCCAAGATCCGTCCGCCGCACCACAGATGGACGACCACCAGGGACCAGCGAAACAGACCGTCCGATGGGTTCGGCAATTTCACGGCGTCCTCGCTAGGTCACCGGGCTCGGTCGTTTCGGTTTCGCGTTTCGATCCGTCAGAGCCCTTCATCGGAGCGTGATAGCGATGGCAAGTGGTGCACCGATCCGATGCCCAAGTCGGCATGTTTCGCAGCAAGGGGTCGTTTAGGGAAACCGGTGCGGCGGTGCCGGCGGTCCGGTGGCAACCTTGGCAACTCTCGATGCCGGCGATCATCGGCTTTTCGCGGGCGTCCGGGTCGAACTCCGATTGCGTCATGTCATCGTTCGGCGGATACGCCTCGGCATGGCAATACCGACAATCGATCTGCCGGTGGGCGGCGTGATCGTACAGCCCGCGGCGTAACCATCGCGTCGGAATCATGTCGCTTGTCAAATCCGAATTTGCCGCTTCGATCGCTTCATCGGTGATCGATCCCGCGTCGTGACATTCCAGACACTGCTGTCGAACGTTCCGCCGTGCGTTGGCGATCTCCGGTTGCGTCACGCGCCAATCGGACACGGGATCGGCCGGGGAACCAAAGCCCGGCGGGGGTTTCGATTTGGAATTGTCACGGCGATGTCGCGATCTGCCCGTCGCTCTCGCCCCGTCAATCGCGGCGGCGATCATGTTTGTCATGACGCCAGACGTTTCCGCGTGCGGCAACCGGAGATTTTCTCCGGAGGTTCGGCCGTCGGTCGTCGCATCGGCGATACCCGGCGAAATCACGTGGCATGCGACGCAGTGCCGTTCAAAGTCGATCGGACTCATCGATCGCCCCAGCATTTCGACATCGACGGATTTCAAATCGTCGCCGAGTCGCCCGACAATATCTTGCCCGACGATTCGATGGCAGTCGTCGCATTGAAGCCGCACGAGATCCTGATCGGTTTGTTCGCTGATCCGATAACGAGCGCGGTCCGACGGTGACAGGCGATCCAGCGTCATGCCGCCGCGAACATCCACGCCGACTTGACCGGGCATCAAGTGTTGAGCGTGGCTGAAACGGATCCGGCCGGGGTCTGTTCGGCGGAGCGAAAAAAAATCACCGTGTCGATCTTTGTCGAAACCTCCGACGCGTCGTCGGACCGCGACCGCGTCCTTCGTGACCCGTTGCAAGTCACGATGGCAGGCCGCGCACTTTTGCTGATCAATCTTTGTGAGTTCAAAGTCTCGCCCCCGATGAGCTTCGTGACAGAGCGAACAATTCTGATCAAGCTTGGCAAAGTCGTCGTTCATTCTCGTTCGGAAATGCGTTCCGACCGGATGGCAGGTTTGACAACTGGACTCCAAGTGGGCCCGCGCGGCGTTTTCGTCGATGCCGATCAGCGGCAACCAATGGACCGGTGCCGCAGCGTCCAACGGCGTGAAGTCGGCGTGGCAAGATTCGCATTGATGTTCGAAGGACGCGTGGGCGTCCGCCAACGGACCGGTGCTGATATGACCGGCCAGCGGGTTGCCGGATTCTTGATCCGCCCGCGAGCCCGCCGGCATGTTCCAAATCAAAAATACGGCATAAGCCCCGGCTGAAACGATCCCGGTGATCACCGCGTATCGGCGGTATCGATCCAAATCTGTTTTCTGTTTGTAATAGTCGATCTGGATGCGTTGCGCACGCTGTTTGCTGGTCTGGTTTGGCTGGTTCATGATGCTTCCGCCGGGCGGCTACCAATACCTCAAAGCCGTCCAGACGTGCACGATCAACAAGACACAAACCGACATCGACAAGCCGACGTGCAGCGGCAACCAGCCGTGTAGCCAGCGATGCACGACGCGTTGCGTGTCGAATTGCCGCCTTTGTTCGACCTGCTGTTCCAGAACGTCGATCAGATTTCGGCTTTCTTCGCCGCATTCTTTCCTCAAGCGGTTGAACCAGATGGTGGATTCGCGTCGATCGTTGACGGGGCTGGTCGCGATCGCACCGTGTCTGAGGAAACCCTCCAGATTGTCAAAGGCGGTCCAAAGCCGTTCGCGATCGTCCTGGGCCCGGGCCACTTGTCCGGTTTGCAAAGTGCGTCCGGTCGTCTTTCCGCGGGCCGCGTCTCGGACCGCTCCGATGATGATCGTTTGATTCATGTCCATGTCTTCGAATCCTTGCAGATCAAGTCGCAATTGATCCTCGACGGTCGGACGTCGACCGCACGACACGACCAACATGTGCCGAACGTCCTCGACCGACAGGCCGGACACGTGATCGATCTGATTGTAGATCGTCTCGGCGGGCAAGTTGTGCAGCATCCACTTGGGCAAGATGTTTTGGACGGTCCAGCCGTACACCCCGCTGGCAATGGTCGCCAAGAACAACAGCATCAGGATCGCCGGCAGGTAGCCGCCCAAATGAAATCCACAGTGCAGAATCGCCAGCGGTAGCGAGGCCAGTCCGATCCACAGGTGAGCCGCCAACCAGTACTTCGTGGGAAACAACCGCATCCGCCGCAAAGCTTTTCGCGGCCATAGGAGCATCTCAAAGGCGATGATCAACGCCGACGTGACACCGCAAACCAAGCCCACGGTGCTGCCGCCGCCGAGCCATCGATCCGCCGCCACGGAATCCCGGACGTACCAAGTCGTCGCGGCCAGAACGATGGCGAACGCGACGGTCGCCGGTAGCAGATGAAGATGGATTTGATGGCGATCGAGCAGCACGGCGAATTCAGGCATCTGTCGAAGTTGGGCCAGCCGCAGACGCGTTTCGCCGCAGGGGGATGGTGTTTTAAACCGGCCCCGTTTTACCCGGACCCACGGGGGTTTCCAAGGTCGCCGGCTGGTGAAGTGGTCCGATTGTAAGGATCGCGCACCATTTCACGGGGAGAAAAATCCAATCATTCTGCTTTGACACAGCCCCACCGGCCGAAACGTCGATCTTTTTCACGGCGGCGATCCACCATCCGGTCGACACGGTCGCTTCGTCGGAAGCAGAAACGGAGCGTTGATCCATGTCACCCAAATGTTTGATCGGCCCGCTGGCAGCGATGCTGTTTGTCGGCGGCGGCGTTGCGGCGCAGGATCGCTTCGATCCCGCGACGCTGGACCGCTTGCACCGGCCGATGCTCGCCGGATCCTGGCGAGTCCTGGGCGCCCAGTCGTGCGCGTCGGCCAGTTGTCACGGCGGACCGCGACCGGCGGTGGTGCAGCCTCGCGTGTCCCGCGGCAATGCGTATCCCTTGTGGCTGGAGAACGATCCGCACGCCCAGAGTTGGCGGACGTTCTGTTCCGACGACAGCGTTGCGATCATGCGGCGGCTGAACATTCTCGATCGAAACGGAACCGTGATCGATCGGGCCGGGTACGACAACTGTTTGGCATGCCACAACTCCACCCGACGGTTTTCGTTTTCCGCCGATCAAGGGGCAACGGATCGCCTTTCCGAGTTTCGACGCGAGGGAGTCGGTTGCTCGGGCTGTCACGGACCGGCCGAAAGCTGGATCGGAACGCACTTCCGGGACGGTTGGAACGCCGAGGTCGCCGGGGCGGACGGTTTCGTCAACGCGGCCGATCTGCTGACGCGGTCACGGACGTGTGCGAGTTGCCATGTCGGTGATTCCGATCGCGACGTGAATCACGACATCATCGCAGCAGGCCATCCGGCGCTGCGATACGAGTTCGCCACATTCCATGCGCGGCAGCCCAAGCATTGGCGTGACGAAGAATCCGCCGCGGCGTGGCGATACGAAGCACAGCTTTGGCTGGCCGGCCAAGTGGCGGCGTTGGACGCGTCGATGACGCTGTTGCAAAAACGGGGAACCGCCGGCGACGGCGTGCACGACAACGGCGTCGGCCGCTGGCCGGAATTGTCCGCCTACGACTGTGCGTCCTGCCATCACTCGCTCGGATTCGATAGCCGGCGTCGTCCCTTGAGTTCTTCGGCGGTTGCCGCCTCCGTTGCTTCCCCCGACCGCAAACCCGCCACCGCGATCGCCTCGATGTGGAACGACATCGGCATTCGATGGATCCTCGGGTGGCGAATCCGGTCGGGCGTCGCCGTCACTTACGACCACGAATTGGTCGCCCGGATCGATCAAATGCGCCGGGTGTTGGAATCGAAACCGATCCCCCGGGGAGCCGAGATCGCGATCACCGCCACGGGCGTCCGCCGGGCTCTGTCGCAATGGGTTGATCACGTCTACGCGACGGAGAGAATCGAATTCGACGCGGAAGATCTTGCGTCCCTGGTCACGTTCGCCACCGGTGAAACGGAAAGCTATCGCACGTGGGAATCCGCCGCTCAGCTTTACTTGGCAGCCGTCGCCGCTCGGAACCGTTGGCCCGCCGGACCGCGGGGTCCGGCGTTTTTGACTGCCACGCGTCTGAGAAACGGATTACGCTATGCGAATCAGACCGATGGCCCTCGTTACGCCGAGCGGCCCGAGACGGATAGTCGCGAATCGACCCCGCTGACACGGACTCAAGTCGCCGAATTGACGGTCGAATTGGCGGCGTGGATGGGTGGGTCGCGGCGACCGGAGCTGAGTTCATTCGATGACGAGACAGGCCAGAGCCCACGGCTGCGTGAGCGACTCGATGCGATCATCGATCGAGTCAATGACGGGCTGCGAAAACAACGCGATCAACAGATCCGAGATCAACGTGACCGAGACGACGAACCGGATCCCGACGACGCGTCCCAATCCCAGCCCGACACGGCCAGGCCGCCGGACCCCGAGGCCTCTCCGGAGCCACGGATCAAGACACCGCAAGAGTTGCTGGAAGAACTGCGCAACAGACGACGTCAAGACGGGAACCCGTTCGATGATTGAACGTTTCATCGCGCTGGCGTGGATCTTCGTTTCGATCTCACCCGTCCTGGCGCAGTCCTCCAAGCCGTCTTCGTCCGAGCAACCACGGCCGATCAAGATCGAAGATCGTCTCAGCGATCCCGTTTACGTCGCGTGGACTTCCGAACCGTCGGTCGCCCAGTGCGTTCGCTGTCACCTGAACGACAAGGGCACCGAGTTCAGCCGACAGCGTGAGATGCGAGACTGGATCGACAGGGACAAACACGCGATCGCCCGTCAACGCGTCGAGCCGTTCAGTCCCGAGAATCAGGAAACCGAACTGCTCGACCTGTTCACGCGGCTGAATCGACTGGCGTTGAAGCAGGCCGCCGAGGAGGAAGCGAAGGGATACACGCTGGATCGGTCCGCGATCGGATTGCGTGAGGTTCCCGCGGAGTGGATCGGCACGAGCAATCTTCTCAGTCGCCGCATGTGCGACAAACTTTGGGGCGAGGGTACCGTCGAAACCGCCGCAGGTTATCAACGATTCCGCGAAGCCTGTTTGACGTGTCACGGCGGTGTGTCCCAAGAGCAAACCGCATCGGCCGAATCACTGTCCGATTACCCGATCGGCATCGATTGTTTGTATTGCCATCAGCAAGGGGAGCAAGACGCCTGGCAAAAAGAGCATCTTGACGAAGACCGATGGCGGTTGTCGTCGCCGCGACAGAAGGAATCTCGCGGGATGTCGGACATGGTCGACACTGCCAATCAAGCGTCGACGTGCCTGGATTGCCACGTCGGAAACAGAGACAAGAACATGTTCGTGACGCATCAGATGTACGCGGCCGGTCACCCGCCGTTGCCGGCGATCGAGGTGCAGACGTTTTGTGATCAATTGCCGATGCACTGGCAAACACCCTCGCAGCTTCACGACAATCTGCAAGACGGTAAGTCACGTGACGAGTACTTTGCCATCAACTACCCCGGCGTCGCCGAGGGCGGGCCGCAGCAATTCAGCGAGACCTATTTCGACACTCGCAAACTGTTCATCGGGGCACTCCAGGCACGGCGCAAATCGGTCAAGCTGTTGGTCGACTCGGCTGCCACGGATGACTGGGGCGATTACGCGTTGTACGACTGTGCCGCTTGCCATCACGAACTACGCAGTGAAAGCGCCCGTCAACGTCGCTACCTGACGGCGACGCGGTCGGTCGTGCCCGGACGTCCACGCCAACCCGAGTGGCACGCGGTTCTGACCGATGTGGCCTATCGACTTAATGGCAAACAGGCCTACGCCGATCTCGGCAAGCTCGAATCTCGTTTGCGTGACTGTTTCGACGCCAAGCCGTTCGGATCGGCCGCCGCCGTCCGGCAGGTCGGTCGCGAATTGATCGATGCGATCGACGAAACGGTCTCGGACGTGTCCCGGCGTCCGTTCAACGGGACGCTTACGGTCAACGCGATCAAAGTGCTGTGCGACACCGACGTGTCACGTTTGTTGACCTACGACGCGGCGCGTCAAATCGTTTGGGCCATGAACGTGATGATCGAGGAAGCCGAAAGAGAGGGTGTGGTTTTTTCCGAGGCGACACGTCGAGCTTTGAGTCAATTGAACGATCCGGCGGTGACCGGACTGGACGTTGACCTGCCGGCCGGTCGCGGGCAATTCATTTATCCCGATTACTTGAACGACGCGTTCGAGCGACGCGCCGCGTTCGAACCGACCGGGCTGAAGGCCGTGCTTGATGACTTGGGTCGATCGTTGGAAGCCGGGAAATAATCGGACTGACGGTTCCTGTGATGCCTTCAACGCTTGATTCGAAAGACGCTTTCGTCCATCACGTCATCGGTGACGTGCCACGGGGAGCCGTCCTCGCGACGGTACAGACGGTTCGCTTCTTCGGCGGACAACGGCCGCGCGCCGACACGTCCGAAGACCGCGATCTGATTGCCGCTTTCGTCGACCGCACGGTCGCGATCGATCCCGCGACTGATGGCCAAAGCGTGACCGCCCTTGGGCAATTCGTACGTCGCGACCAGAAAGGGCATCGGCCGCGGGCTGAATCCGTCGTTGCCGGGAACTTCGGGGCTGGTCAGTTGAATCACCCGTAACCCGTTCTTGCCGTCGGCGACGTAGGCAAACTGACTGACGTTGGTGATGCCCAACTTGACATCGTGGGCGTCGTTGATCAGGCCGCCGGCGTTGTACATCTGATCGATGTGGGCTTCTCGAGGTTTTTCGAAATCGATGATCGCCAAGCCGTGGCAACCCGCCGCGACGTAGGCGTAGGTCCGTGCGATGTAGACGCCATGGGCGTCTTCGAGGGGAATTTCGTGAACGACGTGCGGGTGCGCCAAATCAGTCGTGTCGATCACTTTGACGCCGTGTTTGTCGGTCACCAAGCCGTAGCGGAATTGAACCGCCACCTTGTGCGGATGTTTCAATTCATCGTGTCCGATCACGTGTGTCACCGCCGGACGGGTCGGATCGTCCAGGTCCACGACGACCAATCCGGCCTTGCAGCACACGTAGGCGTACGTGCCCACGATGGAAACCGATTCGGCGCCGTCCAGGATGCCGTTCGGATTGAACGTCAACGCGCGCTCCAGGAAATTATTCAGCGGATTTCCGTCCAACAGCGTCCCGGCCCCGACCAGAATCAAACCTTCTTCGCGATCGCTGATGAAGATGTAACCGTACATCGGATGGATCGCGGATTCTTCGTTGGCCGGGTCTTGTTTTCGGGTGGGGTCCGCCGCGATCGTCGCCGGGGAAGCGACACCGGTGGCAAACTTCGTGCGAACGTACAAACGTTGCCCGAGCGGCGAGACCGGCGCCGTGGTGATGCGTTCGCTGAACGCTTTATGGTCGATGAAGGCGACGTCAAAGACACGGAACCCGCCCTCACCACAGGCCGCATACAAGTACTCGCCACGGTGTTGCAGGTCCAAGATTTCCGGCTTGCGGAACCGTAGCGACAAAGTATCCAGAATGTCGCGTCCGGGATGTTCGTGGGCGTGCTCCAACTGACGTTGGTGTTCGACGTGTCGTTCGTAATTTTGCGGGTAGGCCATCTTGTGCAGGGAACTGCCGATGACCGCCTGCGGCTCGGTGTTTTCGGTCACCACGACCGCTTCGAATCCGTGTTCGCCCGCGGCGACGTAGCAATACTTGCCGATGAAGTTGGTGTAACCGGTACCCTGCATCAAAAGTTGGGCCATGGTCGCGTTGTTGTCATCTCGGTCGGACAAGTGACAGTCGGTGCAGCTTTTGGTTTCGTAAACCCCCGGGGCACCGTGGTCGGATTCGTTGGACCAACCGGGGCCACCGCGAACGGTGTGCGGCACGTTGGTGCTGAACGCGATGCCCGACATGCCGTCGCCGCTGATGGTTTGCTGCTGCGTGTAGATGGCTTCGCGGTTGGCGTTGTAACTGGTCACGTGGATCGCACAGCTGCTGCGTGCCGGCCCGATGCGATTGCCGGTCACGTTGCCGTCGCGTGCCAGCATGAAGACGTCGTCACGCAGGGTTTGGAAGTTGTAACTGGTTCGGTTTCGCGTCACGTCACCGGCGAAGTGCAGCTCGGGCGATTTGATGTTGGCTTTTTGAGGAAGGTGACAGCCGAAACAAGACGGATTCCAAGAACTGTGACAAGCAATGCAGGAGACCTCGCTATTTTGGTGGGCACATTGCGAAAGATCGTCCTGAGACGTGCCGCCCCAAGTCAGGGCACCGTCGAAGTCCAGTCGCACGCTTTTGGCCGCGTGGGATCGAACGTTGTAGTCGGGGCGACCGGGACGCACCGTGTCGGCGGTCTGGGTGACTTCCCACCACAGATCGGGTTCGACGGTGCTGCGTTGGATCAGTTTCGGTTCTTGTCCCGGTTCGCGAAGGATTTCGAAGCGTTTGGTGCCGAAAGTGGTCCGCAATGCCAGCAGGTTGGTGCCGCCCTCGGGAGCCGCCGGGCCGGTCGTGGGCAATCGGGGCGGGGCGCCGGATCGAAGCTGGGCTTCCACTTTTTCGACCAAGGATCGATCCGCCGTGCCGTGACAATCGACGCACTTGATCTCGATCGCCGCGCGGACCTCGTTGTACAAAATCGTATTCCCGTGACTGTCGTTGTAGTAATGACAGTCGCTGCAGTGCATGCCTTTTTCCATGTGGATGTCCATCATGTGGACGGGGGCATCCGGGCGGCATTTGCCGTGTTGCTGTTCGTCCGGCGTGCTCGGCTTGACCGCTTCGCGAAGTTTCGGGTTGGAGACGTCTGCGACCGGATCGTTTTTCCAATCCAGCAACTGTCCTTTGCGGTCTTTCTTGAACACCGCGCGGTAGACCCAGCCGTGTCCGTGAAAGTCGGCGAACTGGGTGTGACGCAAGTGCGGATTCAAATCGGTGACGTTGGCCAGGAACTCCGGGTCCGACCAATGGCCTCGCGCGGCCGCTTCGTTGGGATTCGACTCGGTCGCTCGCATGTAGTCCTCCGCGGAAAGCTCCTTTTGTTCCGCGGGGTACATCCATTGTCCATCGGTTTCGTTGTCCCACCACATGTAACCGAGATAGCTGTTCAACACGTTGGTGCCCGGGTGGACGTGGCAGACCATGCACGTGCTGGTCGGCATTCGTAGTTCGAACTTGTGTTGGATCGGATGACCGCTTTGATTCTTGTTGATCGTCGGATCGACGTACTTGACCCATTCGTCGCGCGCCGCCGCGGCGGTCCCCCGGTTGCCGTACTTGGCCAAAAAGCCGCTGGCCGTTTCGCTGCGGTCGTTCGCGTACAACACGTGACAGGCGCTGCAACCGCTGCTGCGGTAGTCGCCCGGGTGATCATTGGTGCCGAGGAAATTGAGCGTCGGATCGAGCAATCGCGTCTTGGCCAAGCCGATGAAGACCGGATCGGTCCGGTTCTCGGTGCCCAGCCCTCGCAGGCTTAGCCGTTCACGCGGTCGGCCGGGTTCTTCCAAGCGTTCCGGAATGCCGATCTCGGGACGAAAACGTCCGCCACGCTCGAAAATCCGCAGCAAGTTGCCGGGCTGACTGACTTGATACTTCACCAGCGGTTGCAGCCGCGGAAGCATGCCCTTGTCGCGAATCTGCTGCGGCGTCGGCGTGGGCACCGTTTGCAGGATCTGTGCTTCGCCGTTCATCGAATACGATTCGCCGAAACGGCTGTATTTTTCGTCCGTCGCGCCGTTGTTGTACAAAGCCGCGCCCCACAGCATGCAGCCGTGCGTCATCATCGATTTGCGAAGCTGCAGCACTTCGTTGGCGTGACATTGGCCGCACGCGATGTGGGCGACCCGCAGATCGCCGGGATTGACGAAGCGAACGAATTCGGGCGATTCATGATTCAGCAGGGTGTAGGACCGGACCGGGTTGGCGCTGTTCTTCCAAGCCGGGGCGAAACGTGGCTGGACATGGGCCTGGGCGATGGATCGCGCGTCGGCGTTTCCGCCGTGACAGTCCGTGCAGCCGATCTGTACCGTGTTCTCGGGGTGCATGTTGCCGACATCGGTGTGGCAGGTGATGCAGCCGTGACTTTTGGCATGCGCCGCCGCCGCGGTTTGTGTCGCCAAGTTGTCGAAACGCATGGAATCGGGAATCGGATAGGTCGCGTTGTCGGCCACGCCGAGACGCCGGGCCAAGTCCCATGGGTCTCGACCACCGCCGGGAATGTCCGGCTCGGACGCGCCGGGAACGCGGGTCGGGTCCTGTCCGTGATACTTGGAACCGCCGTGATACGACGGTCGTCCGCCACCGCCATGTGCCGGCGGGGCGAGCGCCGCTTTGCCGGGTGCCGTCGCGGGATGACCGCTCCGCGGCGATGCCCGATGCACCGCCGGTGCGGTCGGCGACGGCTGATCGGTCAAAGAAAACTCGACCGGTTCGTCGTGACCGGCCGGTTCGACCCCACCGACCGGTTCGACCCCACCGACCGGTTCGACCCCACCGACCGGTTCGACGGCATGAACCCGCTTCAAGAGGTTCAACAGTCGATCGACTTTGGCGTCAAATTCTTGGCCGATCGTCGGCGTTCGCGTCGCAAACAGGGCCCACACGATCGCAAGGGGGAATCGAAAGTATCCGTTCATCGACGTCTTCGCTTTCCGTAGCCGGCCAGCAAGAGTGGCTGCCCGAGGGGCCATCCGGCGAACCACGGATCCCCCGTCGGTCGTCGGACGCTAGTATTCCAAAATCACCTCCAGGAAGCCCGCCACGTGCGTGTCGACTTGCCCGTCGAAACGCTGGTACAGATCTTCCAACCCGTCCCCGCCTATCAGTGCGGACAGACCACCCAATAACAGCAGGTTGTTGTTTAGCAGAGGCCGATATTCAAGACCAGAGCTAATGTCGGTGCCGATGAAATTGCGGACTTCACCGGTGAACAGATAGGTCTGCAGGGGGGCGGTTTCATCGAACCACAACCAGTTGACGTTGTTGATCGTCTTCAGACGCGGGGTCAGATCCGCGTCGAGCCCCAAGTTGAACAGATGCAGCCCCGGATTGACGAAGTTCGTTTGCCCCTGGAATTTGTTGCTTTTCAGACTCGGCAACAGACTCAATCGGTTGGTCAGCTCGACACCGAACAGCCGCATGTCCTGTCGCCCCCAATAGCTGAATTCCGTTCCGGCGAAGTTCGGATTGGGAAGGATCGCATCGAAGCCCGTCGCTTTTTCGTCGTTCGGGTCTCGGTCACCGCTGCTGTATAGATAGGACGTTCGAAATCGCACCCAGTCGCGGTCGTAGGAGATTTCCAACGCCGCCATCGATGCGCTAATGTCCACCTCCCGACCGGCCAGCGGATTCAAATCATCCCGCCCGAAGGCGTAATAAAATGCCGTCGAGTAATTGAATCGCTCGATGTGTCCGTTGGTCGCCGTCCCGACGTAATACGAATTGACTTCGTGTGGGACCGCGATGCCGACCGGGTCGGGCCTGACCAAAAAGTTGTTTTCGTTGATCTTGAACGACGGACCGTCAAAGTTCGCATGAAAAGAGACGTTTGCGTTCAAACCTGGATACAGGAAATCTTGCCGATAGTAGTTCGCGATGAAGGTGTTTTGGTGACGATCCTCGGTGAACTGATTGAGCAGTGAGTTGATGTTTTTTTCCGTCTGATCGAACCACATCAAGTTGAACTGATCACGGTTCGCATGACGCGTCCCGAACAATCGAACGCCGCGATTGATGTCGGCGAAGATGAAGCCGCGAAAATCGCTCACGAACGGCTGACTGCCGATCCTCGCCGACACAAAGTCGTAATAGGGGCTCAGATCGGCAAGCTTTCCTTCGACGAACCATTCTTCCAAAGCGAAGTCGTCGCGAAAACGGCTGCGGCCGGCACGCACGTCGGGATTGACCACGCCCAGTTCATCCGCGGTCAGGTTGTTCATGTTGTAGAAACCGTTCAACCGAATTCGCCAATCGTTCGGCTTGAACGACGTGTTGCCGTGAAACAGGTCGATCGCCAGCGAGTTGTACGATTGAAAAAGGAACGAATCGGGATCGCCAAAGAA
Organism: uncultured Pirellulaceae bacterium; assembly: GCA_964453205.1. Lineage (GTDB taxonomy): Bacteria > Planctomycetota > Planctomycetia > Pirellulales > Pirellulaceae > Crateriforma. The sequence goes on along the minus strand of CAYVRC010000029.1, from coordinate 29,435 downwards.
AGCGGCGGCACCGGGATTTTGCGTCGCTTCGAAAGGTGTCGTTGGCGTGGGCAACTGGCGGCCTTCGAAAAGGTTCAAACTTTTCGCCGTCAGTTTCATGAACGTGTGTTCGCCCAAAATCGGATAGTCACCTTTCAGGACGTTCTGGTTATAAGGATCCCACCAAGCCCCTTTGACGCCGGGGTAGTCGTCCAGAATCGGATGGCCTTTGCCGTAACGATCGCTGTCCTGTTGGCCGATCCGCCACAGGTCAGAAACCGGGACGAAATGTTGACTGGTCTGAGGCTCGGTCGGCAGGATGCCGCTCGGACCGGTGAATCCGTAGGGGTGACCGCCGTCCAGTTGATACAAAGGATCAGTGTGATCTTCCCCGGGGCGAATCGGCGGAAGCTCGTTGACCGCTTCGTCGGGCGGACGCAACACCTGCGGCCGGATCTCGCCGGCGGGGCCTTCCTGTAACATCGCCTCGAACTCCTCCGCCCAGGACGCCGCGCATCCGCAGAAACACCCAAGGGTGAATGCCAGTGCGCCGGTCAGCCAAGAACAGGTTCGCATGAACTCGGAGCCGCAAACGTGAAATGGATCCCCCCCGCGAGGACGTTGTTTGGTAAAGGTATCGGTCGGAACGGTTAGGTCGGCTGCACCGAAACCATCGACTTTGCGGGTTTTTTTGATCTTGCTTTGGCACCGGCGGCGATTTCTTCCTACCGACTCTTCAAGTCGCCGAGTAGTCTGAAACCGCTTACGGGGGGATCGTTACTTTGCCCCGCGTGCGAATTCAAATCCCGGTCTTGTGAGAGCTTTTCCGAACCGCCCCATGACCGCCATCCCTCGCCACCACCGCCGGAGACGCCGCGGTCCGCTTCGCCATGAGTGCCTGGAGCCTCGGCAATTGCTTGCCGGTGAGGCGGGGACCGGCGTCGATCCGGCTCAGCTTTTTGACGTCAATCGCGACGGCAAAGTCACCGCCGGTGACGCATTGATGGTGATCAACCAACTCCATCGCACGCAAGTCGGACAGGCTTCGGGCGAGTCCCCTGCTTACCACGTTGCCGACGTCTCCGGTGACGGGTACGTGACCTCGCTCGATGCGCTTCGGATCATCAACTATCTCAACGCGACGGCGACCAGCGGATCCCCCGCGTCGGTCACGTTGACCGACGCCGAGGTCGCCGCGATCCCCAAAGATCCCAGCGTCGGCAGCGGCGTGTTTGAATTCGGTTTCTCGGCGAAAGACTCCGTTGCCAACGATCGGTTGAATCAGCACGACGTCGATCGATTGCTGACGCGAGCCTCCCAGGCGACACCGAGCGAGGACGCGATCATCGCGGTGGTCGATCGCAGCGGACGCATTCTCGGCGTGCGTGTCGAAGCCGGTGTCTCCCAAACGCTACGCGATGACCCGCAACAGTTCGCTTTTGCGATCGACGGCGCGGTCGCCAAGGCCCGCACGGCCGCTTTCTTTAGCAGCAACGCCGCGCCGCTGACCAGTCGCACGATCCGGTTCATCAGTCAGTCGACCGTGACCCAGCGTGAAGTCGAATCGTCCCCGACCCATGACGATCCGCTGTATCGAGGCCCCGGGTTCGTCGCACCGATCGGCGTGGGCGGTCAGTTTCCGCCGGAGATTCCTTTTACACCACAGGTCGATCTGTTCGCGATCGAACACCAAAGTCGAGACAGCCAGACGCATCCGGGCGGGGACGGCGTTCGGGGCAGCGACGATGATTTCGAGCTGCAACAACGCTTCAACGCCGACCCGGCCTTCGTTCCGGAAGTCGCCGATCAATTTTTTCGCACTTGGCCGGAAAGCTTTGGCGAACAGTCCGGCATCGATCCCTCGGCCGTTCCACGGGGCGTCGCGACGTTGCCCGGCGGCATTCCGCTTTACAAAGTCGGCGCGATGGGACCGAATTTGGTCGGTGGCATCGGCGTTTTCTTTCCCGGCGAAGACGGATTTGCGACTCACGAGCAAGGATTCGTGTTCGGACAAGGTCAAAGCGAAAAACAACGCACCAACGCCGATCGGGTTTTGGAAGCCGAGTACGCCGCTTTTGTGGCTTCCGCCGGCGCGGGGATCGTCGCCAAGCAGTCGGCCTTCCGCCGTGACATTGCCGACATCAACCATCGCTTGGCCCGCCTCGACGGCTTCGTGGCCTTGAACGCCCGAATCGACCTGGTGGGACTGACGTTGGAGATCTACGGACCGACCCCGACCCGCCAACATCGTGTGCCCGGTATCGACCGTCTGTTGTCGTTCGGGCGAAGCCTCGGGACGTCCTCGGTCTCGGGGACGCAGATCGATGTCGGTTTGCACGCCGACGAAATCGTCGGGCAGCCGGTCCCGGAGAAATGGCTGGTCGTGCCGCATGACAGTCCGACCGATCCGGAGCTGACCGCCGAAGTCGTTCAACAGATCATCAACGTCGGCATCGCCGAAGCCGAGCGGACACGGGCGGCCATCCGGCTGACCGATCAATTCTTGCCGGGTGCAATGACCAGCATGGTCCTGGCGGTCGCCGACAAACAAGGCGAATTGCTTGGCCTTTATCGCATGCCCGACGCGACGGTTTTTTCGATCGACGTGGCCGTGGCGAAAGCCCGCAACACCGCCTATTACGCCGACGCCGAGGACATCCGCGAACCGGACGTCGTCGATTTCAACGCCGACGGAACCTTCGGCACCGTTTCCCGATCGTTGGATACGTTTGCCGGTGACACTTATCCGCTGGGAACCGCGCTGACGAACCGTTCGTTTCGATTCCTTGCCTCGCCGCGTTTTCCGACCGGAACGGAGCTGGATCCGTCGTTGGCGTCCGGCTGCGACCAGTCACCGACACGATGCTTGGAAGTCGGCCCCCACAGCATGCTGCGGTTGCCCGGCATCAACCCGCTGACCGGTGAAAACCTCGGCGACGGCACCCCCTTGCCGTTCGACGTCTACGCCTCGGATCAACATTCCAGCACCAAAGCCTTTGACGCCTTCAACGTGATGCGCAACTTTCGTGACCCCGGCGACGCCGAAGTGTTCGTCCACGCGACCGGACTGTTTGAACCACTTGGCAATCAAAACGGCGTGGTGTTCTTCCCCGGCAGCACTCCCCTTTACGTCAACGGGAAACTCGTCGGCGGGTTCGGCGTCAGCGGCGACGGAGTCGACCAAGACGACGTCGTGACGTTCGCCGGACAACAGGGCTTCGCCCCCGCAGCGGATCTGCGTGTCGACGCGTTCACCATCGGCGGCGTCCGTGTCCCGTTCCAGAAGTTCAACCGCAATCCGTTCGCCCGTTGATTCGACACGGCCGTTGGCATCGAGTGGCGGTGCTTTCGTTGCGGGCCGGGCAAGCTGTAGCGATCTGGTCGCGAGTACCGGTCGCGGGGGCAATCGGTGGAATCATGATTGATCTGATCCGGCCGGTCGTTGCGGTTCGATCATGGAGAACATGGTCTCGGCCCTCAACTGAATCGGATGGCACCGGCAATGCGTTTTGGCCTGATAACAATGGCAGTTTTGTTGACGGCCGCTCCGTTCTTCGCCCAGGTCGATGCGTCGGACTTGGAGTGGGTCGTCGTCGAAGCGTACGACGGTCACGCGGCATGCGAAAGCGAGCCTTGCCGCGACTCGGACACCGATCCGGGCCGACCTGGCAAACCGCGACGCGAAATGCCGGGTGATCGGGACCGAGGCGACTGTCCACCCATGCGGTACCGTCTCGACGATTGCCGGCGGACCGGTCACGCCCACTCGGTCGCCCCGTGGGCGATCTGCGGACGCCCCCAAACCCGTTTCGGACGTTATTCGGCTTGGTTCGTCGGCGGCGGTGCCGCCTTCGCCGACCTCCCCGGTTTGTCAGACGCCGGGGCGGCGCGAGATCTCATCCCTCGCGGCCGCGGCCGCAAGGCCAACGGCTGCGGACAACACGGCGAAGGCACTTGGGGGCTGGATTACGAGGGCTTCGCCGGTCACGCCAAAGTCTGGCTCCGATATACCCGCGGTTCCGACGGCGAAGGACGTCGCCAGGGGGGCGAAGCCGCTTATGAGACCGACGGCGAACCCAAGATCCTGACCAAACTGAAAGAATCGCTGCTGCACTAAAACACTCCCACGCACCACGGCGTGCTTGCCAAGCGGTGGCGAAATTGGCGAGACCGCCGGCGATGAGCTATTCTGGATCATAACATCAAACAAGTGGGCCGAACGACGCGTTCTCATGCTTCCTCGCGGATATGAATCGACCAACGGCTCTCGCCTTCGAAATTTCCTAGACGATCGTGACGGTCGGCTGATCGCGTGGAATGAAGTGGCGAATCTCGCGTGAATCGAGTCCAAATCACACTCCGCTTGGAGGGCAAAGACCTTTACACTGCCGTTCTGCCGTTGCCATTGGAAGTGGGGCGACAACGCGACGGAGATCCGGAGCGGCAACAACTCCAGGATTTGGGCGATCGATTCCGCATCGCTTTGATTCCGGCTGACGCCCTGTCCGTTCCCCGCCAAGCGGTCCGAATCGAAAACGCCGCCCACGGGGCCGTCGCGGTCCGCAATGTTCATCGCTCGATTTCCTTCAAGATTCGCGCTCCGAACGAATCCGAAACCGGACGACTGTTGGCACCGGGCGAAACCAAGAGGATGATGCCCGGTTTCCGGATCCAATTGCCCGCGCTTTACGAGTTGATCGTCGCGTCCTCCGAACCGCCGGTCGCGGCGGGGTACCCCTTGGAACGCAACGCCTTCGTCGGCCAAGACGACCCGAACCTCAGGACGATGGACACGTCGCTCGCACCGTGGCAGCGGAGCGATGCCGAAGCCAATCTGACTCTGTTCCTGCAAAACAATGATGCCGTCGACCGCGGCAAGATGGTCGTCTCCCTGGTCAATCAAGCGTTGGAGGTCGTTCAGAAGGCTGCCGGTTCCGACGAATTCTTAAGGACGGCCGTCCAAAGCACCGCGCGAATGATTTTGCTCGACAACGCTTACATCATTTTGCGAGATTCGGAGGACTGGAACATCGTCGCCTCGTACAGCCGCCTCAACAACTCCTCGTGGCAGAAAACGGAACCGGAGGACGATACGCCTTCCTTGCCGGCGGGATGCCGTCAAATGCTGGCGCGATTGCTACGCGGTGGCGAGACGTTGATCTGCGAGCCGAATAACGCGACGCATTCGATCGAATCTTCATTGCTGTCCGTCGATCGGGCCGTCGCATCGCCACTGCTCGATGCGGATCGCCGAATCATCGGTGCGTTGTACGGCGATCGCGTCTTCGTCGGGGGCGATGTCGACGAACCGATCGGTGATCTCGAAGCAGCGTTGTTGGAGGTCATGGCCGGAGCCGTCTCGGCAGGCATCTTGAGATTGCGGGAAGAGCAGGCACGATTCCAGGAGCAGTCGTTGCGAACATCGATGAATCAGTTCTTCTCCGAAAAAGTGCTCCAGCGACTTCTCAAGAACGAGGACCTGTTGCAAGGTCGTGATGCCGAGGTCACGGTCCTGTTTTGCGACATCCGAGGGTTCAGCGAGATCAGCGAACGAGTCGGGCCGCAGATAACCATCCGATGGATCAACGATGCACTGACATGTTTGTCGCAATGCGTTCTGGACACCGATGGCGTCCTGGTCGATTACGTCGGCGACGAGTTGATGGCGATGTGGGGAGCCCCCGACGTGCAGAACGACCATGCCGAACGCGCCTGTCGGGCCGCCTCAGCCATGGTGCGTCAGTTGGAACAGATCCGTCAGCGGTGGCCCTCGGTGACGCCCGACCAGTTCGGCATCGGAATCGGGATCAACACGGGGACCGCACAAGTCGGGAACACCGGATCGCGGCAAAAGTTCAAGTACGGACCGCTGGGCAGCACGGTCAACATCGCCAGCCGCATCCAAGGTATGACCAAACAGTTCGGCGTCACCACCTTGATCAGTGAGTCGGTTCAGACGCAGCTTTCTCTCCGGTCATCGACGGCCGATCTGCATCACCGCTTGATCGCCGAAGTCCAACCGGTCGGCATGCAGACGAATCTCGTCATCTACGAACTGGTGGGCGACGCCGATGACCGATGGAAACAACTTTCCGCCCAGTACGAAATCGCGTGGACATTATTCCAAAAGGAAGAGTTCACTCGGTGTGCCTCGAAACTGATTTCGCTGATCGAGATGTGCCCGGAAGATCAGCCCTCGGTGCTGTTGCTGCAACGAGCCGTGGAGGCGATCCGCAACGGGGGCGGGGGCGACACGGTGATCCGGCTTCGACAAAAATGAACCCCGATCGGTCGATCGCCGGACCCGACGCCGAAACGCACGCGTCGGGCCGTTCCGTTCGGTGCCGGATTTCACGCCTCGTCGATGCCCTGTTCGCCCCGCATCAGGCAGCGGGCCGCCCGCCGGACGTCCGAAAAGTCGTTCCAAATCGCGTCCGGACCGGCCGCTTGCAATTGTTCGCGGGTGGCGCCGCCGGTACAGACCGCGACCACTTCGGCGCCGATCGCCCGTCCACAGACGATGTCCGCCACGGTGTCGCCGATCACGACCAAGTTTTTCGTCGCCTCGATGCCGTGGCGACGCTGGACGTGAGCGCGGGCGCGTGCGGCCAAGTCGTTACGCTCCGCATCCAAATCGCCGCCGATGATCCAATCGACGTAGTGACGAAGCTGGAAATGCTCCAACTTTCGGCTGGCCGTTTCGGGCAAATTCCCGGTCATCACCGCGACGCGACAATCGCCAGACCTGGACAGTTGGTCGAGCAGTTCCGGGACGCCGGGAAACACCCGTCCGCCCGATTTCGTCAGAGCCTCGGGAAAATACCTGGCAAAAGAACGACGGAACCGACGCCGATTTTCCTCGCAAGGCTCGACACCGTTCATCCCCAACAATTCCAACATCAGCCCCGTATCGGTGCGTCCGTGGAAATCCAAAGCGACCGTCGGATCGGCGACTCGGAATTCGTACCGCAGCGCCATCCGCATCGCCTGCTTCCCGCCACCCGCGGCGGTCAGCAGGGTGCCGTCGATGTCGAAAAGGAGCGTTCGCATGGTCACCGAGCGTCGCTGAAATACGGAAAGGGAAAAATGATCGGCGGCGTCTTGCGGTTACGCTTCGGCACGAGAGGGGCTAGTCCCCTGCCCTCGTACCGGACGGTCCGCTTCACGGCCGACTGCCCATGTTCGTAAAGTATCAAGTGTTCAGACCGCCGCCAGGCCCGCCACGTCACACCTCTGTCATTCGTTTTTCAAACCCCCAGGGGATCCAACTCATCGACATTCCGTCCCCCACCCGAACCCAAGCGGTCCCGCCACCGGTCGACCCCGAAACCGTCCCCGACACCGACCCGGATCCCACGGCGTCGATCGACAAAAGCAACCGACGCGTCCGCGAAATGTTTCGTCAGATCGCGCCGCGGTATGACCGGATGAATCACTTGTTGTCGCTGAATATCGATCGCTACTGGCGGTTGCGGACGGTGCGACAGCTGAATTTTCGCGAAGGCCAGCCGGTCTTGGACGTCTGCACGGGGACGGGAGACTTGGCGCTGGCGATCGCGGACAAGGCTCCCGACGACGTGCGTGTGGTGGGCAGCGATTTTTGCTTTGCGATGTTGGAAATTGCCGGGCAAAAATCGGATCGTCAGGCGGCGTCCAAAAAGCCGGTCGTGTTCTTGGAAGCCGATTCCCAAAATCTGCCGTTCAGCGACGATCGTTTTCAGTGCGTCACGGTGGCGTTCGGGCTGCGGAACGTCGCGGACACGGATCGCGGCTTGCGGGAAATGACCCGCGTCTGTCGGCCCGGCGGCCGAGTCGCGGTGCTGGAGTTTTCGCATCCTCAACTGCCGGGGCTGAAACAGCTTTACGGATTCTATTTTCGTCACGTCTTGCCACGCATCGGCCAGTTCCTGGCACGCAACAACCAAGCCGCCTACGAGTACCTGCCCGAATCGGTCGGAGCGTTTCCTTGCGGCCAAGACCTTGCCGATCGCTTCATCGCCGCCGGATTGGTGGACGTCCGCTACATCCCGCTGACCTTGGGCGTCGCGACGATCTATCTGGGCACGAAACCCGATCACTCCGCCGGCGAGACGGGGTCGGGGACGAAGCGATAGCCGGCGTCGCGAATGGTCAACAGGTGAAGCGGCCTGCCGCTGTCGACCTCGATGATCTTGCGAAGCCGGGCGATGAACTGATCGACCGCGCGGGTCTGGAAGTTGCCCGACATGTCCCAGACTTCCGACAGCAGTTCCGAGCGGCTGATCACGCGGTTGGGGTGGTCGACGAAGTACCGCAGCAGTCTGAGTTCTTTGCTGGTGATCCGGACGTGGAGGCCATCGACCTCGCACTCGTGGGTGTCAAAATCGACGCGCACGGTTCCGAACTCGACTCGGCCGATCGCCGGCTTGTCGGCGACGATCGGTTCGGCCGCCGGGCGGTGTTTTCCGTTTTGTTGCAACAGATTTTTCACGCGACTGATCAATTCGTCCAGCTCGAACGGCTTGCTCATGTATTGGTTCGCTCCGACGTCGAAGCCCCGCGTCCGGTCTTCGGCCAAGGTCCTTGCCGACAACATCAAGACGGGCACGGTTCGTCCGAGCTCCCGAAGTCGCTCGCAAACGTTGTAGCCGCTCATCCCCGGCAGCATCAAATCCAGGATGATCAGGTCGACGCCGTCACCGGCGGTCTCCATGAACTGTAGCGCCGAAGGTCCGTCCTCGACCAGCGTGACTCGATGGGACTCGGCTTCCAAATTCCATTTGATGCCGGCACCGAGATGCGTTTCGTCTTCGACAACCAAAATGTGAGATCGCATCGAAGGATTCAATTTCGTGAATGTCAGGGAGAAAAAAGAAAGTCTTGGAGGACGCGAAAATCTCGATCAGGACGTCGGATCGATCGAGGGTTGTAAATCCGGGGACGCGAGAAGGCTCGGGTCTTGCACGTTCTTTTCGGCCGGTTCGGGCTCGGCTTCGCTGACAAAAACACCCCGCAGGGTGACTTCGAATTCGGTCCCGCCGCAGTGTCGTCCGGAAACACGGATCAACGCCCCGGTCGCCTTCGCCACGTTGCGAACAAGATACAGGCCCAGCCCGGTTCCCGGCTTGCTGCGCTCCAGCTCGTTGCCGAGACGCACGAAGCGGCCGAACACCTTGCGTCGCTGGTTCGCCGGAATTCCGCTGCCGTTGTCTGCGACGCGGACGATCACGTCGCGTCCCTTGTGACCGGCCACGGTGTGAATCGTGACTTCGACCTGGGGTGGTGATCCGGCGTACTTGACCGCGTTGTCGATCAGATTGCGGAACAGGATCTCCCACTGGATCAGCTGTCCGTTGACGGTGACGCGGTTCGAACGCACGTGAACCGAATCGGACGGCGTGCGATACCGCAGGCACGCGGCCTGGGCGATCTGTGCCAGCAGTTCATCCAGGCGGACCATGGTTGCGGCGACCGGTTCGACCCCGCGTTCGATCCGCGCGGCATCCAGCAGATGGTTGATCAGGGAATCGAGCCGCTCGACGTCCTCCAGCATCGTCTGGTGAAAATGCTTTTGCTGTTCCGCGTCGACCGTCCGACGGGTCATCGTTTGCAGGTAGAGTTTCAAGGACGCCAGCGGGCTTTTCAGCTCGTGCGTGACCGAATCGATGAAATTGGATTGTCGCCGGTTCAAATTAAAGGCCTTGACCGTCAGCGTCAGGTACGTGATCACGCCGGCCAGCACGCCGAGCAGCAGAACGCTGCCGGTCGCCAACATGCCCCAAAAGACGGTGGGCGAAACCCGTCGCCCCATTGCGCCGGGCAAACTGCCGACGACCCAAATCACCCCCAGGATGACGACCAGCACGATCATCACCACCCCGAGCGTGATCGGGCCTCGCAAAGATCGTTTATCCAACATTCCTCCACCCTGCTCCGGTGCACTCGGATGACTGATCAGGTGAGCACCGGCACGATAGGTGCTTCCCCCACAATTTTCCGATTCTTTGATATTTTCGTCGAAATGATCCTGACGGGAACCGCTGTTCCCGCAATAATTACCCAAGGCGGGCCTGCCACCCCTTCGTAGTTGATGGAGCTGAAGCTATGAGTGCCGAGATCGAACGTCAACAGATCACCGAGCGTGTCATACGCCAAGTGCGTAAAGACAGCGTTCGCGCTTTGATGCGGGCGCGGTACTGCACGCAGCGTAGCGAAATCGTCCATCTGCGTCGCGTCGATGACCGCCTCGAAACCGATTACACGTTCGGCAGCCAGCTTTGGTACTTCGAGGGTCTGGGGGTCGACGAGCACGATTCACGACAATTGATCTTCGGCGTCATGGAGTACTCGATCCAGTTCGGCCTGCAAGAGCTGATCGATGACGGGGTGTTCGATTCCGAATCGGAACGGGAACGCTTCCGCAGCTTGTATCACCAGGAAATGCTCAGGCCGTCATGGAGCCAGGCTCCGCACCGCTGGCTGGCCGTCGGCGTGATAGCAAGCGCGGCAATGACGCTGGCCGTCTTTTTGGTCAAGTCGATCGCTTTTTGAACAGCTCGGCGGCTTTGCGATCTCGAAGCGAAGGACGTCGACGGCCAGGCTGCCCGTGAGACGATTTTTTCGCTACGCTGTCACCAAATCAATCGTCCATCGAGTGACTCGTGACAGCAGAAACCCCGATCGTTTGCGTCGAGAATCTCCGTAAGGTTTATGGCGGGGGCTGGCCGGGCCGACAGCCGATCACCGCCCTGCAAGGCGTCTCGTTGAACGCTTATCCCGGCGAAGTTTTCGGTCTGCTGGGGCCCAACGGGGCCGGCAAGACGACGCTGATCAAAACCCTGTTGGGGATCATCCAGCCGTCGGCGGGAACGGCCAATCTTTTCGGAATCCCGGTCCGCTCGCACGCGGCGCGTCGTCGGGTCGGATACCTGCCCGAGTCCTTGCGGATCGATCGCCATCACACCGCGACCACGGCTTTGCGGTTTTACGGCCGCATGAGTGGCATGGACGCGGGAACGATTCGCCGTCGAAGCGAGGAACTGTTGAAACTGGTCGGGTTGGAAAAACGCGCCAAAGAATCGGTGCGTCGATTCAGCAAAGGCATGTACCAACGTCTGGGGCTGGCTCAAGCTTTGCTGCACGATCCGGATTTGTTGATCCTCGACGAACCGACCGACGGCTTGGACCCGGTCGGTCGCACCGAGGTTCGAAAAGTCATCGAACGCATGCGGGATGTCGGCAAAACGATTTTTTTGAACAGCCACATTCTGCAAGAAGTCGAAATGGTGTGCAGCCGTGTCGCGATCATGTCTCAGGGAACGCTACGAGGTCTCGGGACGGTCGAAGAACTACGCGGCGACGGTCACGGCGATGTGGTTTTATTGAAGGTCAAGTTGTTGTTGACAAGGTATCGTGACCTGCTGGACATTCACGATCCGACCGAAGACTTCGCACAGGTTTGCAGTCATCTGGCCGAGACGCTCCGAACGGCCGGGTTCGACATCGAGACCGTCACGCCCCACGACGAAGGCCCGCTGTGTACTTTGACCGGCCGCGTCGACCGGCAGGCGGGCAGTGATGCGCTGGTCGATTGGTTGAGATCGAAATCGATTTCCTTGATGGAACTTTCCGCCCACCGCCCGTCGTTGGAAGACACGTTTTTGCGTTTGGTCGACACCCCGTCGGATGAATCGGGGGCATGATGCGACCTTACCTGGCGATCCTGGCGGATTCGTTCCACGCGGCGCTCGCGTCGCGGGTCTTGTGGTGCGCGATGGTGGCGATCTGGTTGTTGTTGGCGGCGCTGGCCCCGATCGGCTACCGCGAAGATTTTACGACGACGTTTCGCTGGCAAGATTTTGCCGCCGGCACGAAACTGAAAGCCATGTTGGCGACCGGTCTGACCGAGCCCGACGAAGCGGGACCGGCCGTCGCGGCCGTCGCCGCCGCAATGCCCGACGAACTGAAACAACAACTCCGTCGGGTCGGACAAGGCGGCGAAGAACGGATCGAGTTGCGGTTGTTTGCGGACGCGTTCAACGAACTGCTCGATGACGAAAGCTGGTACGACGCCAGCGCCTGGTCGGACAAGTTGCGGCCGTTCGAATTGACGAAACTGGAACAGGCCGATGCAGCGGAGCTCGGAGACTCGGCACGTCGTCGTCGCGCCCGCTTGCGGTTGGAAGCCGCGTTTCCCGGGGTGTTCGAAGCCAGTTCGGCACAGTCCATCCTGTTGACCTACGCCGGGTTCGACTTCCCGGCTTCGTTCGCCGTCGACGGGCGACAATTCAAAGCCCTGATCAATCAGTTCGTTTTGCCCCAGTTGGTCAATCTGTTGCTGGGATTCGTGTTGGTGTTCTTGGGGATTCTGGTGACCGCGTCGCTGATCCCGGACTTGTTGCAACCCGGTTCGCTGCATCTGTTGCTCAGCAAGCCGGTCGCGCGGACGCTGTTGTTTTTGACCAAGTTCCTCGGCGGCTGCTCGTTCGTGTTCCTGTGCGTCACCCAACTGGTGATCGGACTTTGGTTGATCGCCGGCTTGCGTCTGGACTTGTGGAACGCGCGATTGCTGTGGTGCATCCCGGTCAGTGTTTTTCTGTTTTCCGTGTTCTACAGCGTTTCCGTCTTGGCGGGACTCCGGTGGCGCAGCGCGATCCTGTCGATCGGGGTGACGTGCATGTTCGGCGCGGTCGTGTTCGTGGTCGGTTTCGTCGGCGGCTTGTTCGACAATCTGGTTCGCGGTCCCGACACGATCGTTTCGACCGCGCTGAGCGGCGACCAGATCTTTGCCAAGACCCGAGGCCAAGGTTTGAAACGGTTCGACCCGTCGACCAATCAATGGTCTGAAATTCTCGAAGGCGAGGCGATGGGCCGTGACCGCGTCATCGCCCCTGTCGGCGTCGACGATCCGACCGGCCGGCCCGGCGAGTTTCCCATGATCGCAACCGCTCAGATCCGCGGCGGGCGTTTCAACGCCTTCGGTTCGGGAAGCCTGGACTTGTTGTTGATCGAAAAGCGGAACGATTGGGAACCTCGACGCGGCATCCGTTTGCCGGTTAGCACCGGCCGACTTTATGCGACACCCGATGGCGGATTGATCGCTCAGAATACCGGCGGACTGTTTTACGCCCCCGCGTCCGAGGTCGGCTCGGACGTGGATCAGGCGTCTGAGGCCGACGGGCTGGGTGGCTTTTTATCCAAGCTGATGAACATGCAAGGTGCCGGCACCGACAAATTCAAATCGATCTTGCCCAGCCGCATCAGCGTGGTCCGCCCCAGTCGCGTCGTCTTGCGACCTGGCGGCGAGAGGGCCTCGGTCACTTCGTCGCCTCTGGAACTGTGGCTGTTGAGCGTCGGTCGCTTGTTTCATCTTCGTCAACTGACCACCGCCGCCGAGGATTCCGGCAAGCCGGCCGAAGGACCTTGGGATGTGATCGCATCGGTCACGATCGACGGCGAAGCTTCCGCCGATGCCGAACTCGCCGTCAGTGGCGGCCTTGTCATCGTCAGCCGTCTGGGCGAACCGGTCCAACTTTTCAACGCCGACGACTTGTCTTCGATTCGGATCGACGAAGCGAATTTAGCCGAAACCGAAGCATTCGCCGAAAGTGACTGGGTCAGTCTGCTCGGTCTGCCTTCGGTCGACGGCCGATCGCGGTTTCTGAACGTCGCCAGCGACGGGACCGCCGAAATCATCCGCATGACCACCGGGGAAAAAACAACGACCGCAACGTCACAGCCGATGAACTACCGCGACGTCGAATCGGTTCACTACGATACCGCCAGCGGTCACGTCTTGCTGGCGCACGGCGTCGATCGCCTGGATCGCTTGGATTTGGGCAGCGGCGAAGTGGTCGCCACGATTCGGCCGTCGCTTTCCAGCTGGCGTTGGGTGGATCGTTACGTGGTCACGCCGCTGCGAACGATCATCCCGCAAACCGGCGAGTTGGGGGGGACCGTCGCGGCGATCATCGGTGGTTCGACGACGGCGGAAATCCCCGGCGGACCGCGTCGCGAAGAAGACCAAGTGATCCGATTACCAATTCTCCGTCCCGTCCTAAGCTGTGCCGGTTTCATCGTCGTGATGCTGACGATCGGCTGCGTGTACTTTGCCCGCAGTGATTTCTGACGCCACCGTCGAAAAGCGAGTCGGATCGAACGGGATTCGTGAAGCATCCCTAACGGATGGGTTTGGATCACGCTTTCCTTGATGATCAGAAAGCCGACGCATCCCACCAAAATTATCTCGTTTCAGATTTTCGGGCGCTCATGATCGATGCACTTCGCGATTTCCGCCGGTCTTGGAAAAAACTCGCACTGACCAGCCTTGTCTTTAAAATCATTGCGGTTGTTCTGTTGACACCGTTGGCCGGCTTGCTGTTTCGATTTTTGATCATGATGTCAGGGACTCCGGTGCTCACGGATGTTGATCTCGTTTACCTTTTCATCCGTCCTCTCGGGTTGGGATGCGTCATCGTCGCTGGCGCACTTTGGCTGGGAATCATCGCACTCGAACAGACAGCGTTGCTGGGGATCCTGTGGACGAAGCCGCTGGAACAGCGGCTCGGTGTGGTCGGGGCGCTGAGATTTACCGCCGCGAATGCTTGGGCGGTGATTCAAGTCACGGCACGGATCATCGCGTTGACGCTGTTGACGGTCGCGCCGTTTGCGGCGGTCGCCGCCGTTGTGTATTTGCTCCTGCTGACGCGGTACGACATCAATTACTATTTGTCCGCTCGGCCTCCCGCGTTCGTCGCCGCGCTGGGCATCGGCGCAGTCCTACTCGTTTCGCTCGCCGCCATCTTGCTGCGTCTGTTCACCGGATGGATGTTGGCGATCCCTTTGGTTTTGTTTGAAGGTGTCCGCCCTTCAGAATCGCTGCGGCACAGTCGGCAGCGGACGCATGGCCATCGGAAAACGATTCTGCTGTGGATCCTCGTCTGGTTGCTGGCAACGACGTTATTGACGAGCGTGGTGACCAGCGTCGTGGCCGTCCTCGGTCATCTGTTGGTCCCTGACGTCACCCGTTCGCTGCGTTTATTGGCGGTCACGATCGGCATCACGTTGATGCTGTGGGCCGTGGCAAACTTGGCCGTCAATTTATTGAGCACGACGACGTTTGCGGCGGTGCTGTTCCGCCTTTATCAACGACACCGTGTCAGCGGACTTGCCGAGACACGGGTGGGCGCGGCGATCGATTCGGCCAATCGGCTTGGCGTACGAATCACACTCGCCCGATCGATGGTCGCGGGAATCGCCGGCATTGGGATCGCGTCGTCTGTCGGCGTGATTGCGTTACGGAGTGTCCGTCTGGAGGACGAGGTCGCCATCATGGCGCATCGCGGGGCGTCGGCGGCGGCCCCGGAAAACACGATGGCAGCTTTTCGCCAAGCGATCGCCGACGGAGCCGACTGGATCGAACTTGACGTGCAGGAAACGGCGGACGGAGAAGTCGTCGTCTTGCACGACAGCGATTTCATGAAGCTCGCCGGCAGCAAGCTGAAGATCTGGGATGCGACGAGGGACGACTTGCAGCACATCGACATCGGCAGCCGTTTCGCCCCCGAATTCAAAGACGAAAGGGTGCCCACCTTGGGCGAGGTTCTCGACGAATGCAAAGGCAAGATCGGGATCAACATCGAACTGAAGTATTACGGACACGAAAAGCAGCTCGAGCAGCGAGTCGTGGACGTGGTCGAGTCGCGGGACATGGCGTCCGAGGTGATCGCCATGTCACTGAAGAGGGACGGGGTCAAGAAATTGAAAACGCTGCGACCGGACTGGAAAGTCGGTCTGTTGATGTCTGTTTCCGTGGGCGATGTCAGGAAGATCGAAGCGGACTTTCTGGCGATCAATGCGGGGTATGCCGGCAGCGGTCTGGTGCGGGCGGCGCACGCCAGCGGCAAAGACGTCTACGTCTGGACCGTCAATGATGCAACGACGATGTCGACGATGATCGGTCGAGGCGTCGACGGTCTGTTGACAGACCGGCCGGCTTTAGCGCGGGCCGTGCTGGATCAGCGTGCCGAAATGAGCGGACCGGAACGCCTTTTGATCGAACTGGCTGGCATCTTGGGAACGTCGCCCGAGATCGTCGAACAATGATCCGGTCGACCAAAAGGCGACGCCGAACCTATTGAGAAAAACCGTTGGAGAAGCGCCCCGCCATCAGATCGGCGATCGGTCTGGTCGAATCAATCCGCTGCAACAAGATCTTCAGCGCCGCCGTCACCGGTGTGGCCAGAAACATGCCGATGATGCCCCACATCATGCCCCAAAACATGAGTGCCACCAGGATGGTCACCGGATGCAGATCCGAGGAATTACCCATCACCTTGGGTTCGACGAGGTTGCCGCTAATCGCTTGAATCGCAGCCGTGGTCGAAATCGCCGCCACCATCCATCCGACGCCACCGGTCGGATCGAGGATGATCAGCGGAATGGGCAGCAGGCTGGCGATCAGCGGCCCGACGTTGGGGACGAAGTTAAGCAGAAACGCCAAGACGCCGAATGTGAATGCCATCGGAACGCCGAATAACCACAACGCGATGCCGAAAGACAAGCCCGTGAACATCGAGATCAACGTCTTCTGCCCGAGATAGGAACGGATCTGTGCATCGATCTCATCCACCATCGGCGATCCATGGCGGATACCGGGTTTCCCGCTCAACAAAAAAAAGACATAGATCAAAACGATTACACTGGTCGACACGAGGCTGAGGAAAGCTTGCGAGATCGCCGAGATTCCGTCACGGACGAAAGCATCGACGAACTGACTGGCGTCGCCGTCGCGCGGCCTGTCCTCCGCCCTGATCAGCAGTGCACGCGACGGACCATCGGGCATTTCGTCCGAAGGCCGAATCGAGGCCGCTTGATTCTCCATCAGATTACCGAACCACTCCACGCGAAGCTCCGCCCAATCGACGATCGCCTCGACTCGGCCCCGGTAGACCGACGAGTTCTTGTTCAGATCGACCAAAGACAGCCAAACCGAAAACCCGAACACCAGCAAAAGCCCCACGCCGGACAGGAACGTCAGGCCCGCGGCGATGATGCGGTTGACACCCAAGCGTCTTTCGAGGGTGTTCAAGATCGGACTGACGCCACTGACCACGAAAAGAGCCACGACCAACGGCACCAAGACGGGACGCAGCCAGTAGATTGAAAAGGTCACCGCGACGACAGCCAACACCGCGACGCTGACGGTCTGGATGCGTGTGGACGACTTTTTGTCTGGTCGAATCATGACGAACAGAATATCGAGAATCGGCATCGGACGAGGCATCGATTCGCAGTCGAGCGATTCGAGCGGCCGGAAATCTTAGCGTCGGGGAGACGCCGGCTATTCTTCGATGCTGACGATCAGACCCGCACGTCCAGATGGCCGTTGGCGATCTGCTTTTGAGCGGTCGCGACGGATTCCAGCAACCGGTTGATCGCGTCCCCGGACGCTTGGGTCGCGTCGAGTTGCTTGGCCAAAATTTCGATGCCGAGCTGTTGATTCATCGCCGACTGTCGAGCCTGCAGAACCTGGGCGACGGCGGGAGGAATAGCAGAAGACATGATTCAAAAAGGTTTCGAAACCGATCGCGAGTCGATAGAGTCCACCAACACCATCGACCACATCGAATGACCCGGCCGATGAAATCCGTTTGCCGGGATCGGTTGGAGAACCGTCCCGGCATGGCTGTAACGGTTGGGCGGGTCGTAGGCACCGCGCCCCGGCACGAGGAGGCCCGCCGGGTCAGCCGGACGCTTGCTGATACTCGGCCAAACGGTTCATCGAGGCCTTCAGATCGCCGTACAAGTCTTGATAAACCGGGAACAGCTCGTCGTATCGTTTCGCCGCGGCTCGGTCCGGCTTGGTTTCCTCGGCGACCTCGATCGTCGCTTTGCAAGCCGATTCGATGTTCTTGTGAAGCCCGTCGCCGACCATCGCCAACAGCGCGACACCGAAAGCCGGTCCTTGTTCGACCTTCAACGTCGTGACTTTGCGTCCGAACACGTCGGCTTGCATCTGACGCCAGAAGGGGTTTCGACTGCCGCCGCCGGAGACGCGGATCTGCCGGACCGGGACGTCCAGCGACCGGATGATTTGCAGGCTGTCGCGGAGCGCGAACGTCACGCCTTCCATCACGCTCCGCGTCATCGCGGCACGATCGTGTGACAGCCCGAGTCCGACGAACGCGCCCCGCGCGTTGGGGTCGGCGTGCGGCGTCCGCTCGCCGTTCAAGTAGGGCAAAAAGATCAGCCCGCCGCTTCCGGCGGCAACTCGGATCGCTTCTTCGGTCGCTGCCTTGTAGGCGTCTTTCGATTTCAGGCCCGCTAAGCCTTGGATCACCGATTCGACCCACCACTGAAGTGAACCGCCGCTGGTCAGGTTGACGCCCATCATGTGCCATTTGCCGCGAACGGCGTGGCAAAAAGTATGCAGGCGGCCCGTGGCGTCGTACTGCGGCTGGTCACTGTGGACGAACATGACTCCGCTGGTACCGATCGAAGTGCTCAAGATGCCTTTTTTAACGACGCCGTTGCCGACCGCGCCGGCGGCGCAGTCACCGGCGCCGCCGACGACCTTGCACGTCGTGCTCAAGCCCAGCTGTTTCGCCGCCGCGGTGGTCAGCGTGCCGGTCACTTCCTCGCTCTCGACAACACGCGGCAACAGATCAGCGTCCAGGCCCAATTTGCTCAGCAGTTTCGCCGACCAAGTTCGCTTGACGACGTCCAGCAGCAACGTGCCGCTGGCGTCGCTGACCTCGCTGACGTAATCGCCGGTCAGCCGACGCCGAATCTCGTCCTTGGGCAGCAAGACTTTTGCCAAGCGTCCAAAGTTTCGCTGCTCGTTGTTCCGCAACCACAAGATTTTGGGAGCCTGGAAACCGGTCAGGGCCGGGTTGGCGACCATTTTGATCAACGCCTTGGGACCGCCCGCCGCCGCGGTGATCTCGTCGCACTCGGCGGCCGTCCGTTGGTCGTTCCACAGCAGGGCGGGTCGAATGACTTGGTCGTCCGCGTCAAGGAAAACACTGCCGTGCATTTGGCCGGAAAGCCCGATGGCTTTCACGTCGCCGGGGTCGGTTTTGGACTGCTTCATCACGGCGCGGACCGTCTTGACGGTCGCCTTCCACCAGTCGTCGGGATTTTGTTGCGTCCATCCCGGTCGCGGTTGTTCCAACGGGTAACTGGCATCGCTTTCGGCAAGCACGGCCCCCTGCTGATCGACCAACAAGGTCTTGGTGCCACTGGTTCCGATGTCGATTCCTAGATAAAGACTCATGCTGACGCTGGTTTCTCGTGGTTGTTTTTTGGGGTGGCGATGATGAAGCGCAAGGGCGGTTGCGAACACCGCAGCAATATAGTGCGTAACAACGGCCACGTGCGGGCGATCCGACCGCCAAAATTCTCACCCAGCCATCCGTCATGCCACATCCATCCTCGTTCCATCGGGCACCATCACGACGCGCGTCGAGACGTCAATTCCTGGGGGCCGGGCTGGGCGGTGCGATGACGATTCCCACGATCGGTTTGTCCGGGTGTGATCGGCAAACGCCCGAGCCGACCACGGCGAGCGTGTCGTCGCGGCGTGACGTGCCGCTGCGAGTGGCTTTCGTGGGACGGCAACGCGACAGCGAATCGATCCAGCGAAACTGGGCTTCGGTCGCCTCCGTCGAATTGGACATGAACCATTTGGACAGCGAAGCGGCCGCGTTGGGCGAGTTGACGCCCCAGGTGATCGCCGCGGCGGAAACGTCCGACGCGATGATCGTCCCGATGGTCTTGATCGCGGACCTGTATGCCAGCCGATCGATCACGGAATTGACCGAGGCTTGGACGGAATCGTTGCAGGCGTCGCTCGGCTCCCTTTGGCCGGCAGTCCGCAACGGTGCGGCGACCTATGCCGCCGAGCGACACGCCGTGCCGCTGGGGTGTCCGCTGGCGGCGGTGTTGACCGAGGCGGAATCGCCCGACATGCCGGACTGGTCGGCTTACGATGCGGCCGTCGCCGATCAAAACGGTAAAGCCGCCGAACCGCTGGCCGAGGGATACTGTGCGGAGAGTTTTTTGCGCCGCGTCAGCGGAGACGTCGATCGAAATTGGCTGTTCGATCGTGATTCTTTTCAGCCGATGATCGACCAACCGGTTTACGTCAAGGCGTTGGAACTGATGCTCAAGACGGCTTCGCGATACCGATCGCCGGATCTGTCGACGCTCGAAGTGGGCCGAAAGATTGCCGCGGGAGAGTTGACGCTCGGAATCGGAATTCCCGATTCCGAGGCGACCGGGGCCGCCTCCTTGGACGTCCGCGATTTGCCCCGCGGGTCGGGTGCGGACGTGACGGACGTCGACGCGGAAAGCACGACCGACCCGTCCTTGCGTTCGGCGTCGGTGGGCCCGCTGCTATTGCCGCCGATGACTTTGGTCGGCGTCTTGGGCAGCGCGTGTCGACAGACCGCAACGGCTCAGCGATTTTTGGGATGGCTGTCCGGCGGCGAAGGAATCACAGCCGTTTGGAACGGCTCGATCGACCTGGGGCAAACACGGACCACGCCGACTGATTTGTTCGGCGTCCAGGAACAGGGATCGCCCTACGCTCAGTGGCGGCGTGACCAGCTTTCGCGAACGACCGTCCGGCCGACGACACAGCTTTTGCAGGGTGGAAGCTACTATGAAATTTTGGACGACGCCCTGCGGTCTTGCCTATCGTCCGACGGTGACGCCGAAGCCTGTTTGAGCCGAGTCGCCGACCGATGGCAACGGCTGACCGAATCGATCGGCATCGAAAAGCAACAGCGTGCTTGGCGCCGCACGCTGGGCCGCAGCGTCTGAATTCGCAGCGTCTGAATTCGCAGCGTCTGAAACGCCGCGTGGCGGCTTAGCAACACGCGATCAATCAGAGTCGGATCCCTGACCGGATGTCGCCAGACTTCCGACTCCGAACGACGGGAGGGGAATTCTGGCGAATCCCGCTACGTCCGTCATTATCCACCTGTTGCTTACGACTTTTCGCCGGCGGCGACCGGTTCTTCGGCGGGCGAATCCTCGGCCGATGGTTCCTCGGCCGGCGAATCGTCGGCTTCCGGCGGCGCGTCGCTCTCGAACGCGGGGCGTTCGGCGCGACGGTTGCGTCGCTCGTCTTCGCCGACCAGCTGCAGGATGGCTCGTTCACCCGCGTCGCCCAGACGCGGCGTGGCCAGTCGCATGATCCGTGTGTAACCACCGGGGCGATCGACATAGCGTGGCGCGATGGTGTCGAACAGGATTGCCACGGCCTGACGATCTCCGATCAGTTGCAACACACGACGCTGAGCGGCGACGACGGGGGCACGCGCGGCGGCCCACTTTTGCCAGTCGTCACTCTTTCGCCAAGCCTTGTAGGCATCGGTGCCGCGGTCCGCCTCGGTCGCGTACTTTGCGGCTTCCTCGGCGTGCGGGATCGATTTCTTGGCGATCGTGATGCACTTTTCCACCAGCGGACGCACTTCCTTGGCCTTGTGCAACGTCGTGATGATTCGACCGGGCGTCTTGGGCGCGTTATCGTCGTAGGTCGCGTCACGTTCGGTCAGGAACAGGGCGCTGGAAAGATTTTTGAACAGGGCTTTGCGGTGGCTGGGTGATCGTCCCAGAACGCGGCCTTTTCGGCGGTGACGCATGGCTTTGAAATCCGTTGAAAGGTCAGGATTGGTTTGGTGTTCGGCCGAGTTCATCCTCGTGGACGTCGGGGGCCGAGGGAAAGTGAACTAGAACAACGGCTGGCTGGGGACACGCATGCCCAAGTGCAAACCGAACTGGGCTAGCTTTTCACGGACTTCGTTCAAGGTCGTGTCGCCGAAGTTGCGGACTTCCAGCAGCGAATCTTCGGTACGCTGGACCAAGTCACGGATCGTCATGATGTTCTCGCTTTCCAGGCAGTTGTTGGCGCGAACCGACAAACGCATGTCCGCCAGCGTCATGTTCAGTTTGGCTTCCAATTGAGCCTCCGGTGAACCGGCGCCGCCGCGAGCGGCCGAGAAGATGCTCGGGCCGAGTTCGCGGTACTGGACGAACGGGTTGAGGTGCTTGCGAAGGATCTTCGCCGCTTCGATCAGACCGAGTTCCGGCGTGACCGTGCCGTCGGTCCAGATTTCCAAGTTCAGCCTGTCGAAGTTGGTCTTTTGACCGACGCGGGTCTCTTCGACTTCGTAACGGACCCGCGTCACGGGGCTGAACACGGCGTCGACCGGGATGATGCCGATCTCGTGATCGATGCTGCTGTGTTCGCTGCTGGGGACGTAACCCCGACCGCTTTCGACGACCATCTCCATCATGAACGACGTGTCTTCGGTCAGCGTCGCGATGACGTGATCCTTGTTGATGACTTCCACGTCGGCATCGGTCTGGACGTCGCCGCCGGTGATTTGGCCGGCCGAGTTGCTTTCGACGGTGATCACGCGGGTCGCATCGCTGTGGTTGCGAACGATCAGACTTTTGACGTTCAGCACAATGTCCGTGATGTCTTCCAGGACACCCGGGATGCTGGTGAATTCGTGTTGGGCACCGCGGATTTTGATCTGCGTGACGGCGCTGCCCATCAGGCTGCTCAGCAACACGCGACGGAGGCTGTTTCCGACGCTGGCACCGAACCCGCGTTCGAAAGGTTCGGCCGTGAATTTCCCGTAGGTCGGCGAAAGCGTTTCGCGATCGACGTCGACGGTACTGGGAAGCTCCATGCCACGCCAACGGATGTGCATCGACATAGGTTTTGACTCTGGGCTATTGGTTGGTTTGACGAATGAGTTTCCTGCCGGTACGGGCCGGACAGGAATCCGGTGCGGCTCGGCCGGAAAGGATGCCTGACAAGGGTTGTTTCGACGAAACGGGGCCGTCGGAGACTAAACCCCGCTTAAACGCGTCGTTTCTTCCGCGGTCGACACCCGTTGTGCGGGATCGGCGTGACGTCTTCGATCAATTTCACGTTCAGTCCGGCGGCTTGCAGGGCGGTGATGGCACTTTCGCGACCGCTGCCGGGGCCTTTGACACGGACCTCGACATCACGCATCCCGAATTTGGCGGCCTTTTCGGCGGCCTGCTGGGCGGCACATTGACCGGCAAACGGGGTGCTCTTTCGGCTTCCCTTGAATCCGCTGGTCCCCGCGCTGGCCCAACAGAGCGTGTCGCCCTTGGGATCGGTGATCGTCACGGTCGTGTTGTTGAACGTCGCGTTGACGTGAGCCACGCCGCTGCTGACGTTGCGACGAACGCGTTTCTTTTTGTTTGTCTTTGCCATCGCAAAGCCTTCGGAAAAAAATGAATGAGAGTGTTTGGAAAGGGAGGTCAGACGATCACCGGACCCAAAGCCGGGCGATCAGCGAAGGTCCTTGACGCCCTTCTTGCCGGCAACGGTCTTCCGCGGGCCTTTCCGCGTGCGAGCGTTCGTCTTGGTGCGTTGGCCGCGAACCGGAAGGCTCAAACGGTGACGCAAACCGCGATAGCTCTTGACCTCACGCAACCGTCCGATGTTTTGGGCCAACTGGCGACGCAGGGGACCTTCGACCGTGTAGTCTCGCTCCAAAAGAGCGGCGATTCGGCCGAGTTCTTCGTCGCCCAGATCGCTGGCCGCGCGGGTGGGATCGATGCCCAGCTTTTCGCAAACTTCACGTGCCGAATACAGCCCCAGACCGTAAAGATAGGTCAACGAGTACTGGATCTGTTTGTCGTTCGGGATGTCAACGCCCATCAAACGGGGCATAACGCGGCTCCTGGGAAATTCCTGATCGGGGGGCGATGCAGATGCGGGAAAAGCCCTCGACGGACCTTCAGCGAACCGATCGCCAAGAATCCAGCTTTATAGCCTCTGGCCCCGTTTTTGCTCAATGGGGACGTGGTCGGAAAATTCCAGGAATTTTCATTCGCCGCCGTTCGATTCCCCGGCACGGGCGACCAGCCGCACGAATTCGCTCGGCACGGAGTCCTTTTTGCCGGCCGGAAAACGCATCGATTCGGTCGGCCGCCAGGCTTCCCAAGTGATCGGCAAAATGGTGTCGCCGGTGACGCCCGACCAGACTTTCGTCAGCCACAACTCGTCGCAGTCCGGCAACAGCTGACGGTAAATCTCCGCGCCGCCGATCACGAAGGCCGGCGCGGTCGCCGAAGCGTCGACGGACGCCTGTGACGCGGCGGCCACCGAAAGATCGCCCGGGGCGGTGATCTGATCAGCCATCTGCACCGCCGCCGCGGGTGATCCGGCGACCAGGACGCCCTCGTGTTTCCAGTCACCCTGCCGAGTGATCACGATCGTGCGGCGGCCCGGCAAGGCGGTTCCGATCGAATCAAACGTCTTTCGTCCCATCACCAGGATGCCGCCCATGGTGGTCCGCTTGAATCGTTTTAAGTCGCGAGACAGCCGCCAGGGCATGCCGCCGTCGCGGCCGATCACGCCCGCCGGAGTCGCGGCGACCACGGCGATCAAGCGGCGCCGCGTCGGAACGGTTTCGCCGGTTGTCGTCACGACTTACACCGCCACCGGGGCTTTGATGTGCGGGTGCGGGTCGTAATCGACCAGCCGAAAATCCTCGAACCGAAATCCGTCGATCGACTCGGGGCGTGAATCCAAGATCATCCGCGGTCGCGGCCGCGGATGTCGTTCCAGCTGCTCGCGGGCTTGATCGAAGTGGTTCTGATACAAGTGCAAATCGCCGAACGTGTGCACGAACTCTCCCGGCCGCAGGTCGGTGATCCGGGCCATCATCATCAGCAACAGCGAGTAGCTGGCGATGTTGAAGGGGACACCCAGAAACAGGTCCGCACTCCGCTGATACAGCTGGCAAGACAGTCGATCGCCGTCGACATAAAACTGGAACATCAGGTGACAAGGCGGCAAAGCCATCCGGTCGACATCGGCGACGTTCCAGGCCGAAACGATCAAGCGACGTGAATGCGGGTTCTCACGAATCTCGTTTTGCACCCGAGCGATCTGGTCGATGGTGCCGCCGTCACGCCCCGGCCAGCTCCGCCACTGGTGTCCGTAAACCGGACCAAGGTCGCCGCTTTCGTCCGCCCATTCGTCCCAAATCGAAACGCCGTTTTCTTTCAGCCACGCGATGTTGGTCTCGCCGCGGAGGAACCACAGCAGTTCGTAAAGGATCGACCGCAGGTGCAGCTTTTTGGTCGTCAGCAGAGGAAAACCGTCGGCCAGATCGAACCGGACTTGGCGTCCGAAAACGCCGCGGGTGCCGACGCCGGTGCGATCGGATCGATCCGTGCCGTTGTCCAGCACGTCTTTCATCAGGTCCAAATACTCTTGCATCAAGTTTCCCGTGTCGGCTGCCAGTCCAGGGTCCAGTGACGGTCGCTCGTCATTTGAACGCTGTCGGCGGGAATGTCCAGGCCGGCCAAGATCTCACGGACTTCGTCGACCGTCAGGCCGGCCATCAGCGATTGACGCAGCAACGCGATCGCCTGCGGGGGTTCGCCTTCCCCGTGCTCGGCGACCAATTCCTCGACCCGATCGGTCGAATCCGGCCGCACCAAGTCGCGGACGAAAACCCGGCCGTGCGGGCCGGCCAAATGCAAGGCGCCGGCAATCAAACGCCCGGGATCGGGCAAATGATGGGCGACACTGTTGGAGACCACCGTCTCGGCGAATCCGGATTCGAATCGGCTCAAGTCTTTCACGTCGGCTTGCTGAAGCATGACCCGGCCGAGCAGACCTTCGATCTCGATCTGCCGCTTGGCGATCTCCAGCATTTCGACGTCCAGATCCAAGCCCATGACGACAAAGTCGTCGGCCCGGACGCTCGGGGCTTCGCCCGGGCCCCCGGTGCTCCCCGAATCCACGACGTCCTCCGCGTCCATGAAGCGTCTGGCAATCTGAATCGCGATCGCGGCGGGACCGCAGCCGAGATCGACGACCCGCGGGCCGACCGGACCGCCGGCGAACAGATCGTCGACAAATGCGGTGTTGACCGCCCGGTGATCCATCTCGTGATACAGCCAGGCTTCGTCGGGGCCGCTGCCGATCTCCGGCTCGAGCGTTCGGTCGATGGCCAAATTCGCGTTCCTCTTCGGAATGGTTTGCTGAAAAAAAGGCAGTCGACGAGGCCGAAATCCTAAACCGATTCGTCTTGCCCAGTCCCCCGGGATCCCCAAAATGGTGTCCCAGCAGCCCTCCGGGCGTTTTTAACGGCCTGATCATTTCCACAGGTACCCAGTTTAGGGCATGGTTCAGAGGAAGCCCTCAAATAATCAGAATTCGATCGGACAAATCGTCACTCGATAACTACAACTTACTGTCAAATCGGGCTTTTGAATTACAACGATCGCGTGACCCAGGTAATCTGGGCAACTTGTCATGCTCATCCCCCCGTCGAATCCATCGCGTCCCGGTCGGTCGCGGCGGACCGCTGCAGGTCTGCGGCGACCACGTCGCGCGTTTCGCCTGACGGCGAACGACGACGACGATCCTCGCTTCGAGTCAACCTTATCGTGAACCGCCGAACTCCTGAATCCTGGGCTTCGCTGTCGGCTGCCGACCTTTTCCGTTCGGTCAGGAGCCGCTTACCCTCGGTCGTGATCACGGCATTTCTGGTCACCGCCGTGATCGTGGCCATGCTGATGGCATGGCCGAATCAGTACCGCAGTGACGGGCTGATGTACGTCCGATTGGGCCGTGGCGCCCTCGGCATTGATCCGACCGCCAGCCCGACCAAGAGCGTTTCGTTGCAGGAAAGCCGGATTTCGGAAGTCGTCAGCATCGGTGAAATGATCCGCAGTCGTGAAATCGCACGGCGGGTCGCCGAACAAATCGGCGTCGATGAAATCCTGAAACCTCGCACGTGGATCGACCGCTCGATGGTTCGGCTTCGTGAAAAACTGCCCGAGTCCGAGGCGACCTGGGGCGACATGACGGCCGAGGAATGTCGGCGGCAGCTGGTACAGGAACAGGCGATCGAAAAAATCCAGCACTCGCTGTCCATCGGCATGCATCGAAACGGCTACACCGTCAGCGTGGGAGCGAAGTCCACCGATCCGATCTTGGCCCGGCAAATCACCCAAGCGGTGATGGACCAGTACGGCCGCTATCACGTCGAAGCCCACCGGGCCGACGGATCGTTCGAGTTCTTTCAGGAATTGGTCGAAGCGAGCCGCCGAAAGGCCGCCGCCGCCCAGCAGGCGTTGCAAAAGTCCAAAAGCGAGCTGGGATGGATGAGCCCCGAGACGGCGGAAAAGACGCTCGGCGAACGTGTCGTCAGTTTGGAAGTCGCCCTGCACGAAACGGCCGGCCAATTGGCCCAGGCGGAATCCAAGGCCACCGAACTGGCCACGCTGATCGCTTCGGTCGACCAGTGGGTGCCCGTGGAAATCACCAGCGGCATCGCCAACGAAGCGGCCGACGAGATGCGTGGCCAACTGTACGAGCTGCAAGTCGAAGACAGTGACGCGATGGCCAAAATCATGCCGAACCATCCGCGTTACCGGATGCTCCGGGAAAAGCTGAACAGCAGCAGCGAAATCGTCAAACTCGAAGACGCCGACCGCGAAGAACGACGTGAGGCGATCAATCCGGTCTTCCAAGAATTACAGACCACCTACACCGCGACCCTGGCCGAGGCGGCAGGCTTGAAATCGCGACACGACGCGTTGACCCAAGGCTTGGCCGAGGCGCGTGCGGAAGTCAAACGCTTGAACTCCGAAGCCGCCGGCTTGGCCGAACTGGCTTGGGCCGCCGACATCGCCCAACGCGACTACCTGGAACACACCCGTCGCTTTGACGAAGCCCGGATCACTCACGACTTGGACACCGAGAACCTCTCGGACGTCTCGGTCATCCAGGACGCTTCGCTGAACCTGAAGAAGTCGTCGCCCTCGCGAGCGTTGCTGGCCATCATCGGCGCGATGCTGGGACTGTCGCTCGGATTGCTGCAAGCGATTTTGCGAGGCAGCGGCGGCGTCTCCGTTTCGCCCCGACCGATCCCGTCGGGCGATCCGGTTCGCAACCGAATCGGCCTCGAACCGCGACGCCACGACGATCGTTTTCCGACCGCCGCCCAGGTCGCCGGGTCTCCCGAGGACGCCGTGGCCGTCGGTTTCGAGCATCAGGACTACGCCGCCGCGACCGTCGGTGCCAGCGAAGTCGGCCGCGAGAGCAACGGCCGACCGACCGACGCCCGGGCGTCCAGCAACGGTCACGTCGACCCCAACCTTCCGCGATGAAGCCGGGCGGCGTTTCCTCCGCCGCCCGATCTGTCACGAGGAATTCACCACGATTTTATTTGCATTGACATTGAACGACACAGTCCAAACCATCGCGGCAAAAGGTGACCGAAAGTGCTAGAGGCATTGATCGATTCTTGGCTTCACCGAGGTGAGAGTATCGGTCGACGCGATGATCTGATGTTGACGCATCGTCAATTCAATCACGAGTTGGCCAGAGAACGCATCCGCGCGACCCGCCGTTCGATTCCGTTTTGTTTGATCGACGTGGAATTGCGGCCCGGTTCCAACAACCAGGCCGGTCGACGCACACTGGTCCGTTTGCTGCACCGAAATCTGCGAATCACCGACCACAAGGGTCAGCTGTCGCGAACCAAGTTCGGCGTGTTGCTGGTCGACACTCCCGAAATGGGCGGCCGGGCTTGTCTGGATCGTCTGACCCGTTTGCTGGACAGCGTCAAGCTGGACGCGAAATTGTCGCTGCGAGTTTATGACCCCGAGGGTTTCGACCCCGACGAAACGCCGCCGCCGCAGGATCGTCGTCGCGAAGACACGGTGGATGAATCTTGGACGCCCGCCCGATCCGGCCACGACGTTCAGGTGTCGTCGGAGAGTCCGCTGATGACGACAAAGTCGTTGCAGGCATCGGTCAAGCGTTTGATCGACATCGCCGGGGCCGGCGTCGGATTGATCGTCACCGGGCCGGTCGTTTTGGCGGCCATGGCCGCGATCAAATGGACCAGCCCGGGACCGGCGTTGTTCACGCAAACCCGCGAAGGCTTCCGCGGCAAGTCGTTCACGATCTACAAACTGCGGACGATGGTCGTCGACGCCGAACAGCGTCAGGCGGAATTGCGAGAACACAGCCATCGCGACGGCCCGGCGTTCAAGATCGCCAAAGACCCACGCGTCACTCCCGTCGGCCACTGGCTCCGCGTCACCTGCGTGGACGAATTGCCCCAACTTTGGAACGTGCTACGCGGCGAGATGTCCTTGGTCGGCCCGCGGCCGTTGCCGTGGCACGAAAGTCGGGCCTGTGACAAGTGGCATCGTCGTCGCCTGGACGTCCTGCCGGGCATGACGTGTGATTGGCAAGTCAACAAAGCCGCCGCGGAAACCTTTGACGATTGGATGCGGATGGACTTGCGTTACATCGACCGAGCCGGATTGGTCGGCGATCTGCGTCTGATCGCCCAAACCTTGACGGTGCCGATCCTGGGAAGGGGCAGTCACTAGTGCCCGACGCATCGACCCGCCCCCAACGGGACTCGACGATCGAGAGCGAACTC
>CAYVRC010000028.1:4580-42932 GCA_964453205.1 uncultured Pirellulaceae bacterium | reverse complement strand
CGTCGCCGTACACCGTGATCGGCAGGCCCTGGTCGATCTGGTAGATGAATCGAAAGTAGCTCATGTCCGGCCGACCAGCCGGCCCGTAGACCGTGAAGTAACGAACGATGCTCGTGTCGATGCCATACAAGTAGTTGTACGCATACGCCATCGCTTCGGCGGCCTTCTTGGTCGCCGCGTAGGGCGAAATCGGCGTGTTGACCGACAGCGATTCCAGAAACGGCATGTCCTGGCCGGCATACAGCGAGGACGTGGACGCGAGCACGTATTTCTTGATCTCGTGACTGCGCATTTCTTCCAGCAGGTTCAGATTCCCCATCGCGTTGGTCTGCTGGTAGACGTAGGGATTTTCCATGCTGTAGCGAACGCCGGCTCGGGCCGCCAAGTTCAGCACGGCATCGAAGCGGTGTTCGGTAAACACGTCGGCCAGCCGGACCCGGTCGCTGATGTCGGCGGCGTGGAAACAGAAAGCCCGGTTCTTGCGGAGTTTTTCCAGTCGATGGAACTTCAGCGAAATGTCGTAGTAATCGTTCAGATTGTCGATGCCGACGACATCCACCTCGGCGTCGAGCAGCTGTTGGCAGACTCGGGAGCCGATGAACCCTGCCGCCCCCGTGACCAAAATCTTTTTCATCAAATCGCTCCAAAATCTGCTCGGGACACACGGATTCAGTTCGACTTCGAAACGCTCGCCATCTGATCGTTCATTTGGTCGATGGCCGCCGCGACGGCATCTTGCCAGCGGGCGTCGCCGAATTTTTCCGCGAACTCGGGACGCCGGTGGGCAAAGATGATGTGCCGCGAACTGTTGACGACGGCGCCCAGCCCGGAGTCGTCGAAGCCGGGTTTCACGTCATCGGCGGCGCCGCCCTGGGCGCCAAAGCCGGGAATCAAAATCCAAGCCGTGGGCATCGCGGCGCGAAGCTCCGCGAGCTGATCGGGATAAGTCGCTCCGACCACGGCACCGACTGGACCGTAACCACACTCGCCCGGCCGATCGGCGTTCAATTGCGTGACCAGTTCGGCGACGCGAGCATAAATCGTTTGCCCGTCGGTCTGGCGATCTTGAAGCAAACCGCCGCCAGGATTCGATGTTTTGACGAGCACGAAAATCCCGGCGTCACGACGGTCACACACCTCCACGAACGGCTCGAGGCTGTCTTCGCCCAGGTACGGGCTGACCGTCAAGCTGTCACTGCCCCAGGCGCTGCGGTCTCCGGCACCCAAGTACGCATCGGCATAGGCCGTCGCGGTGCTGCCGATGTCATTGCGTTTGCCGTCGGTGATGACCAGCAAGTTCTTCGCAACGGCGTACCGAATCACTTCGCCTAAGGCGACCATGCCGGCGGGGCCGAGTTGTTCGAAGAACGCCGCTTGGGGTTTGACGCAGGCGACCTTTCCCGCCGCCACGTCGATGATTTCTTTGCAAAACTGGACGTAAGCGGCCGCCCAGGCATCGGGTTGATCGCCCACGACCGCATCGCAAAGTGGCGACGGCAGCGAAGCCTTTCGCGGATCCAAGCCGATGCACGTCACCGAGTGGGTGTCGCGAACGGCGCGGCAGAGTCGATCGGCAAATTTCATCACGGGGACCTACCGGCACGGGGAACGAAGCGTGCGGAAAATAACCCGATCCCCCTGCCCGGTCCAGCCGTTTGCTTTTGCCAGATCCGGCGGGACGCGAGACTTGGCGCGGCGGTTCCAGAGCAGACGTCATCGGAATCGGCCCCGGAACGCTCGGGCTTGGCGTACCGCGTGGATGCAAAGTCCGGAATGCAATCGACGACTCAGTCGACGCCCAGCATCACGTTGGAGGCTTTAATGATCGCATGAGCCGGCTTGCCGATTTCGATTCCCAGGGCGTCTTTGGAGCCCTTGGTTACCGTGGCGACGATTTCCAACCCCGGCGAAATTTCCACGACAACTTCGGAGTAAACCGTTCCGTCTTGGATGGATTTGACGGTACCTGGGAAGACATTACGAGCACTGATTTTCATGCGATTGACCGAGACAGGGAACTGGAGAGACAAATCAAGACGCCGGCGGTCATTTCTTCGGCTTCACGAATCGTTTCGCGAATTCGCCAGACGGTTTCGCCTTGCACATCTCGATCGGATTGTCGCCATCTCGGCCGCACTTCTTACAAACAAATAGACCCTTCGATTTGGTCTTGGAACCAACATTTTTCTTTTTCATGCACATGGGAATTCTCTTGAACCTTGTGGAGTCATTTGGGCGGCGACTGGTTCACGCGGCAACGTGAGCATGGCAATCCTTCGGACAGACCTTCGCACAGGCTTCGCAGCCGATGCAGTCGTCCTTGTTCGCGATGGTCATGACCATCGCGTTGTCGTCGTCGAATCCGTCGTCGTCGAAATCTTCGTCCGCCTCCAACTCGTCCCGATCGACCAAGTCGAACACATTCCTCGGACAAACCTTGAAGCAACGACCGCACCCCAGGCAAGTCGAAGCGTCCAAAGCATCGACGAACTTGGGTTCCCAGGAAGTGCCGCCGCGAGTGGTCCCGGTCATGGTCATCTCAAATTCTCCCGTTTTTTTGAAAGTGTTCAGTCGGACGGTGCCAAGCGATGAACGGAAAACAAAAGTGTCGAATTTCTTCTGCGAATCAGCCGGCAGGCCGGAGCCTGATGAACTGATTCTCGGCTGATCGTGCGTGACGCGATTGTCCCGAACGGTCTTACGCTTTTGCCGCCGCGTCGTAGGATTCGATCGTCATCAGCGCGTCGCCGATCATCCGATCGGCTTGCTCGTTCAATGCCTCCAAGCTCGGAAAGCCGAAACGATGCAGGTCTCGAAGCGATCGATCCAGCACGACCAGTTTTCCCACGGTGATCAGTACCCTGCCGAAGCCTTCGTGGGAGACTTTCAACATCGGCACGGCCATCAGTCCGCACGCATTTTCGATGGAGGTCGCGATGGCGTTGTAGAACGCTTTGACACGTGCCATCACAATCTCATCGGGATCACCGACGATGGGCATTTGTCGCCTCCGTTCTTTGGTCATGATGAACGGATCGAGCGTTTCGGCATCGCTTTGGCCGTCTAGAACGTCATAGGTGTCCAGGGCGCGAATTTGTTTGATCAGTTCCTTGGTGATTTTGGTCTCGGTGTAGTTCAGGGTCGCGTGTGACACGGTAGCCTCCGTTGGCGTGGTGAATGATGGGTGACGAAAGGCAAGTGCGATCACTCGTTCCAGTCGGATTGCAGATAGGCTTCCAATGGGTCCGTCGACTCGCCCGTGGACGATGAAAGGGCTTTGTTGACCCACGGGGTTGAGCCGAGTTCGACTTCGCGTTGAAAGTATTCCAAGACTTCGACGATCGCGGATTCTTCGCCGAGTTTGATCGGCTGAATTCCGGCCGCGATCAACTGTCTGACCGCGGAACCGCCGATCGCGGTGCTGAGGACCGCATGTTGCCCGCGGAGTCGACGGAGTTTTTCGACAAGCTTGCTTTCGTTGCCGTCGTGCCGCGTTTCGGAAAACACACAGACGCCGACGAATTGAGACGAATCGCTGGTGACTTCGAATTTGGCCAGCCGCGATGCCGACCCGAAATGCTGGTCGACATGCTCCAAGTCGCTCGTGGCGATCGCGATCCGCAGCACGGGTTGCCCGCAGTGGACGGCCGAGCCGTTGGCAGGGGAGACAAGTTTCATTTCTCGTTCAAGCGACATGGATGGGGACTCCGGCGGCGTCGAGGTTGGGACTTAAGTCTGTGGAAGATGCGTTCCGGGAAGCCTCCGGCGAGGCGTCTTTTGTGCAGTACATGGACCGGAACACCGGTAAAGCATGTTCACGGTGATGGGCTAACTCGTTGGCCAGATCGAACAAGGTCTGTCGGGTTCCGCGATAACCACACCATTGCCGCGTGTAGCCGCCGATCTTGTCGTATTGCGGAAAGCCCGTTCGGATCAGCGGAATCCCCAGGCGGGTCGCGGAATCGGCGGCGTGTGAATTGCTTATCAACAGTTCGGCGTCTCCTCGGACGGCCGACTTTTCCAGGTCCTCCAAATCGCCGATCTGGACGACTTCGGTGGGCACGGCCTTTAAGACCGGCGAGTAAGACGGCGCGACGGCCGCCACAACCCGGCCGCCCATGCCGGCAACCAATTCCGCCATGCCAAGCAGCAAGTCGGGGTCCGCGGCGATCGCGATTCTGGAGGCACCGATCATGAAGTGCGTATCGAGCATGGCGTCCTGCAGCTGCGAACGTTGCCTGGAAAAACTTTCGGGAACCGGCACGCCGCTCCAAGACGACAGCGTCATCAGCAGTCGGTCCGGGGCGGAGAGTCCCATCAGATGGGTGAAGCGTTCGTCACGCAGCTTGGTTCGTTCGGCCAACAGATCCGCCGCCTTTCCCAGCGAGTCGCCGATGACCAAGGTGCCCACGGAATCACCGAGTGTGGCGAAGGATTGCACCGGAGTCCCGCCGACCGAGACGGGGCTGAAGTCGCGGTCCGTCAAATGACCGTCCAAGGATTCCGACAAATCGGGCAAGACGACGGGAGCTAGCCCGAAAGCTTCGATGGTTTCCTTGAGCCACTCGACGTCCCCGATCGACAACGCGGAGCTGACCAAGACGTTGACTTGGCGTCGGTGGCGGCCGGTCGTTTTCTGACGCGGTACCAGTTCATCGATCATCGCGGTGACGGCCGCCGCGTAGCCGGTTTCGAAGCTGCCGCTAAAGTCAGGCGTGTTGACCGGAATGACCGCAACATCGGCGTGCTGTGGGTACTGCTGCCGAAATTCTCGAACGTTGCGGAGGATGTCACAGCCCTGTGTCTCGGCAAGCCCCGTTGTCGGCAACCCGATCAACGCGGGCGACGACTTTTCGCATACCGTCGCCAGTCCCTCCACGACATTTTCGTCCGCCCCCAAGACACTGCTGGCTTGATCCATCGCAGTCGTCTGAAGCGGGACCGGCTCCCGGAAATGCCGGACGAAGAAGACCTTGCCGAACGCGGTGCAGCCTTGGCTTCCGTGCATCATCGGAATGCTGCGATCGATGCCCAGAAACGCGATCGCCGCGCCGACGGTTTGCGATGTCTTGAGCGGATTGACCGACATCGCCTTGTTTCGCTTTTGAATCGTTGCCATGATCAATTACTCGCCCCGGTGGTCCGTGATGTGGCCTGTTGGGTTTCGACGCGCTGGGTGTGCGTCGATCGTCCGTGTTGCCCCGCCTCGATCCGGCGTCCGATGTCCGTCGGTTCGATGAACGAATACCCGTTCGTGGCCGATGCATCCTCCGACGGATCGACGTTCCGCCAAGGCGGGACCGATTGGGCTGCTTCCCAAACCGGACTTTCCAGCCCGACGCAGAGCTGGCGGGCGAGTTCGATCATGCCGTCGTATCCGGCATAGGGATAATCGCGTTCCTGATTGATGTCCAAAAAAGGCACGCGTGCCTTCAACGCCGTGTACATGTTGCGACCGCCGGCGATCAGCATGTCCGCCCCGTAGTCTTCGATCGCATCCAGCAAGACGCGAGGACTGCCCGCGGGAATCATCTTGGCGTCTTCACCCATCAATTCGCGAATTCGTTGTTTGTCTTGTTCGGTCGATTTCTTCGTTCCGGTCGCGACGACTTCGACGCCCAAGTCTTGCAGCGCGGAAACGATCGACCAGGACTTGACGCCGCCGGTGTAAAGCAAGACCCGTTTGCCGCGAAGCCGTTCTCGCCAAGGTCGCAATTCTTCTTCGATGCGCGACTCTTCGCGTTCGATCAATCTTTCGGTGCGATTGGCGAGGTCCAGGCAACCGATCAGGTCGGCAAAAGAGCGAAGGGCCGCCGAGGTATCGGCAATTCCGTAGAAGCTGCCTTCGAACCAAGGCGTGTTGAACTTTTCCTGCAGCTTGCGAGCAACGTTGATCAGCGCTTTGCTGCAAACCAGCATGTTCACTTCGGCCGCGTGCATCGTTTGCACTTCATGAAAACGAGCGTCACCGGACAAGGAGCACAGGATTCTCAAACCCAACTCATCGAACAGCGGCGCGACCTGCCAGAATTCGCCCGCGATGTTGTATTCGCCGATCAAATTCACATCATGCACGCGAATGCCGGGACGATGCGAAGCGGGCGGCGGCGGGTCGGGCTGGCGAGTCCCGATCACTCGGCTGAACATGGCTTCGCCGCCGATGCGATTGCCGAGATTCTTGGTCCCATAAAAGCCGGCCGAATCGACCAAGACGCACGGCACCTTGAAATGTGCCTCCGCCGCTTTACAAACCGCACCGACATCATCGCCGGTCAAGGCGGGCACACAAGTGTTGTAAACGAACACGGCGGCGGGACGGTAATCTCGAATCGCCTGTTTGATCGAATGCAGGAGACGCTTCTCACCACGTCCCATGATCACGTCTTGTTCGGTCAAATCGGTCGTCATGCCGATTTTGTAAAGCTCGGGTCCCGAGGAACGCGTTCCGCGGTTGTCCCAAGAACTTCCGGCACACGCGATCGAACCGTGCACGATGTGGGCAACGTCCGCGATGGGCAAGAGTGCGATTTGGGCTCCGTCAAAAGCGCATCCGCCCGCCGTCGCGCCTGGTTTGGGTTTGGCGCAACCCGATTTCGACTTGTGATTGTGCTGGCAAGCTTTCTCGTTGAGAAGCTCGGCGAGTTCACGTTTGCTTTTCGACATGATCGTTTTCGGTGAGCGTCGGGAGGCTAGGAGGGAGGGTCGAATTCCGCCAACACGATTCCGATGGCGGCGTCGTAGTCCGCCGTCAGTGTCAAGCAGTGGCTTTGTCCGCCGACCAAATAAACGTGAAAGCTGCCGCGTTTGAGCACCGGGCGACCGGCCGTGATGTCGTCTTCGTTGCACAGCGTGACGCGCAAGTCCGCGTTCACGCTGCGGATGACCGCGACGGTCTGTTCGGTCAGCCCGTGACGCTCGATGATGTCGGCCAACGCGGCGAGTCGCTCCGGTGTGATGCCTTGCGGTTCCGTCGAATCTTCGATCGGACGCGACAGCGCTGTCGATCGAAGCGGTTGCGTCGTGGCGTTCATGACTGAGACGCCTCGGTGAAACGGATCCGGTCTTCGACGGGGACTCCCATGGCTTTGGCCAACCACGGCGGCGGACTGTTGCCCATCTTGGTCTGCAGCCGCGCCAGTTCATCAGGGATGGCCACACGCTGTTCCACTTTCATCGGGTGGATGCCGCGTTGAGTGACTTTGCCAGCGGGCGGGCCGCCGATCGATCGCACATACAGGATCTGGCAATCTTGAATCAGATCGACGCGGAATTCGCTGCCGTCTTCCGCGTCCACGGCATCTCGCGTGCTGCGAATGTCGATCAAGGCACTCCCGTCCGGCGCGACTTGAAAAACAAAGAATCGCAACGTGCCGCCGAAATGCTCGTCGATCCATTGTCCGTCGCTGCTGGCGACGGCGACACGAATCGCTCCGTCGGCCGGGTCATCGACGGAGCCGGTCGTTTCGGGCAGGCGTGATTCATCGTCGGCTCGAAAGCCCCACAAAGTCTGCACGGCGGATTTCAAAGCGTCGCGTTCGCCGGCCGCGTAGTTGGCCGCCGGATCATCGGAGCGGGCCAGCGACTCGGCCACACGATTCACCGTCGTCTTGCCGAACCGACTTTTCGTGAACGGCAATCCGACGCACTCGACCAGCACAGGAACAAAAGTCTTTGTCTCGACGCCCAGCCTGCCGGCCGCCGTGGCAACCCGCAAGGCAAGCTCGGATGAAAGAAAAGGTGGACACATGGCATTCTCCAAACGGACAGTAACGTGATTTGCAAACGGAAGATCGCTAAGTCTTGGTGATGCACCCGCTGACCGGGCACGCTTCGGCACATTGGGCGGTTTCGGATTCGCCTTCGCATTCCGTGCAAGTGCTTGCATCGATCTTGTAGGCGAACAAGCCGCTGCTGATCGAGTCGGTCGGACATTCGGTTTCGCACGTGCCACAGGAGATGCACTCGTCTTCGTTAATGGTCATGGCCATGATGGGTAATCCATGTTTCAAGAGGAAAGAGGGAGAAAACACTTTTATCGATCATCAGTCTCGGACCCGGTTGGCTCGAACGGTCACCGGCAAACTGGGCGGAGCTTCCAGAGGTTCGATGAAATACAACGAACCGTCATCCAGTTCGACTTCGCCGCCCCATTTTCCGGGACCGGGGAATTCCAGCCTTTTGACTTCGGCTTCGAGGTCTTTTTTGGCGACGTAGAACGACATCGCGTCGTCCTTGGTCATTCGCAGCATGACTTTCGGCATGTTGATTCCTTGAGAGTTTGTATGAATCACCTGATGCGACCGCACTTGTGTTTCCTGAGACCCAAAGTGTCGGTCGCGGGCTCGGTCGTTTTCGGGCTAACGCACCAAGTCGAAATTGAAATCGGTCTCGCCCATTTCCATCGTTTCGTCATCCAGCTTGGCCAGCACCGAGTTGACCAGTTCGGTCAGGATGCTCATCGCCCCTTCGTACCCGAGTGTGGTGTC
This sequence comes from uncultured Pirellulaceae bacterium, assembly GCA_964453205.1. Classification (GTDB taxonomy): domain Bacteria; phylum Planctomycetota; class Planctomycetia; order Pirellulales; family Pirellulaceae; genus Crateriforma. The sequence goes on along the minus strand of CAYVRC010000028.1, from coordinate 34,446 downwards.
GCGATGCTTGTGATGACGATCGAAGATCGGAAAGCCGATGCGAATCAACGGCACTTCGTGCTCCGGTCCTTTACGGCGGGTGTCGCGTTGAATGAATTTTCCGTAGGAATTTCCGATCATGAAGTCTGGCTTGTCGGTGAAACACAGCGACCGCATGTGCCACAAGTCTTTTCCTTGATGGACCTCGGCGTTCTGCCCGTAAGGTGAACTCTCCAAAACAGAAACCATGGCCTTCTTCCACTTCTTGGTACCGTTGTTGCACAGCACGTGTCGTGGTTCGGCGCCCAGTTCCATCAAGAACTTGCACATGCCAAGCACAAAATCGGGGTCACCCCAAAGCGCGAACTTCTTACCGTGCAACCAAGTGTGACTGTCGGTCATCATGTCGACCAAGCGGCCGCGCTCCAGTTCCAAGGATGGAGGAATCGGTCGACCGGTCAGCTCGGAAACCTTCATCAAAAATTCGTCGGTGCCGGCCAAACCCATCGGCAAGCCGATGACCGGCGCGTCGTGGTTCCATGTCGTCTTGGCATATTTGCGTGATTTGGTCGATTGCCAGTTTTGCAGGAACAGCGTATCGATCGCGTTGGGAGCGTCCTTGACCTCGGCCACGGGTGTTCCGCCCTCGTACATGCGGAATTCACCGTCGGCGGGTGTGTCCAGGACTTCCGAAGGATCTGACAGCAGGCTGTACGCAACACCCATTTCTTCCATCATTCGACGAACGACGCGGAAATTGCCCAAGTAGGTTTCGAATCCGGGCACGATGTTGATCTTGCCGTTGCTGCCGACTTTTTTGTCTGCCATTTCATGCAGCGTGAAATATCGACAGATGCCTTCGAACATGTTATCCCAACCGGTGATGTGGCTGCCCACAAAGCTGGGAGTGTGAGCATAGGGCGTCGGGAAATCCTGTTCGATGTGACCTTCCTTCTTGGCGTTGTTGATGAACGCGTTCAAGTCGTCACCGATGACCTCGGCCATGCACGTGGTGCTGACGGCGATCATCTCGGGCTTGTAAAGCGCCTTGGCGTTTTCCAGCCCGTCGAACATGTTCTTCTGACCCCCGAACACCGCGGCGTCCTCGGTCATCGAATCACTGACGCACGAGACCGGTTCTTTGAAATGTCGATTGAAGTACGTTCGGAAATAGGCGACGCAGCCTTGAGAGCCATGGACGTACGGCAACGTCTTTTCGAAGCCCAGCGAGCACAACACGGCCCCGAGCGGCTGGCAAGCTTTCGCCGGATCGATGGTCAATGCTTGACGTTGGAAATTGACCTCTTGGTATTCTGTGGTCGTGGTCCACTGAAAGACCTCATCGACGCGCTCCTGTTCGGGTAGGCCCTCCCAGTTTTCACGTTTCGATTTCAGGTTTTCCTTGTAGTCCTCGTCTCGAAACAAGGGATAGCACGGTTTGACGGCTTCGGCATTCTGGCTCATGGTTCTGCTCCACCAGGAAAGTGTGTTTAGGGTGGTTGATTTTGGTGTTCGTAATTTCGAATGGATCTTCTGTTGCTCCGCGAAACGAGGGTTTCGCGGCGACGATGCGATGGCCGGAGGCCTCAAGCCGCGGCGGTATCTTTCGGCTCTGTTCTCTTCCAAGGCGGCGTGATGGCGTCCCAACAAGGGTTGTTCAAGGTCATGTCCATGTCGCGGGCGAAGATCGCGAAACCGTCGTAGCCGTGGTACGGACCGCTGTAATCCCATGAGTGCATTTGGCGGAACGGGATGCCCATCTTTTGAAAGATGTATTTTTCTTTCACGCCGCTGCCGATCAGGTCGGGCTTGATCTTTTCGACGAACTTTTCGAACTCGTAACCCGTCACGTCGTCGTAGATCAGGGTGGTGTTGCCGAGTTCACCGACGGTTCGCTGGTAGTCGTCGTTGTGACCGAATTCGTAACCGGTTCCGACAACTTCCATGCCCAGGTCTTCGTAAGCACCGATCGTGTGTCGGGAACGCAAACCGCCGACGTACAACATCACGCGTTTGCCTTCCAGTCGCGGCCGATACTTGGCCAGGATCGCGTCCATTTGAGACTTGTACTTTTCGATGACTCGTTCGGCACCCTCTTGGATTTTGCCGTCGAAATGGCTGGCGATTTCTCGCAGCGCCGCGTCGATCTTGCTGGGACCAAACAGGTTGTATTCCAACCAAGGCACACCGAATTTTTCTTCCATGTGTCGGGCGATGTAATTCATCGACCGATAGCAGTGAAGCAGGTTCAGTTTCGACTTGGGCGTGTTCTCCATCTCGGCCAGCGTGCCATCGCCGGACCACTGCGAGATGACACGAAGCCCCATTTCTTCCAACAAGATTCGCGTCGACCAGGCGTCACCACCGATGTTGTAGTCCCCGAGGATCGACACGTCGTACTCGCTCGGTTGGTAGTCGGTTCCGGAGGAACCTTCGCCGTCTTTGAACACCCAGTCACGGATCGAGTCGTTGGCGATATGGTGCCCGAGCGACTGGGAAACGCCTCGAAAGCCTTCGCAGCGAACCGGCACGATTTTCTTGCCGTGTTCGGTCGACTTCTTCCTCGCGATCGCTTCGATGTCGTCGCCGATGAGACCGACGGGACATTCCGATTGAATGCTCAGGCCACTGGCCAAGGGAAACAGCGTCTGGATCTCGTCGATCAGCAGAGAAAGTTTCTTGTCACCACCGAACACAATGTCCTTTTCTTGAAAGTCCGAAGTGAAGTTCATCGTGCCGAACGTGTCCACGCCGGTGCTGCCGACGTAGTAGTTGCGGCGACCGGCCCGACTATACTGACCACAGCCGACCGGGCCGTGGCTGATGTGAATCATGTCCTTGATCGGCCCCCACACGACTCCTTTGGAACCGGCGTAGGCACAACCGCGGATGGTCATCGCACCCGGTACGGATTTTTTGTTACTGACGACGCATTTTTCTCCGGCGTCGCTGTTTTCGTCTTGAACGGCCAAGTGCTTCTGGCGATTCGCCTTGGCTTTCTCAGGATAGACCTCCAACACTTCTTCGATCAGTGCTTGGGTCTGCTTTTTGGTCATGGTCGACATCACAATGTTCCTGCTTCGATTGAAAGTGTTGAAGGTTTGATGTGTTTGTAAGAATGCGCCGACGTGTCAGAACCGATTGGTCTTGACACGGCCTGCCGGAGGATGCGGTCGCGGGTGACCGCGAACGTCGGATGAGTTGGAGAGACGTACGCTAGTCTGGCACGCCCCGGCGGATCGATCTCAAGGCGAATGCTTAGGCACCCGCCGTGACGGTTTGGCCGACGATGGTCTCGTCCTCCTCTTCCAGGATGCCGAATTCCATCAGCAGTTCTTCCAACTCGTCCATCGTGATGGGCGTCGGGATGACCAAGTCCTTGTTGTCGGCGATCTTCTGGGCGAGTTGTCGATATTCATCGGCTTGCCCGGTGGTGGGATCGTATTCGACACAAGTCATGCGTCGAATCTCGGCCCGTTGAACGACATTGTCGCGGGGCACGAAGTGGATCATCTTGGTGCCCAACTTGGCCGCAAGTGCCTCGATCAATTCGGCTTCGCGGTCGGTGTTACGGCTGTTGCAGATCAATCCGCCCAAGCGGACGCTGCCGCTGTTGGCATATTTAACGATGCCCTTGGCGATGTTGTTGGCCGCGTACATGGCCATCATCTCACCTGACACGACGATGTAAATTTCCTGAGCTTTGTTTTCGCGAATCGGCATCGCAAATCCGCCGCAGACGACGTCGCCCAACACGTCGTAGAAAACAAAGTTCAGATCTTCGTCGTAGGCGCCTTCTTCTTCCAAGAAGTTGATCGCGGTGATCACTCCACGTCCAGCACATCCGACGCCGGGCTCCGGCCCGCCGGACTCGACACATTTGACGCCACCGAAGCCGAGCTTCAGGACGTCGTCCAGTTCAAGGTCTTCCACGCTACCGGCGTCGGCGGCCATTTGCATGATGGTGTTTTGAGCTTTCGCGTGCAGCATCAGCCGCGTCGAATCGGCTTTCGGGTCGCACCCGACGATCATGACTTTCTGGCCGGAATCGGCCAAAGCGGCAACAAGGTTTTGCGTGGTCGTGGATTTGCCGATTCCACCTTTTCCGTAAATGGCACATTGTCGAAGTGGCATGTCTGATTACTCCAGATTGATGTTCGTAACGATTTGAAAGGTGGCTTCGCGGCTTTGTAACTTTCAAAGACGTCACCACTTGGTCCTCGGCGGATGGCCGGAAGCAACGGCCGTACCGATCACGCCTGCCGAACCGCGAAAGCAATCGCCAAGACTTCGTTTCAGCCCGTCTTTTTCGGCACGAAAAAGATTTCGTTTCGCTTCGCCGTGGACCCCCCGTCGCGTCCCGGAGGCTTGTGACCATTGCGACAAAGCCGTTTCGTTTGTGTGATGTCGACAACCGAAATCAGACCGCAAAGGCCGGGGAACGTTGCGATCCACGGTCAGGTCGGTTGCCATCGCCGGCGGCACGTCGCTTGCATTCGCGACAGACCCGGGAATCTTTTTGTAACCGCTACTGTTCTTGAAAGCCGTCGACATGTGCAATCAACTTCTGGATCTGTTTCATGGTGTTCGCGGCGGCCAGGTCGTGCCGTACTTGGGAGCGGACGCTTTGCACGGCGTCGTTCATCTTGAGACAGGCCGGCCGATCCCCGCGGATAGCGACAGTTTGATCCTGGCGATGAACGATGGAAAGCCGATGTCGCCGAAGCTGATGTTCGAGTTTTCCCGCGCCGCAATGAATCTGGAATTGAAACGTGGCCGTTCTTTTGTCAACCGATTTTTGACTCAGACCTACGGCGATGACGTCTGGACGCGGTCGGAGCTGCATGCTTCGATTGCTGCTTTGAATCCGCCCTACGTCATCGACATCAACCGCGACACACAACTGCAAACGCTGTACGCGGATCGGCCGCATGTTCTGATCACGGGGATCTCGCGCATCGGCGGAACCGATTACCGTTTCAAGACTTACCGGTTGAAGGACGGCCGTTACGTCGAGACCGATCACACGTTGATCGACAAAGAAGAAACGATTCTGTTCAAGCCGATGGGAACGCCGGTGCCCGAGCCGAACTACATCGCGTCGGACGCCGACTACGTCGATTACTTGACGGAACTGATGGGTGGTTTCGGGATTCCGGGCTTTGTCAAAGAACGTCGGGTCGGCAAGCAGTACCTGACGATCGGTTTGCGGATGACTCGCGATACCGAACGCATGACGCTCTCGGACATCGTCTACGCGGCGGGATCGCCGTGCGGCTGGGCGGTGATCGAAAATCCGAGCGACAAGGAACGCCGCTTTTGCGCGTCCAAGGACATCCACGTGATCGAAGCGTCCGTCGAGACGGTGCTGGAAACGTTGCGAGTGTTCACGGCGTCGTGTGTTTGAAGGCGGCCTGTCGCATTGCCACCAAACGCACCGCGACTTTGTTCGGACCGCGACAAGTTTCCCGGTTCGCCCGCCCCCTTTTGGCGAAGTGTTGGAAGCCGATCGCACGAAAAACGAACGCTTCTTTTCGGCATTTCACGCGACCGCAGCGATTCACGGGCTCGCTTTCGATCGACCGCCGTCATCCCTGGCACAGTGCTTGCTGAGCTTTCGCGACGACGGAGATGATCTGCATCTTCGCAACCCGCGAAACCCATGGTTCGAGACGTCGACATGTTGGAATTACAAGTTCTTGGCGACAAAGACGACGTCCTGCAGCCTAAGGCGGGTTGCTCGGCCGGTTCGTGCGGCAGCAACGATGACCAGATGGCTCATCTGCCCGAACACGTCCGCGAGCGAATCTACAACCATCCCTGCTACAGCGAAAAAGCCCATCACCATTTCGCACGGATGCACGTCGCGGTCGCACCGGCGTGCAACATCCAGTGTAATTTTTGCAATCGCAAATACGATTGCGCCAACGAGTCCCGCCCCGGCGTCGTTTCCGAATTGCTGACTCCGCACCAAGCGGTCAAAAAAACACTAGCGGTCGCGGCGAACATCCCGCAAATGTCGGTGCTGGGGATCGCCGGCCCCGGTGACCCGCTGGCCAACCCGAACCGCACTTTTTCGACGTTTCGGATGCTCAGCGAACAGGCTCCGGATATCAAACTGTGCGTGTCGACCAACGGCTTGGCCCTGCCCGACTGGACAGATGAATTGGCCAAGCACAACATCGACCACGTGACGATCACGATCAATTGTGTCGATCCGGAAGTGGGGACCAAGATTTATCCCTGGATCTTTTGGGACAACCGACGCATTCGTGGCATCGAAGCCTCACGGATCTTGATCGAGCGGCAACAACGCGGTCTGGAAATGCTGGTCGAACGAGACATTCTTGTGAAAGTGAACTCGGTGATGTTGCCCGGCATCAATGACCACCACTTGGCGGAAGTCAGCAAGATCGTCAAAGCGAAAGGCGCGTTCCTGCACAACGTCATGCCGGTCATCTCCGAGCCGGAACACGGAACCTATTTCGGCCTGATGGGACAACGGGGGCCGACGCCGGAGGAACTGCAAACCCTGCAGGATCGATGCAGCGGCGACATGAACATGATGCGTCATTGCCGGCAATGCCGCGCCGATGCGGTCGGATTGTTGGGCGAAGATCGCGGCGAAGAGTTCACCATGGAAAAGATCGAAGCGATGGAAATTGATTACGCCGCCGCGATGGAAAAGCGAAAGCGGGTCCACGCCGCGATCGCCGAAACTTTGAACGCCGGTGCAAAAAAATCGGCGACAAGGGATTCCGCGACTGGGCCCGAGGGCCACGCCGCGGATCGCTCGTCCGGCGCTGAATCGATCGTGCCCGAGTCTTCGCGATCGGTGTTGATGGCCGTCGCGACCAAGGGCGGCGGGTTGGTCAACCAGCACTTCGGTCACGCACGGGAGTTCCTGGTTTACGAAGCTTCGCCGACCGGCGTGCGTTTCATCGGTCACCGGAAAGTGGATCTGTACTGTGCAGGGGACTCGAGTTGCGGCGAAGGCGAATCGACGTTGGAACAGACGATCGAAACGCTCCGCGGATGCGAAGCCGTGTTGTGCGCCAAGATCGGTTTCGAGCCTTGGGACGCGTTGGAACGAGCCGGCATCCGTCCCAACAGCGAACAGGCCCTGGTCAACATCGAAGACGCCGTCGGGCGTTTCTATTTGGACATGCACAAGCTAGGTCACCTTGCCGTCTCGGACCCGACGCCCGCTAATCAAGCCATCGCTTAAAGAACAGGAATCGTCATGGCCCTTCAAATCGTCGAACGTTGCGTCAACTGCCACGCGTGTCAGATGGTCTGTCCGACCGGTGCGATTCGCAAGGGCGACGACGAACCGCACTTTCGAATCCTTCAGGACACCTGCACCGAATGCGTCGGCAGTTACGATCAACCACAGTGCAGCAGTATCTGTCCGGTCGAGTGTGCCATCGTCGACGCGACGGGAACTCCGGTGCATCCGCTTGGATCCCTGACGGGCTTGCCGCCCGAGAAAGCGTTGCTGGTGTAGAATTCGTTTTCATTGCTCCTTTCCTTATCAATCATTTCCCCCGAAACCTTGAGGTCGCGAAGAACGATGGATAATTCCTCCGACGTCGCCGGGTTGCAGATCTTTGATCCCGACCGTCTTGCGTGGGCACGTGATGAAAAGGGCGGGGCGGATGAGAATCACCGCGAACGCGTGTTGCAGGTGATCCAAAACGAAGTCGAAACGAAACGCATCGCCGTCGTTCGCATCGAAACGTTGGAAAAAACCTTCGTCGTTCTTCAGCAACAAGAATGGGCCGCCGGCATCGGCTGGTTCACGCAGCGGAGCATTGAATTGGACGCCGATCAATTGGGCCCGCTCCGCTGCACGTTGCAACTGTGCGGCGATTGCAGATCCAAGTCGAACAAGAAAGACGTCGCCGCGACGGCGTCTCGCCGCGGCCTGGGAATCGTTTCGTGATTCAAAGCGGACGGCCGGAAAGGTCGTGGCTTTGCTTGGCGATGCGTCGCGCCGCCCTGGGAATTGAGACGCTCCGGGCGGCGTTTTTCTTTAGGCGGTTTTTTGGGCGGGGACGTTCGACATCGCCGCTTGGCCGGTTTCGCGAAGGATCTTTGTCAAGTCATCGACGCCTTCCTGTTCTTCCAGCAAGATGTCTTCCAAAAGGATCGCCAGCGCGCGATCTTCCTCGTCAGCCAGCGCCAGCGTGGCGGTGTACAGATCGACGGCGGTCTGTTCGAACTGCAGACTGTTTTGAAGCATTTGTTGAAAGTCCGCAGTCTGCTTGACCGGTTCACGTTCGACGTCGGGAACGCCGCCCATGGCGGAGATCTTCTCGCCGATCGTTTCGGCGTGCTGGAACGACTCTTTTGCGCTCTCCATGAACTTTTCGGCGTAGACTTCACGCCAGGCTCCGGTGACCACAAAACTGTACTGAGCGTACTGGGAAACGCCCGTCCATTCCCATCGCAAGATGGCGTTCAATTGTTTCATCAGTTCTGATGACGGCATGGAATTGACTCCTGGTTGCCGATGTCTAAAGTTGAACCCCGGAATATCCGGCAACAAGCCGAATCGGGTTCAACGAGCACCCTTGAAGGTGTTTCGGTGACGTCGCTAGATTCTTCGTAAATGAATGTCCAACGTTTGAATTCGATAAGCGATTTGCCGAGCCGTCATGCCCAGCAGTCGTGCGGCTTTGGCTTGCACCCAGCCGCAATGTTCCAGCGCCGCGACGATGCGATCTCGTTCGTCCAATGACGGATCGTTGAAATTGGCGGGCGCTTCGACCAGCGTTCCTCCGCGTTCCATGATGCGGTCTTCGATGCCGGTCATCGAAACGGCTTCGCGATCGATCGTGCCCGAGCCGGCCATGATCGCGGCGCGTTCCAGTAGGTTTTCCAGTTCGCGTACGTTGCCCGGCCAGTCGTATCGCATCAGTAGGGCGACCGCGGAGCTCGTGATCGAAAGTGTCCGCCCTTGCCGATCGGAGATCCGCTCCAGCAGGCGGGCGACGATGTCCGGAATGTCGTCGATTCGTCCCCGCAGGGGCGGCATGTAGATCGGCATCACATTCAGGCGATAGTACAGGTCCTCACGGAACTTTCCCGACTTGACGTCCGCTTCGAGGTCACGGTTGGTCGCGGCGATGATTCGCACGTCGACGTGCCGACTGTCACCACCCCCGACACGTTCGAATTCGCCTTCCTGCAGAATGCGAAGCAGTTTGGCTTGGAAACTCGCCGAGATCTCACCGATTTCGTCCAAGAAAAGTGTGCCACCGTCGGCACGCTCGAAACGGCCTTTGCGTTCTTCCGAGGCACCGGTGAAGGCACCTTTTTCGTGACCGAACAACTCCGATTCAAGCAGTTGATCGGACAACGCCGCGGCGTTTAATTTGACAAACGGCTTGTCGGATCTTGGGGAGTTGTAGTGGATCGCGTGAGCGACCAGTTCCTTTCCGGTTCCCGATTCGCCGCGAATCAAGACGGTCGTGGTCCACTTGGCGACCGCGTTGATTTGTTCGAAAACTCGGCACATGGAATCCGAGTGGCCGACAATGTTTTCGACACCGTATTGTTGATGGATGTGCTCGAGCAACCGCTCGCGTTCGTCGGTGAACGTTTCGCGTTCCTGCTGCATCGTCCGAGAGAGCTTGACGATTTGCCCGACCAGGTTCGCGACGACGGCCAGAAATCGGGCTTGGCTGTCGAACCGTTCGACGACAAACACGCGTGGCTGGGCTGCCAACACGCCGATCGCCTTGCCTTCCAAAAGGATGGGAACCGCGACGAACGCCAGCTCGCTGTCGTACACGCCCAGTTTGTCGGCGAATCGATGATCCTCCGCGATTCTTGGCACGATCATCGGCTGCCCCGATTCGTAAACCGCACCGATGATGCCTTCGCCACGATGGTAAACGGCGGTCTGCCAGTCTTGAAAATCGCCGGTGTCACGCAGCACTTCGACCGTCAGGTTTCCGGTGTTCGGATCGGCCAACGCGATCATCCCACGCTCCATCTGCCCTTGCGAATCCAAATGGTCCAGCGCGCCGGAGAGCATTTTTCTCAAGTCGTCCGACTTGGTGGCAGAGCGATGAGTTCGAGCGATCGAATCGGTGACGGTGAGCACCGCGTTGAGTTCGATGTTGACGGGGCATTTAGCGCAATCGGTCATGATTGAGGCAGTGGGGGGCTAGCTGCTAACGGATCTCCGACGCCGTCTTGACGTCGGTACAGGGTTTCCGCCTATGAAACAGCGCGATGAATGCCGCCTCCAAAAATCGCATGGTCTCACCGTCAGCAAACAGCAGTCCCCGTCGCCGGTCGGGCCGAAAGCCTTCACCACTTGGCAAGCCCTTTTCTTCTAACGCCAACCTGGTCTGCTCAATCCTGTCGTTAGGGAACGAATCGATCCGGTGAATCTCGGCGAATTTTCACCCGGCGAAACCGGGGCGACCGACGAAGTGTGCCGGCGTGTCACAACCGTACTTTCGGGCCGGGGTTTCACGCTGACAAACTGAGCAATCGTCGCTCAAGGGTTGGGCAAGGGCCGGGCCACCTGTCACGGGGCAAAGCCGGTTCGGCGGTTGAAGCAAGTCTTTGCGGCGCGGCAGGGTTCGGTTCGACGTGTGCGCTTTGCGACAGGGTGCCGGTCAGCGTCGCCTTGGCAACAACGCCATACGCGGGATCGTCACGTTGCGGGCCGATCAGGGGCAAGTAAACCCTCGTTGCGCTTTGGCATCATGTGTGCTTAAGGCGGAACGGCAAACCACGAAGCGGCCTGCGTCACGGGAATCCAACTTGGCGGCAAAGATGCGGACCAGACACCCTTCGTGGCAAACCGTTGTCCGACGGTTTGCCGACTTTTCGTTACTGACATCTTATTCGTCCGTCATTTCGATCACCGTCCGCCAAGGAGACGTCCATGTGGGAATATTCCGACAAGGTAAAAGAGCATTTCTTTCAGCCCCGCAATGCCAAGGCGGTTGAGGGCGCCAACGCGATAGGAGACGTCGGTTCGTTGTCGTGTGGCGACGCACTCCGCTTGACCCTGGACGTCGATCCGGAAACCGAAGTGATCCGTGACGCGGGCTTTCAGACGTTCGGCTGTGGGTCGGCGATCGCTTCGTCCTCGGCGCTGACCGAAATCATCAAGGGCAAAACGCTGGATGAAGCGTTGCAGGTCAGCAACCAAGAAATCGCCGATTACCTGGACGGCCTGCCGCCGGAAAAAATGCACTGCAGCGTCATGGGACGCGAGGCGCTCGAAGCGGCGGTCGCCAATTATCGCGGCGAAGTCTGGGCGGACGACCACGAAGAAGGCGATCTGATCTGCAAATGCTTCGGCATCGATTCGGCCATGATCGAGCGAACCGTTCAGGAGAACAACCTGCGGTCCTTGGAAGACATTACCAATTTCACCAAGGCCGGCGGTGGATGCACGACGTGTCACGAAGCGATCGAAGAAATCGTCGACATCATGAATTCACGACGTCAAGCGGCAGCAGACGACTGCGATCCGATCGACGTCTCTGCAGACGAACCGTCCGTCGCATCACGAGCCGGCGAAGTGAATGCGAATGTCGGTGGGCTGACGATGTTGCAAAAGGTTCGTCGCATCGAAGCGGTCATCGATGACGTGCGACCGCAGGTGGAAATGGACGGCGGCACGATCGAATTGCTGGATTTCGACGGTAGCAAGATCCACATCGCTTTGGCCGGTGCCTGCACGAATTGCCAACTGGCGTCCGCGACGGTCGGCGGTATCCAACAGCGAATCACCGAATCGTTGGGCGAATTCGTCCGCGTCGTTCCGATGGAGAAACGATCGCAACCGGCGGCGGTTTAACGCTTGCCGAAATCAATCCACGTCCCAGCCTTCAACCCGATCCGGTTTCATGAAAGACATCTACCTTGACAACAACGCGACGACGGCGGTTCATGCAGAAGTCGTCGATGCGATGCTGCCGTTCTTTACCGAACAGTTCGGAAATCCTTCGTCGATGCACCGCTTCGGCGATCAAGTCGGACGATCCATCCGACAGGCTCGCCGACAAGTGCAATCGATCTTGGGCGCCGAGCATGACAGCGAGATCGTCTTCACGTCGTGTGGCAGCGAGTCGGATTCGACGGCGATCCTTTCGGCGTTGACCGCTTACCCAGATCGCAAAGAAATCATCACGACGGCGGTGGAGCATCCGGCGGTGCTTTCGTTGTGCGACTACCTTGAAAAACAGGGATACACCATTCATCGACTTTCCGTCGATTCGAAAGGTCGCCTGGACCGTGGGGAGTACGAATCGGTACTCAGCGATCGTGTGGCGATCGTCAGTGTGATGTGGGCGAACAACGAAACCGGCACGATCTTTCCCGTCAAGAAAATGGCGGAAATGGCCTCCGCCGCCGGCGTGCTCTTTCACACCGATGCGGTCCAAGCGGTAGGCAAAATTGCGATCGATCTGAAAGAGACGAAGATCGACATGCTGTCGTTGTCCGGCCACAAGCTGCACGCCCCCAAAGGGGTCGGCGTGCTGTACGTTCGTCGCGGAACGCGATTTCGACCGCTGCTGCGCGGCGGACATCAGGAGCGTGGTCGCCGTGCGGGGACGGAGAATGCGGCGTCCATCGTCGGACTCGGTTTGGCTTGTCGAATCGCCGAGCGACGTATCGACGAAGAGAACACGCGGGTCAAGAGTCTGCGAGACCGATTGGAAGCCGGCATCCTGGCGGTCGTTCCGAGCGCCTTTGTGATGGGCGATACACAAATGCGGTTGCCCAACACCAGCAACATCGCGTTCGAATTCATCGAGGGTGAAGCGATCTTGTTGCTGTTGAACGCGGCCGGCATCGCCGCGTCCAGCGGATCGGCTTGCACGTCCGGTTCCTTGGAACCGTCGCACGTGATGAGGGCGATGAGCATTCCTTATACGGCGGCTCACGGGACGATTCGCTTTTCGCTTTCCTGCGACAACACCCAGGAAGAAATCGATCGCGTGATCCGAGCGGTGCCGCCGATCGTGGCTCAATTACGGAGCATGTCGCCGTACTGGTCGGGAGACGGGCCGGCACAAGTCGACGAGTCGTTTACGCCCGTGTACGCCTAACGAGGGAAACATGAACCGCTCCGTTGTGATCAACGATACGACGCTGCGCGACGGCGAACAGTCGGCCGGTGTGGCGTTTTCGCTGGACGAAAAACTGGCCATCGCCCGGTGTCTGGATGAGACCGGCGTCCCGGAATTGGAAGTCGGAATTCCGGCGATGGGTGACGAGGAATGCGATAGCATCCACGCGATCGTTGACCTCGGATTGCGAGCCGACTTGATGGTTTGGTGTCGGATGACGAAAAAAGACCTCGAATCGGCGAAGTCCTTACCGGTACGCTGGGTCGACGTTTCCTTGCCCGTCTCGGATCAGCACCTCAACCGCAAACTTCGCCGCACCCGATCTTGGGCGATTGATCAGATCAAGCGTTACGTTCCCTTGGCGCTGGACATGGGTTTTCGAGTCTGTGTCGGCGGCGAAGACTCGTCGCGTGCCGATATCGATTTTTTAAAGCAGGTCCTCCAGACCTGCGGGGATGCGGGTGCCAGTCGCTTCCGTTTCGCCGACACCGTTGGCATCTGTGAACCTTTTTCGCTGCACAACACGATCGGCCGGCTCTGTCGAGACACCGATCTGTCGATCGAAATGCACGCGCACGATGATTTGGGTTTGGCCACCGCCAACACCTTGGCCGCCATTTCTGCCGGCGCGACGCACGCGAATACGACGGTCAACGGGCTGGGCGAACGCGCCGGGAATGCCGCGCTCGAAGAGGTCGTCGTCGCGCTCGAACAATTGCACGGCAGGAAGACGGGGGTTCGCTTCGAAAAGCTGCCCCAGTTGTCCCGTCGAGTCGAATTCGCGTCCCGACGCCCCGTCGGATGGCACAAGAGCTTGGTCGGACGTGGTGTCTTTACCCACGAAGCCGGCATTCACGTCGACGGGCTGTTGAAGGACCCACGCAACTATCAGGGTGTCGATCCGAGCTGGTTGGGACGGTGCCACGAATTACTGCTCGGCAAACATTCCGGCACGAAGTCGCTGCAGAGTCATTTCCTGCGTCACGGCATCGAGTTGACGCGGGACGAAGCGGCCAAGATCCTGCCCGCCTTGCGACGCTTTGTGACCGACAATAAACGACCGCCAACGCTCAATGAACTGTCCGGCATGCGACCGTTGTCGATCCTGCATCCACCCGTTCCCGCGTGAACCGTTTTCCTTCCCGAGGAGTTTTCCTAATGGCGACGAGGACCGAGCCGATCCGACGCGACTGGCAAGATGATCTGCAAGATCTACAAGCCGCCGAAGATTTCTTGCTGTACTTTTCGATCGACTTTGACACCCATGTCGTCGAAGTCAATCGCTTGCACATCTTGCAGCGTTTCCACACCTACCTGGCGCAGGCCGAGCCTTCGATGCCGGACTCCGACGAGGGACGATGGCATGTCTACAAAAGCTTGTTGGGACGCGCTTACCAAGACTTTGTCGATTCCGACGCTCAAACCGAAAAGGTCTTTCAAGTCTTTCACATGAAAGGCGGTTGCCAGTCGTTCGTGTCGATCGAACAGTTAACGAAAAGTCAGCAATGATGGGCGAACTAGAGTTTGGTGACGAGAACTACGAGTTTGAATACGGGCAGCGGGTTCGTGTGATCCGCACGATTCGGAACGACGGGACTTTCCCCGGCCGAGCCACCGGCAACCGACTGGTTCGTGCCGGTTCGGTCGGTTTCGTTCGCAACGTCGGGACGTTCTTACAGGACCAAATCATCTACACGGTCCATTTCACCGAAGAAGACATCCAGGTCGGATGTCGCGATCAGGAATTGATCGACGCCGATGAGCCTTGGCAATCGGCGAGATTCGAATTTCGCGACAAGGTTCGCGCCCGTATTTCTTTGGCCGTGTCAGGACGAGTCGTCGTCGAACCCGGGACGACGGGCGAAGTCACCAAGGTTCACCGTGCGGCGGCGTCAGGGCCGGCGTACGAGGTTTACTTTGCCGGCCGGACCTTGATGGTACCCGAGAGGGCACTCGAATCGGTCTGAGCGACCTGTCGATTCGGACTTTCCGATCCGACGACCGAGCGGCCCGACGATCGTGAAGGCTTTCAGACAACCGGGCGGCACTGTTGATTTCGCCACAGACGTTGTCACGTGCCCGAGTTGTTTATGTCACGCGAATCACGGCGTTTTAGAGTGTTTTTTGACTGCGGCGCGGCGTTTGCGAGCGAAATCTGGACGACAGGCAAATGACAATCGCACGCACCGGAGTTGTGTTTCCGGCGTGATCATTCGAATCAACGAACAACCGACCCTTCACATCTTTTTGGGAGTCCCAGCCATGCCGTCCGAAACCCGATTCGTCACCGTCGATGGCAACGAAGCGGTCGCGCGAGTGGCCCATCTGACCAACGAAGTCATCGCGATCTATCCGATCACCCCGGCGTCGTCGATGGGCGAACTGGCTGACGCATGGAGCGACGCGGGTCGCAAGAACATCCACGGCGTCGTGCCCACCGTGATCGAAATGCAAAGCGAGGCGGGGGCCGCCGGATCCGTTCACGGTGCGTTGCAGGCCGGCGCGTTGTCGACGACCTTCACCGCGTCACAAGGCTTGCTGCTGATGATCCCGGAGATGTTCAAAATCGCCGGACAATTGTTGCCGACGGTTTTTCACGTCGCCGCCAGATCCGTTGCCACCCATGCGCTTTCCATTTTCGGGGACCACAGCGACGTGATGGCAACTCGCAGCACCGGTTGGGCCATGCTGTGTTCGTCCAACGTACAGGAAGCGCAAGACTTTGCCGTGATTGCCCAGTCCGCGACCTTGGACTTGCGAGTTCCTTTTTTGCATTTTTTCGACGGCTTTCGCACGTCCCACGAAGTCTCCAAGATCGAGTTGGTCGGCGAGGACGAAATCGCGGCGATGATCGATTCGGTCTCGGTCATGGCCTGTCGCGAGCGAGCGTTGACGCCGGACCGGCCCGTGATCCGAGGCACCGCGCAGAACCCCGACGTGTTCTTTCAATCGCGCGAGGCCTGCAATTTGAATTACTTAGCCGTGCCGCACATGTTGCAAGTGAAAATGAATCAGTTCGCTAACATCACCGGGCGGCAGTATCACTTGTTCGATTATTTCGGCGCCGACGACGCCGAGAGCGTGATCGTGATCATGGGAAGCGGTGCGGGTGCGGCGGGGGAAGCCGTCGAGCGACTGGCCGCCGAGGGACGAAAGATCGGCTGTCTGGTCGTCAAACTTTATCGACCTCTCGACGCCCAGGCGTTCTGCCAAGCCTTGCCCGACACGGTGAATCGGATCGCCGTCCTCGACCGGACCAAAGAGCCGGGGGCGATCGGCGAACCACTATTTCAGGACGTGTTGGCGGCGCTCGATGAAAGCTGGCACACGACCCACCGCCGTCGCGACGCCCTGCCCGCGGTCATCGGTGGACGTTACGGGCTTTCATCCAAAGAGTTCACACCCGCAATGGTCGCCAGCGTTTTCGACGAATTGGTCGGCCAACCCAAGAAGCATTTTACCGTCGGAATCTACGACGACGTGACACGGCTGAGCTTGAAATGGGACGCCGACTTCCGCACCGAAGCCGACGACGTGACTCGGGCGGTGTTTTATGGACTCGGCAGCGACGGAACGGTCGGTGCGAGCAAGAACACGGTCAAGATCATTGGTGAAAACACGCCGCTTTATGCCCAAGGTTATTTCGTCTACGACAGCAAGAAATCCGGCAGCACGACCGTGTCGCATGTCCGACTTGGGCCGCGTCGCATCGAATCGACGTATCTCATCGACGAAGCCACCTTCGTCAGTTGCAACCAGTTCCAGTTCATGGATCGTCTGGACGTGTTGAAATCCGCCGGTCGGGGCGCAACGGTTCTCATCAACAGCCCGCACGGTCCACGGGACGTCTGGGACGAACTACCGGCGACCGCGCAGCAGCAGATCTTGGAGAAAGAGCTTCAACTGTACGTGATCGATGCTTACACGGTCGCCAAATCCGCGGGGATGACAGGTCGCATCAATACCATCATGCAAACGTGTTTCTTTGCCTTGTCGGGGATGCTTCCTCAGGACCAAGCGATCGACTTGATCAAGCAATCGATTCGCAAGACATATGGAAAACGCGGCGATGACGTCGTGCGGCAAAACTTCGGGGCCGTCGATGACGCCCTGAAAAATCTGCATCCGGTCGTTTTGCCCGACCGTGTCACCAGCCAGCGTGGCTTGCTGCCGCCGGTCGTCGGTGAAACCACAGACTTCATCGACCGCGTGACTTCGAAACTGATCGCCGGCGCGGGGGACTTGCTGCCCGTCAGCGCTTTGCCCATGGATGGGACGTTTCCGGTGGGAACATCCAAGTTCGAAAAGCGTAGCATCGCCCAAGAAATCCCGATCTGGGACGCTGACTTGTGCATCGAATGCGGGCTGTGCTCGCTGGTGTGTCCGCACGCTGCGATTCGCAGCAAGGTCTATGACAAGTCCGAACTGCAGAACGCACCCGACCGGTTTACCGCGGCCGCCTGGAAAGACAAGCAGATTGTCGACCACGCTTTCACGATCCAAGTCGCGCCGGACGATTGCACGGGCTGTCAAGTCTGCGTCGACGTCTGCCCGGCGAAAAGCAAGACGCAGGAGGGCCACAAAGCGATTGACATGTTGCCGATGCGGGATCACGTCGACACGGAACGCGAGAATTACGCCTTCTTCGAAAAGCTGCCGGATCTGGATCGCGAAACCGTCAAGTCGACGACCGTCAAAGGCGTGCAACTGTTGCAGCCGCTGTTCGAGTTTTCCGGCGCATGCACTGGTTGCGGCGAGACGCCCTACATCAAGCTGATGACTCAGTTGTTCGGTGATCGGGCGGTCGTCGCCAATGCGACGGGTTGTTCGTCGATTTTCGGCGGAAATTTGCCGACGACGCCTTGGACGACCAATCAGGACGGGCGTGGTCCCGCTTGGGCGAACTCGCTGTTCGAGGACAACAGCGAATTCGGACTTGGGATTCGGCTGTCGATCGATCACCAACGCAAACACGCCGAACACTTGCTGGAGCAGCTTGCCGATCATTTCGATCGTGACTTGGTGCAGTCGATCATGGCGACGATCAGCGGTGACGAGGCCAGCATTCGCGCCCAGCGTGAACGAATCGAAACGCTCCGCGTCACACTGCGGGGTGTCGAAGGGAAGACCGCCAGAGAACTCGAACAGGTCGCCGATGCGTTGTCGCCCAAGAGCGTGTGGATCGTCGGCGGGGACGGCTGGGCTTATGACATCGGATTCGGCGGCCTGGATCACGTCCTCAGCACGGGAGCCAACGTGAACATTCTGGTGCTCGATACCGGAGTCTATTCCAACACGGGCGGTCAAAATTCCAAAGCGACGCCACGGGCGGCGACCGCCAAATTCGCGGCCGGCGGCAAACCGGCACGCAAGAAGGATCTCGGGATGATCGCCGTTTCGTACGGCAACGCCTACGTCGCTCAGATCGCGTTGGGCGCCAATCCCAACCAGACGTTGAAGGTTTTTCACGAAGCCGAATCCTATGACGGGCCTTCCTTGATCTTGGCGTACAGCCAGTGCATCGCGCACGGGATCGACATGTCCAGCAGCATGTCGCACCAGAAGGACGTCATCGCATCGGGACTGTGGCCTTTGTACCGCCACGACCCGCGTCGACGCGACGCCGGCCGAAACGCCTTTCAACTGGACAGCAAAAAACCGCAATTGAGTTTCCAAGACTTTGCCAAACAGGAAGGCCGATTCGCGATCGTCGCCCGAACAGATCCCGACCGAGCCGCGAAGCTCTACGAGCTCGCCCAGCGGGACATCGACGACCAGTGGAACCTGTACGAGCAACTGGCCGGGCAATAAACTGTGATTCATTCGCGGCCGTCGGGCGTGCCGTTGAGGCGATCACAAGCAAAGGAGCAAACGATGGATGAGAAAATGAAAACGGTACAAGTTTATGACAAGCCGATGTGCTGCTCGAGCGGTGTTTGTGGACCTGATGTCGATCCCGTGCTGCCCCAGTTCGCCGCCGATCTGGATTGGCTGAAGTCGAAAGGCCATCAGGTCGAACGCTTCAACTTGGCCCAGCAACCGCAGGCCTTCGTCGATAGCCCGGCGATCCAACGGTTGCTCGGTACGGTGGGGACGGATTGTTTGCCGGTTGTGGTCGTTGACGGAAAAATCGTCAGCCGAAGCGAGTATCCCTCGCGTGAAAATCTTGCGGCCTGGATCGAGGGAGCCTTGTCCGAGCAAGCGTTGCCGGTGACTCAAGCCTCGGGGGGCGGATGCTGCGGCTCTGACGGTTGCTGCTGAACCTATGAAATTTCTGGAACATCCGACGCGTCACTTGTTCTTGACGGGCAAGGGCGGCGTGGGAAAAACGTCTGTCGCGTGTGCGACGGCCGTCACGTTGGCGGATGCCGGCAAGAGAGTCCTGCTCGTCTCGACCGACCCGGCATCCAACCTGGACGAAGTGTTGGGCGTGACAGTCGAAAATCACCCGACGGTTGTCCCCACCGTTGCGATGTTATCGGCGATGAATATCGATCCGGAACAATCAGCGGCGGAATACCGTGAACGAATGGTCGGGCCTTATCGTGGAGTCCTTCCGGATGCCGCGGTCGCCAGCATGGAAGAGCAATTCTCGGGCTCTTGTACGCTCGAAATCGCCGCCTTTGATGAATTTTCGCGTCTGCTGGGAGACCCGAACGCCACGGCCGAATTCGACCACGTCATTTTTGACACCGCACCGACGGGGCACACGTTGCGTTTGCTGACGCTGCCCTCGGCTTGGGACGGCTTCATGCAGCAGAACACAACGGGCGCCAGTTGCCTCGGGCCACTGGCCGGCCTGCAGGCACAACAAAAGCTGTATCAGGAGTCCGTGAAAGCGCTCAGCGATCCGGCCGTGACCACGCTGGTCTTGGTGGCTCGTGCCGAGGCCGGTGCGCTCCGTGAAGCGGCTCGCACCAGTGGTGAACTTGCCGAACTCGGAGTGCAGAATCAACACCTCGTGGTCAACGGCGTGTTCAAAGCGACCGATGCCAATGATCGTTACGCGGTTTCGCTCGAACAGCGTGGCACCGCGGCACTCGACAGGATGCCAGAGGAATTGAAAGCGTTTTCGCAAACGATCGTGCCTTTGAATCCGAGCGGAATCGTGGGGATCGATTCGCTGCGTCGATTGGGGCGGTCCGCTTCCGATCAGTCACCGGGTGTTCACGCCGTATTGCCGGTGAACTCCTCCGATTCGACGAAAGCGGAGAATGATGCGTTCGGGCAAATGCCACAACTCGCGGACTTGATCGACGATCTTGTCGCTCCCGGTCACGGTGTCATCCTGGCGATGGGGAAAGGCGGCGTCGGCAAGACGACGGTGGCCGCTGCAATCGCGGTCGCGATCGCCCGGCGAGGCTATGACGTTCATTTGTCGACGACCGATCCCGCTGCTCATCTCAGCGACACTTTGGACGACCAGCAGTTGCCCAAGCTTTCGGTCAATCGGATCGACCCCGAAGCGGAAACGGCAAAATATTCGGCCGAAGTTTTGTCGCGAGCGGGTGGCAATCTCGACGAGCAGGGCAAAGCGTTGTTGGAAGAGGACCTGCGTTCGCCTTGCACGGAAGAAATCGCGGTGTTCAGAGCGTTCGCCGACGCCGTCGCGGCCGGCACCGACGGATTCGTCGTGCTCGACACGGCGCCCACCGGGCACACCGTGCTGCTGCTGGATTCCGCGCTGGCTTACCATCGCGAAGTCACTCGGCAGTCCAGCGAGATGCCCGAGGCCGTGGCGAATCTGCTTCCACGCTTGCGAGATTCCGCGTTCACCCGGGTGCTGATTGTTACCCTACCCGAAGCGACTCCGGTGCATGAAGCCGCTTCACTCCAGCGGGACCTACGACGTGCCGAGATTGAGCCGATGGCCTGGGTGATCAACCAGGTGTTGAGCCCACTCTCGCTGACCGATCCGTTGATGCGAGAACGCCAATCGCATGAACGGCGTTATTTGCGGGAGGTCCAGACGGATCATGCCGATCGCGTTGTGGTGATTCCCTTGCAGATCGAACCACCCACCGGCCTTCAGGGGCTGAGCCGCTTGACTCGTGCTGATGGCAATTTCGCGAGATCGTCAGGATCCGTCGGGAAATAGTGTCGTTGGCTTTTTGCCGATCCGCATCCGTTCTGCACAGGCTGGTCGAGTGTGAAAATGTATCGATTTCCGATCCTGCGAATGGGATCGTCCCTGACGATGCGACAGACTCGTTTGATCGCAGAATGAGAAACGCCCGACTTCGCACCCGATTGGAAATTTGCCTACGCGGAGATCGTTGCACAAACGCCTGAACTGTCGGTCGCGAAGGCATTGGTGTGCGAAAAGTCGGCTCTGCTGAAGCGACAACAAGGCCAGATGGTTCCGAACATTACCGGACAATTCGGGGCCGGATACGGCAACGGACTGATTCGGGCATGATCAATGTCCAGGTCGCGGCACCGATCCCGGTACGGAACCAAAACCGGGGCAATATCTCCGCCGCCGATGCGGACTACCGACGCGCGGTGCAGAACGTCCAACGGATCGAACAATTGATCAAGTCGCAGGTACTACGAGTCGATGATGCGGTTCATCGAAGCCAAAGGGCAACTCGCCCGAGCAAGTTCCAGGATTGACGGCCTGGTCCTGACCGGCGGCTTGGAGGCTCCCCGAGATCACACCGACGGCGACGGCATCCGTGGTACCTCGTTCGGCGGCCAATAACGTTCGGCGGCTAAATGACGCTCGGCCACAATCTTTCCAGCGATTGGACAGTTGCTGTCCAGCGGAAGCCGCTCGATCGTCGATTTTTCCACTGACAAACGCGAAAGGGCTGCCGGCACAAAGGTTGCAACGCACCCGATGGATATCAGGGTCGCCAACCGCGACGCGCCTGACCCTTGGAGACTTCGAGGCGTAAAATGTCCGAACCGGTGTTAGACTATTGTTCGATCGATCTCCTGAATCCGAAGCCGACGCCCTCACGCGTCTCCGACTCGAGCCACCCCGCAGTACAACCAGGTGCCCCTTCGGATCGTCCAGACGGCTCGCGTCAAGACGGATCCGGACCGTCAAAGAAGTCTTTTCCGCGTCTGCATCAATTCTTGCTCATGTCCAACCGTATCTCAGCCCTCTCCACCATTCTTCGCAGCCCCATGCGAATCTTGGGGCTGGTGTTGATGCTGGTGTTCACGGCCGAAGTGGCGGTGATGCTTGTTCTGCCTTACGTCGTCCCGGACATGTTGAGCAAATGGGGCGAAGCCGTCGTCGACGCGGTGCTGTTGACGTCGGTTTGTGCTCCCATCCTTTGGCTGGTCATCATTGGCCCGCTTCGTCGCATTGCCGTTCAAGAACACGAACGAAGTGAAACCATCGTTGCGAGTGCCAGCGAGAGCATCTTGACATTTGACAGCGACGGGAGCGTGCTCTCGTGTAACCGGGCGGCGACGGAGTTGTTCGGGCTGGACGTCGAATCACTGATCGGGCGAAAGATGCGTTCATTGATGCCGACCCTGCCCGTCGTGCTGGAAAACCTGCCGATCGACTCTCGGGTCGACGCGGTTCGTTCGGATCGCACTCGGTTTCCGATTCAAGTTTCCATCAGCGAGTATCCTTCGCAGTCCGACCAAACGCGGATAGCGATCGTTCGGGATTTGACCGAGTCGGAGAAAGCGGAACGGGATCGTCTGACCAATGCGCGTCAGACCGAAGCGTTGCGGGCCCAACAGATGGCGACGCTGGCGCAACTGGCCACGGGTGTGGCTCACGAAATTCGCAACCCGTTGACGTCGATCAAGATGCTGATCCAAGTCAACCGAGCCAAGTTCGCCGACGAAGGTTTGCCCACGGACGATCTGGAATTGGTCGAACAAGAGATCCGGCGCATGGAGCGATCGGTCAATAGCCTCCTGGATTACGCCCGTCCGGATAAGTCGGAATTCAGACGTTTCGCAATCCAAGACGCCGTCGGTCAAACGGTCCAATTGATCGAAGGTCGCTGCCGGGTTCAAAACGTTGAGTTGGTCGTCGACGCGCCGGACGACGCTCTTCTCATCGACGGCGATGCCGCCCAGATTCAACAACTTTTACTGAACCTGGGGCTCAACGCACTTGATGCGATGCCGCAAGGCGGTCGCTTGATTTTGTCGGTGCGTCAAAGCGATGATGACGTCATCGTATCACTAGCCGACAACGGATCGGGCATCCGCGACAATGTCCTCGATCAATTGTTCACGCCATTTGTGACCACCAAGCCGAACGGCGTTGGGCTGGGGCTGGGAATTTGCCGGCGTATCGCGGAGGCTCATCGGGGAAAGCTCACCGGCACCAATCAAGCCTCGGGGGGCGCCAAGTTTCAATTATCGCTTCCCATAGTGACGCGAAACGGGGTAGCGGAGAATTCATGCAAAGCCTGTTAGTCATCGATGACGAAGCCCCGATCCTTAAAGCTTTCCAGCGAGCATTTTCCAACGACGTGACCACGGTACTGACCGCGAAGAACGCGGTCGATGGCGAAGCGACCTTCGCCGAAGCTCGGCCCGATGTCGTCGTCATCGACCTGAGCCTGCCGGACACATCGGGATTGGAGTGCTTCAAGCGTCTGAGAGAAATCGATCCTCGTGTCCCCGTCATCTTCATCACCGGTCACGGGACCGTCGAATCGGCCATCGAGGCGACCAGGCTGGGTGCGTACGACTACCTGTTCAAACCGCTCGAACTCGACGAGATGCGAACGCTCTTGGACAACGCGTTCAACCTCAGTCGCATGGTTCGCGTGCAACCGATTTTGGCTGACGAAGAAGACACGGTCGCCGACGCAATCGTCGGTCGTTGCAAGGCGATGAAGGAGGTTTACAAGGCGATCGGCCGGGTCGCCTCGCAAAACCTGACCGTGCTGTTGTTGGGCGAAAGCGGGACGGGCAAGGAAGTTGTCGCTCAAGCGATTTACCATTATAGCGCCCGATCGACCGGCCCCTTCCAAGCGATCAACTGCGCCGCGATTCCCGATGCTCTGCTGGAAAGCGAAATCTTCGGCCACGAAAAAGGGGCTTTTACCGACGCCCACCGGCAACGCATCGGAAAACTGGAACAAGCGGACCAGGGCACGTTGTTTCTCGACGAAGTGGGTGACATGTCGCCGATGACTCAGGCGAAACTGCTGCGGGTGCTGCAAGATCAAACGTTCGAGCGAGTCGGTGGAAACACGCCGATCACGGTGGATGCTCGGATCATCGCCGCGACCAATCACGATTTGAAACGGCTCGTCGCCGAAGGCCTCTTTCGTTCGGACCTGTATTTCCGTTTGAGCGTCGTGACGATTCAGCTGCCGCCGCTGCGTGATCGAGAAGACGACTTGAGAGTGCTTTCGGAGTATTTTTTGCGTAAATACAGCAGTGAATTCGGCAAAGACATCCGCACCCTCGCCCCCGACACGCTCGAATTGCTTCAGCAGTACCACTGGCCCGGCAACGTGCGCGAGCTGGAAAGCGTGATGAAGCAGTCGTTGCTGACCGCGCGTGGCAACGTGTTGTTGCCACAATTTCTTCCGCCGTTGTCCGATCGGACGACGGTGTCGGCCGAGAAGAGCGGCGGCGCGTTCTTGACCGAATCGTTCATCGCCGAACGACTCGAATCGGGCAGCAACAATTTGCACGCCGAAGCGATTTCCAAAGCCGAATGGCGACTCTTTCGCCAAGTCCTGGCCCACACCGCCGGCAATCAACTCAAAGCGGCGACCATCCTCGGCATCTCCCGCGTGACCTTGCGAAGCAAGCTCAAATCTTTGGGGATCGACGCCACCGATTTCGCCTAGTCGAGCGAATGCGTCCTGCGTATCGGATCGCCCAAGTCGACGAGGAAAACGAGTCACAGGACCGAATCAATCATCGGAGTGTTCAGGACTGTTGCCGACGGAACGAGGTCGTCCCACGCCGTCCACCGCGGGTGGTTCTGCGCTCAGTGCAACGTCGGGTCGGGCTCTCCGTGACGTGTCAATTTCACACGCTCAAGGCCGCGTGCGAACCAAGGGTAAACGCAGGGAACGAACAGCGAAGTCAACAACGTGGACGTGATCAGTCCACCGATTACGACCGTCGCGAGCGGTCGCTGCATCTCCGCTCCGTCGCTCGTCGACAATGCCATCGGCAAGAAACCCAGACTCGCAACGAGGGCCGTCATCAATACGGGACGCAAGCGGACGAGTGCCGTTTCGTGTGCCACAAGGCCGAGTGGCATGCCGGTTTCACGAAGATGCTCCGCGGCACTGACCCAAACCAAACCGTTGAGCACCGCGACACCGAACAAGGCGATGAATCCGACCCCGGCGGAGATGCTGAACGGCATGTCGCGAAGATACAACGCGATCACGCCGCCTGACGCGGCCATCGGAACGGCCAAGAAAATCAAGAAAGCGAGTCGCATCGACCCGAGACTGGTGTGCAACAACAACATGATGATGATCAGCACGATCGGTGTGATGATGGCAAGTCGACGGCTGGCGGATTGCAAATTCTCGAAATCGCCCCCCCAACGGATTTCATAGCCGGGTGGAATGTCCACCTTTTCGGGGACCACCCGTTGGGCTTCAGTGACGAACGTCGCCACGTCGCGTCCGCGTACGTTCGCCGAGATGAACGTGCGGCGGCGGTTGCCTTCGTGCTCGATCGACGGCGGTGTTTCTTCCAGACGGATGTCGGCTAGTTCTTTCAACGGAACCGGCTGGCCGTTGCCGTCCGCGACCGGCACCTGTTCAAGCAACGATAAGTTCTCTCGCCATTTTTCCGGGACGCGAACCATGATCGGGTAGCGCGCCCTCCCTTCGTAAATCTGACCGACTTGATGTCCGCCCAGCGAGGAAACCACGTCCAAGACGACTCGCGCGTCGATGCCGTATTGCGCCAACGCTTGCGGCTTCGTTTGGATGGTCAACGTTGACAGATTGGCTTGGTAGTCCGCTTTGACGTCCACGGCACCGGGGATCGAGCGGAGGACGGCTTCGATTTCCTTGCCCTTGACGCCGAGCACTTCCATGTCGTCGCCGTACAGCAACACGGCGACATCGGCTTTCACGCCCGCGACCAGTTCGTCGACGCGCATCTCGATGGGCTGAGTGAAACCGAAGGCCACTCCCGGGACGTTGGCATTCAGCTCCGCTGACATTTCCTCGATCAAATCGTTTCGCGTCTTGGGCGTCGGCCATTGGGGGATCGGATGGAGCAGCACCCAAACGTCGGTTTGGTGAACGCCCATCACGTCGTTGGCGATCTCGGGACGACCCGTTTTCGAGAAAACGGTTTTGACTTCGGGATACTCCTTCAGAATATTCTCGATCTGCGTCGACATTTCGATCGAACCTTCCAGTGTCGCACTCGGCAGACGCAGCGCTTCGACTAACAAGTCGCCCTCTTCCAGTCGCGGCATGAACTCGGCGCCCAAGTTCGCACCCATCGGCAAACTGATCACGAACAGGGTGAGTGCCGTAGCGATCGTCACGACCGGATGCTTGATCGCCCGGGTGACGATCGGTTCGTAGATCCATTTGACCAAGCGGATCAGAACGTTCTCTTCCTCGCTCATTTTCTTTGGCAAGAAGATCGACGCCATGGCGGGCATGAACGACAGCGACAAGATCATCGAACCGCCCAGGGCGAACAGGACCGTCAACGCCATGGGACGAAACAGCTTGCCCTCGGTGCCTTCGAGCAACAAGATCGGCAAGAACACCACAGCGATGATGAGTTCGCCGAACATCGTCGGCTTGCGAACCTCTACCGCCGCGTCGCGAATGATGTCGGCATGGGGCGCATCGCCATTATCGTGTGACAACTTGCGGATGCAGTTCTCGACCATGATGACGCTGCTGTCGACGATCAACCCGAAATCGATCGCGCCGAGGCTCATCAAACTGGCGGTCACTCCGGATGCCAGCATGATGTTGGTTGCGAACAGCATCGACAGCGGGATGGCCAGGGCCACAATGATTCCGGCTCTCAAGTTGCCCAGCATCAGCAACAGCACGAGGATCACCAACATGCCGCCTTCGGTGAGGTTGGTGAGGACCGTCTTGAGCGTTCGTCCGATCAGCGAAGCGCGGTCATAGGTGACCTCCAAGTCGACGCCCTCGGGTAAGGTCGCTTCGATTTCTTGAAGACGTTTCTTGGCCGCGGCCACGACCTCACGCGAGTTTTCACCGATCAACATCATCACCAGTCCGGTGACGATTTCGCCACGGCCATCGCGGGTGACGGCACCCTGACGAGTCATCGGTTGGATGCTGACTTTGGCGATGTCGCGAACCAGGATCGGATTACCATCGGGTTCCCGCCGGATGACGACGGATTCGATGTCGTCGGCACATTCCAACAGGGAGACGCCACGGATGAAGCGTTGCTCGCCGTGATGAATGACGTAGCCGCCGCCGGAGGTGTTGTTGTTGTTTCGCAAACGCGCGAACAACAGGTCCATCGGGATGCCATAGCTGGTCATGCGATCGGGGTCGGGTTGGACCTCGAACGTCTTGTAATAGCCGCCGTGCGTATTGACCTCGGTCACCCCGGCGACTTCACGAAGTCGAGGGGAGATATCCCATTCCAGCATCGTTCGCAACTCCATCGGCGAATGCTTGGCACTGCGGACCTCGAACTGCAAGATCTCGCCGAGTGCGGTCGTCAGCGGACCGACGGTCGGCGTGCCGTACTCGGGCGGAATCACCGCCGCCGCGTCCGGCAAACGCTCGGCAACCAATTGACGCGCCCGATAGATGTCCGTTCCTTCTTCGAACACGATCGTGACCACCGAGACGCCGAACTTGGAAACGCTACGGAGCTCCTCGACATCGGGCAAACCGCCCATCGTGTTCTCGACGGGGTACGTGACGTAACGCTCGACCTCGACGGGCGAGAGTGACCCCGCGTCGGTGACCACCTGCACTTGTACGTTCGTCATGTCGGGCACGGCATCGATCGGCAACTTCGACGCCGAATACACACCCGCACCAGCCATCAACAGCGTCAGGATGATGACGAGACCGCGATTAATGACGGAGAATTCAATGAGTTTGGTCAGCATGGTGTCAGGGCCTATTCTTCGCCCTGCAACAGCAACTCGGATTTCAGCAAGAACGCGCCCCGGGTGACGACCCGTTGACCGGGCGACAAGCCTGCGGTGATTTCGATCCAATCTTCGGACGCTCGACCGGTCGACACATCGACCCGTCGAAACGTGCCGCCGCTTTCGTCGATGAACACGAACGATTGATTGTCGTGCCGTACCACCGATTCGGGTTTCACGGAGATCACCTGGCAAGCGTCACCGATCGGAATCGTGACGCGGACAAACATGCCCGGACGGAGCAGCCCTTCGCTGTTCTCGATGACCGCCAGCAGCGGAACCGAATTCGTGTCGGCCTGCATTTCACGGCCGAAGTATCGAACGCGAGCTTCGAAGACTCGATCACTCAGCGCGGGAACCATCACCGACACCGCGGTTCCTTGATCGAGCGACACGGCCGACCAATCACTTTCGCGAATGCTGGCCGCGACGTAGAGCGAATCGGTATCGGCCAACACGATCAGCGAATCGCCCCGCGTCACTCGTTCATTGTTCGCAAACGCACGTGATTCCACAGAACCGGCGAACGGGGCACGAACTTCCAGTCTCGACAGGGCGTCCTCGTCACTGAGATTCGCACTGTATTTGTCTTCCTTGTAGCCGAGCAAGGTTTCGACGGCTTGCCAAGCGAGGTTGAGTTGGCGATCGGCGTCGGACAACTCGGCCTGTGCTTTCATTTCGGCTTGCTCGACGGCAAAGGCGGCTTGATCGCGCGCGGTGCGAAATTCCGTTTCGGCCATCTGACGTTCGGCTTCTCGCTCCCGGACGGTGCGACCTGAAACCGCCCCAGAATCGGCCAACGGCTGAAGCTTGTTCAACAAATCCGATGCGAGTTGCATCTTGGTGTACGCGGACAAGATCTCTTGCCGGTACGATCCCAACGCTCGATCGCGAAAAGCGTTTTCGATCGAGTCGATCGGCCGGCCTTGATCCAGCATGACGGACATTTGTTCCAAGTTGTCGGCCAGTGTCGATTCACGCTCAAACCTTTGTTGTGCGATCTCACGTGCTTTTCGACGCTTCAGGATCTCCGCGCGGGCTTGTCCGATCTCAGGACTGCGAAGCACGGCGAGTAATTGGCCGCTTTCGACAGGATCGCCCGGGGCGACGAGTATTTCCGCCAGGATGCCGTCCATCGGAGCTTTCACGTCGACGTGCTTGGTCTCGTCGTAGCGGATACGACCGGGGACCGTGTGGACGTGCTCGATGACCTGCATCTGCACCGGCACGGCTTCGAACTTCGCGGCTCGGAGTTTCCCCTCGGGGAGGGTAAGCGAATCGGGGATGGCGGCTTCTTCGACGAGGACGCCCCCTTCCTCGAGTTGTCCTCCGGTGTTGATCTCGTGAACCACCAGCCAACCGGCTCCCATGACCGCGAATACGAACAGGGTCGGCGCGACTTTCCCGATCGCTTGCAGGGGCCCCGATTTCGGCTCCACGGTTGATTCTGATTGACGTGCGGTGTGCTCGGCTGCGACGTTGGGCATCGAAATTCGCTGTGAGGATGATGATCGACATCGGTTCGGTCGTTGGTCAAAGCACGAACCGTGCCGCTGGCCCGAAACGCGGTATTCCCCTTGTCGGAGACGTTTTTTCGATCGAAGACCTCGAGCAAGAGAAAGACATTCACCACCGTCGTGGACAGATTCTGTCCACAACGGACTCACCAAGGCGAGGGCCTTGTCCGGTA
>CAYVRC010000028.1:0-4480 GCA_964453205.1 uncultured Pirellulaceae bacterium | reverse complement strand
CGAAAAAACCCCGAGACGTCGAAACGTCTCGGGGCCGTATTCGTTCGCGTCATTCGTGAATGACGCGTATCCGATGGTCCGTGGGACTAGTTGCAGTTCGTGCAACCGGCACCCGTCGCCATCGGAGCCGATTGCATGACGGGAGCACTCATCATCGGAGCGGATTCCATCATGACGGGAGCCGATTGCATCGCCGGAGCGGTGCTAGCAGCGGGGTAGCTGTAGACAGGAACCTGAACGGTCGTCGGAACCTGCTTGCAGACTTGAACGGAAACTTCCTTCATCGTCGTCACGGGGACGCAAACGGTGTAGGTTTCCGGAACTTCTTCGGTCACCGTATCGCAGACGGTGACGTTGTAAGTTCGGGTGCGGGTTTCCGGGACATTGACGGTGTAATTGACCTGACGGGTACGCTGCTGCGTCTCCATGCGGGTCTTGTTGACCGTACGAGTGCGGGTTTCGGTCGTCATCGTCGTTTGGGGAACCATGCGAGTGCGGGTTTCCGTACGAGTCTTTTGGACCGGAACTTCACGCGTGCGAGTCTCGGTGACCATGGTGGTCACGGGGACCATTTTGGTGCGTTCCTCGGTGCGGCACTTAGTGACGGTGTATTCTTGCGTGCGTTCTTCTTGACGCGTCTTCTGAACCGAAACCATGCGAGTACGAGTCTCGGTGGCCATTTCGGTGTAAGGAACGGTACGAGTCCGTTGCTCGGTGCGGCATTTCTGAACCGAAACCATGCGAGAACGAGTCTCTTGCGTCATCGTCGTGTAAGGAACTTCGCGGGTGCGAGTTTCCATGCGAGTGCGAGTGACGGGAACTTCGCGGGTGCGGGTTTCGGTTTTGCACAGGTTGACGGTGTATTGACGCGTACGCGTTTCTTGACGGGTCCGCTGAACGGCAACGCTGCGAGTGCGTTGTTCGGTACGGTACTTGGTAACGTTGACCATACGCTCACGAGTCTCGGTGCGGCACTTTTGTACCGGAACCATTCGAGTCTTCGTTTCCGTGGTGTAGCTGGTCACGTTGTAGGTGTAAGGGACCTCGGTCGTTTGCTGCTGATACGTGGTCACAGGAACTTCTTCGGTGACCAGGTTGGGCACGTAGACCTGACGATAGCTGATCGTCGGTCCGCAAGCCGAACCGCCGACGACGCCGCCGCCACAACCGCTGTCGCATCCGCCGCAGCTGCTTCCACAACCGCAGCTGGTGGTGCATCCGCCGCAGCTTCCACACCCTCCGCAAGCCGATCCGCCGTCGACCATGCCCGCGCCGCTATCGCTGACGACGGCTTGGCACTGATAGCTGCCCATGTCCTTGGTGACCGTGCGAGTCGACTGAACCGGGACGCACGTGGTGACGTTTCGGTAGCCGGTCTTGGTCTCTTGAACCGGGACTTGCACCGTGTAAGTCTGAGCGACTTGTTCGGTGTAGGGGACTTGCACCGAGTAGGTCTGAGCGACCTGTTCGGTGTAGGGAACCGAAACCGAATACGGTTGTTCCACCGTTTCGGTGTAGGGCACGTTGACGACGTAGGTTTGCTCACGCGTTTGCTGGTAGGGAACCTGAACCGTGTAAGATTGCGTGACCGTTTCGGTGTAGGGCACGCAGACTTGATACGTCTCGGTGCGAGTTTGCGTCACGGGAACGTTGACCGTGTAAGTTTGTTCGACTTGCTCGGTGTAAGGAACCTGAACCGTGTAGGTTTCTTCACGGGTCTTTTGGACAGGGACCTGAACCGTGTAAGTCTGCTCGACTTGCTCGGTATAGGGGACGGTGACCGTGTAGGTGCGAGTTTGCGTTTCGGTGTAAGGAACTTGGACCGAGTAGGATTGCTCCACTTGCTCCGTCTTCGGGACCGAGACTTCGTACGACTGAGTCGTCATCTCGGTGTAGGGGACGGTCACCGAGTACGATTGCTCGACTTCGGTCGTGACGGGAACCTGAACGGTGTATTCCTCTTCCTCGGTGTAAGGAACGGCAACTTGAACGTCGTAGGTCTCGGTGCGAGTCTGGGTTTGCGGAACGTTGACGGTGTACTCTTCCGATTTCGTTTCCACGCGAGCAACTTGCTTCGTGACGGTTTTCATCCGCGTCTGAGTTTGCTGCTGATAAGTCGTCGTCGGAACCATGCGGGTTTCCGTGACGTATTGAGATTGCATGACCGTTTGGGTCTGGTAGGTGACAGTCGGACCACAGGCACCACCGACGGCAACTCCGCCACCACTGCCCATCGAAACGGAACCACTACCGACACAAGCAGAGCCGCTGTCGCAGCCTCCACAATCACCACATTGCGCACTGGCCGTGGCAGCGAACAACATCGCGACGCACAGTCCAAAAATGCTCTTAAGCACGTTGGCTTTCATCAAAAAGACCTCCAAAAGTCTCACAGCCCGGGGGGCAACAGAAGAAATACGAGGGGAGTTTAACGGCTGCGTATTCTGGGCGGGTTTTGCCCAGCGACACAAATGTAGACGCTTCCAGAGGGGTGTCAACGATAACGGAAGTGAATTTGGGTGAATCAGGAAGAATTAACAGCCTGACGAAGGTCTGCCCGGCAGCCTAACGATTGGACGCCTTTTTCCGGCCCCGAAGTGCACCCAAACTGACAACACCTTGCGGCGCCCGACACGATCGACGAACCGAAGTGGACGGGAAAACACCGGTGCCAGAATCGCGAAAACCAATTGAAATAGCCGCAGCATTTTGGCGACGGCCCTAAGGTGAAAGATTTTGCCCGCCCGCCGCCTTACTGGCGCCGAACCGAACATTGCACCTGGAGCGTAAAAGTCAGGATTGACGGACCCCGCCCTCGCTGAAGAACCTGGAACGAAATTCGCGGCGTTCGGCGGTGTTTTTTTCGATGATCAGTCTGAATCAGTTTTTCAAGGATCGCAAAACGCGGTTCCCTCAGGGTCCGGTGGCGTCGAATCACGTTTCAAGGTGATCGACCAGGTTCGCCGGTCCCGATTTTCGTGGGTGGGGAAGATCGATGTCTCTCTCGGGTGAGACACACGACCAGTTCGACGACCAACTTCAGCCCTCCGGTGAAGGTCGCTTGATTTGTATCGGGACGCCGACCGATGAACTACTTCGGGCCGACCGGTTCATGCTGGTTCAGGTCGATTCGGCGTCCGATGCCCTCGATCAAATCGGCAACGACCCGTTCAGCGGCGTCTGGATCTCTCCGGAGCAGTTGCCGCAGCTCGGCGAAATTCGTGGGATTTGCCAGTCCGGCGTGATGTTGCGGGACATGCCCGAAGGCGTCGCCTTGTTGGATGCGGACATGCGGGTGCTATGGGCCAACCGCCGGCTGATGAAATGGGCCGGTCGGGAAGAGGGGTCGCAGGTCGGCATGTCGTTCTACCAACTGCTGGGGGATCCGGAGATCATGGGGCCGGATTTCTGTCCGTTCCATACCGCCCTGGCGATTTCCGACGAGAGCAGCAGCACGCTGCACACCCAGGACAACCGGTACTTTCAGGTCCACGCCGCGCCGATCCAGTATCCCGACGCGACCAAGCAACTGATCGTGACCGTCGGTGACATCACCGACGAGATCATGCAGCAGCAGAAATTGGCAGCGATCCACCAAGCGGGCCGGGAGCTGGCCGACATCCGTCCGGCTGAAATCTTCATGATGGAGGTCGATGAGCGGATCGAGTTGCTCAAAGACAACATCCGGCATTACTTGAGCGACCTGCTGAATTTCGAGTTCATCGAGATCCGTTTGCTGGAGCACGCGACCGGGAATCTGATGCCGCTGTTAAGCGTCGGCATCGACCAGGAGGCCGCCGACCGAAAACTGCTGGCCCATCCCCAGGGCAACGGCATCACCGGATACGTCGCCGCGACCGGCGTCAGTTACGTCTGCAGCGACGTCGTCAACGATCCGTTGTTCATCCCCGGGGTCGCCGGCTCACGCAGTTCGTTGACGGTGCCGCTGATCCTGCACGACCAAGTCCTCGGCACCTTGAACGTGGAAAGTCCCGAGCCGCACGCCTTCAGCGATACCGACCTGCAGTTCCTGGAGATTTTCGCCCGGGACATCGCGTTGGCGTTGAACACGTTGGAGTTGCTGGTCGCCCAGAAAGCCAACACCGCGCAGCAAAGCTGCGACGCGATCCACAGCGCCGTCGCGATGCCCGTCGACGCGATTCTGAATGATGCCGTGCACGTGATGGAAGGCTACATCGGCCACTCGCCCGAGGTCATGGACCGACTCGGCCGGATCCTTCAAAATTCACGAGACATCAAGCGAACGATCCAGCAGATCGGTCAAAAAATGACGCCACTCGAGGCCGTCCCGGTCGACGAGAAACTGGATCAAAATGCCGTCCTTCGAGGCAAGCGAATTTTGGTCGTCGATGAAGACGAACAGGTTCGCGAGGATGCCCACCGCTTGCTAGAACGCTATGGATGCGTCGTCGAAACGGCCCACGAAGGCGATGAGGCGGTGCTCATGGTTCGCCGGAGC
>CAYVRC010000027.1:0-44823 GCA_964453205.1 uncultured Pirellulaceae bacterium | reverse complement strand
GCCAAAATCACCAACAGCAAAGCTCATGACCGAGCAACCAACAAGAACAGCTGATCCCACACACTTGGTGAATAATGCGGGCTCACAAGCCGCGACTTCACGAACCTCCTCAGCAAACATGGCGTGTCGATCAGCATGGACGGCAAGGGCCGAGCGATCGACAACGTGACGATCGAGCGTCTCTGGCGAACGGTCAAATACGAAGAGATCTACCTCAAGGAATACGCAAGTGGAACCGATCTTCATCAAGGGCTCGGGAGCTACTTCGCCTTCTACGGACATCAGCGAAAGCACAGTTCACTCGACCGCCAAACGCCCGCGGAAGTGTACCGCAGCGGCCGATCCAAACGCGTCGGACTCTCTATCGAAAAGATCCGCGTCCGTGGTCCTAAAATTGGGGTCCACTTCAGACCAACTGCAGGCGGCAAGCCGAAACGGCAGCGCCGCACCCAAGCACGAGGCTGCCCGCGTAGCGACCGAACTGGCCAACCTACGCACAAGTTCGGCCTTGCCGATCCGGCGACGCTGCGGGCCGCCCTGGCGGTCGTGATCGAAGATATTACGATCTACTGCACAGACGGCGGATCACGAAAATGGAAGTTCCAACGCGGCACCCTCCGCCGCGGTGACAGCTTGCGTCTGCTGGCTAGTTCTACGAGGCGAACCCGATTCCGCCGCCATCCTTTTGAGCCCCGTTTCATGTCGACGTCCTTTCGCTTTGATCATCCCGACGACGCGATCGATGCGGTCGCCGAGCGTCTTACGCCGACACCGATTCGATCCGACGTCCGCGAATGGAACGGACGCGTGCTCGCCCAAGACGTGGTAGCGGATCGCGACAGCCCGGCCGCCGATGTTTCGGCGATGGACGGTTACGCGGTTCGCCTGTCACACTTGAAAGCCGGGGTCGAAATTCCCGTCGGCGGTGAATCGCAACCCGGTGGCCCGCCGCCGACGATCACCGACGATGCGGTCGTCCGGATCTTTACCGGAGCGATCGTCCCGCCCGGCGCCCAAGCGGTCGTGCGTCGCGAAGACACGATCGAGTCGGCCGGGACGATCCGATGGCGTGACGCGGCCCTGGAAACGCGGTCGGGCGAGAACATCCGTTTCGCGGGCGAGAACATTCGCGGCGGGGAAGTCTTTTTGACAGCCGGCACGCTGCTTCAAAGTCCCCAGTCGGCCGCCCTGGAGAACTTCGGGGTCACCGCCACCCGCGTCCACGCCCGAGTCCGCACCGCCGTCCTCACCACCGGCAACGAACTGCCGACCAAGACATCAGGACGCGTCGACGAGCTTCCGCCCTGGAAGATCCGCAACAGCAACCTGGTCGCGATACGGGCGATCTTGCAATCGAAGTCCTGGTCGGCTCCGCCGTCGACGCTGCACGCCGAGGACGATTCGAACGCGTTACGGGACCAGTTGCGGCAAGCTTTGCGAACGAGTGACGTCGTCATCCTGACCGGCGGGGTGTCGATGGGCGATCACGACTACGTGCCGGAAGTCGTCCGCGAATCGGGCGCGGAGATCGTTTTCCACAAGTTGCCGATTCGCCCGGGAAAGCCGATCCTGGCGGCGATCAGCCGCGACGGAAAGCTGATCCTCGGGCTGCCCGGCAATCCCGTCAGCGCGACGATGGGTTTCGTCCGATTCGGCATGCCCTGGTTGGCCAAAATCAGCGGCCAAACTCGCTGGCGATCCTGTCCGCCTTTGGTGCGTTTGGAATCGGCCGGTGACAAGACACTGCCGCTGCATTGGATGCGCGGTGTGCGGTTGACCGGCGTGGGCACCGCCGCGCCGATCGTCGGCAAAGGCTCCGGCGACTTGGTTTCCCTGGCACGCACCGACGGCTTCGTCGAGGTGCCGTCGGGGGCCAGGGGCGAGGGGCCTTGGCCGTTTTGGAATTGGGAATCGGTGTGAAAAATTCCTGACGGTCAAGGATGTCGGGACCAAGGGGGGGCAGCGACGAAGACAGCCTTGCCTACATGGATTCCAGTTCGAAGCGGTCCGCGCTCATGACCTTGTTCCAGGCGGCGACGAAGTCGTTGACAAACTTTTGCTCCGCGTCGTCCGAGGCGTAGACCTCCGCGATGGCTCGAAGCTGCGAATCGGATCCGAAGACGAGATCGACCGACGTGGCCCGCCATTTGATTTCACCGGTGCTTCGCTCACGTCCTTCGAAGAAGTGATCGCACATCGGGGACACGTTCCACTCGGTGTTCATGTCCAGCAGATTCACGAAGAAATCGTTGGTCAGCGTTCCGGGGGTTTCGGTCAAGACTCCCAATTTCATGTCGTCGGCGTTCGCGTCCAGGACTCGCATGCCGCCGATCAGAGCGGTCATTTCGGGCGCCGTCAACGTGAGCTTTTGAGCCCGATCGATCAGCAATTCTTCCGCGGGGCGGTCGATCGTTTCGTGACCGACGAAGTTTCGAAAGCCGTCCGCTCTCGGCTCCAGCACCGCAAAGGATTCGACGTCGGTCTGTTCCGGCGTCGCGTCGGTGCGTCCGGGCACGAACGGGACTTGCAAGTCGTGTCCGGCGTTCTTGGCGGCTTGCTCGATGGCCGCACAGCCACCGAGAACGATCAGATCGGCGAGCGAGACCTTCTTGCCGCCGGCCGATTCGTCAGCGGTTTGAGCGTCGTTGAACTGCTTTCGGATCGTTTCAAGCGTTTGCAAGATGTTCGAAAGCTCGGCCGGCTCGTTGACTTCCCAGTCTTTCTGAGGCGCCAGGCGAAGTCGTGCCCCGTTGGCTCCGCCACGCTTGTCGGTGACACGGAAAGTCGACGCGGACGCCCACGCGGTTTTGACCAGTTGAGAAACGGAAAGTCCCGAATCCAGTAACTGGGTCTTCAACGCGGCGATATCTTGCTTGTCGATCAGTTCATGATCCACTGCGGGAATCGGATCTTGCCACAGTTGCGGCTCGGCGACTTCCGGGCCGAGCAATCGCGAGACCGGGCCCATGTCGCGGTGAGTCAGTTTGTACCAAGCCTTGGCAAAAGCCTTCGCGAACTGGTCCGGGTTTTCGTAAAAGTCTTTCGAGATGGGTTCGTAGATCGGATCCATCTTCAGCGCGATGTCTGTCGTGAACATCATCGGGGCATGAGATTTTTCCGGATCGTGGGCATCCGGCACGGTCCCCTCGGCCGATTCGTCCTCGGGCGTCCACTGCCAAGCGCCGGCGGGGCTTTTGGTCAACTTCCATTCGTAGCCGAAAAGGTTTTCGAAGTAGCCGTTGGACCACTCCGTCGGCGTGGACGTCCAAGCACCCTCCAAGCCGCTGGTGATGGTGTCTCCCGCGTTGCCGCTGCCGAAAGTGTTTTTCCAGCCGAGCCCCTGTTGTTCCAGTCCCGCGCCCTCGGGTTCCGGGCCGACGAACCGGCTGGGATCGGCGGCACCGTGGGATTTACCGAACGTGTGGCCGCCGGCGATCAGCGCCACCGTCTCTTCATCGTTCATCGCCATCCGAGCGAACGTTTCGCGAATGTCTTTCGCGGCGGCGATCGGATCCGGCTTGCCGTTGGGGCCTTCCGGGTTGACGTAGATCAGACCCATCTGGACCGCGGCCAAGGGGTTCTCGAGTTCTCGGTCGCCGGTGTAACGTTTGTCGCCCAACCATTTCGTCTCGGGGCCCCAGTTGACGTCTTGTTGAGGTTCCCAGACGTCCTCGCGTCCGCCGGCAAATCCGATGGTTTCCAAGCCCATCGATTCCAACGCGACATTTCCGGTCAGCACCATCAAGTCGGCCCAAGAGATCTTTTTGCCGTATTTCTGCTTGATCGGCCACAGCAGCCGACGGGCTTTGTCCAGGTTGGCGTTGTCGGGCCAGCTGTTCAGCGGCGCGAAACGTTGGGTGCCGTAACCGGAGCCGCCCCGACCGTCGGTCTCCCGATACGTTCCGGCGCTGTGCCATGCCATGCGAATGAACAACGGGCCGTAGTTGCCGTAGTCGGCGGGCCACCAGTCCTGCGACGTCGTCAGCAAATCACCGATGTCTTTCTTGACGGCGTTCAAATCCAGCTTCTTGAATTGCTCGGCGTAATCGAAATCCTGACCCATCGGATTGCCCTTGGCAGAGTTCTGATGAAGGATCGCGAGGTTCAACTTTTTCGGCCACCAGTCGCCGTTGGTGTAGGTTCCGGCGGCCGTGTGTCGGCCGGTGACATCCATGGGCGTCCCCATCACGGGGCACTGGCCGCTCGGGACTCCGCCGGTTTCGGGGCCGGATGTCGGGGGCGGCTCCGCGACCACCATGCCGCTGGCGACCAGGGCGGTGAACACGGAAAGCAAATATCTCTGTCTCATGACAACTCCTTCGATGGGGATGGGAACGAGGGTCGGCGGTTTCGCTGGGCTTGCCCGCCGGCTCCACTAAATTATTGACGCCGACTGAACTCCAGTCCAATGCATCGTTAGGATACTAGCCATGCGTTAAGTGCATCGTATGTGTCGATGTCCCCGACGCGGCCGAGTGAACCCCGCCGTCCCAAGGCGCCGAGACGATGGATACCGAGCAACTGATTCATTTCCAGTGCGTCGTCGAATTGCGAAATTTCACCCACGCCGCCCAGCGGCTCGCGATGTCGCAGTCGGCCTTGAGTCGATCGATCCAGCGTCTGGAGGAAGAATTGGGGCAACCGCTACTGGAGCGGAAGCCACGTTCGGTCGATTTGACCGATGCCGGCTTGCTGTTTCAGAATCGCGCGGAACAGATCTTGCTCATTCTTGAAGACACGAAGGCGGAGATTTGCGACGACGGGCAAAGCGGGCGCATTCGCATCGGGGCCATTCCGACGATTGCCCCGTATTTTTTGCCGGATTTCCTGCGACACTTTTCGGGTCGGTATCCCAAAGCGTCGTTGATCGTTCAGGAAGACGTCACCGAGAGTCTGATGAAACGATGCAAGCAGGGTGAGTTGGACGTCGCCATCTTGGCGCTGCCGGTTCCCACCCGCTACGTCGAAGTGGAGAAACTGTTCGACGAAGAACTGAGCCTCGTCATGCCGCCGGATCATCCGCTTGCCAAGAAGAAACAAGTGCGAATCGCCGATGTCGAACATTACCCCTTCGTGCTGTTGGATGAAGCGCATTGTTTGTCGGACAGCATCAGCTCGTTCTGTCGGCAACGTTCCATTGAACCGGTAGCCGTCGAGCGAACCAGTCAACTGGTCATGGTCCAAGAGCTCGTCTCTCTCGGTCACGGCGTTTCGATGATCCCCGAGATGGCCAAAAAGCTGGACAAAACCAAGCGTCGAGTCTATCGGTCTCTGCACGGTGCCAAGCCGAAACGAACCGTGGCGGCGGTTTGGAATCCGTATCGGTTTCAAAGCCGTTTGCTTCGCGAGTTTCGCGAACACTTGCATTCGTATTCGGCGACCTTTGCGTGAACCGTTGTTACTCGAACAACATTCGCAGGTCGTCGCTGGTCAGTTCGCTGATCAAGCTTTGCTTTTGGCTGATGATCGCGTCGGCCAGTTTGCGTTTGGACGCCTGCAGGTCGACGATTTTCTCTTCGACCGTGTCGCGACAGATCATGCGGTACGCGTTGACCGATTTGGTTTGTCCCATGCGGTGTGCCCGATCGATCGCTTGGGCTTCGACGGCGGGATTCCACCACGGGTCCAAGATAAAGACGTAGTCGGCGGCGGTCAGATTCAGACCGTGTCCGCCGGCCTTCAAGCTGATCAGAAACAGGTGGCAACTCTCATCTTCCTGGAATCGCTGGACGTGTTGATCCCGCTTGAGGGTTTTGCCGTCCAGGTACTCGTATCGCCAACCTTTCGCATCCAATTCGGCACGCAATAAAGAGAGCAAGGACGTGAATTGCGAGAACACCAGCGCCTTGTGATTCTCGTCGACCAGTTCGCCGAGTTGTTCGACGATCAGATCCAGTTTGGCACCGGTGACGCCACAGCCGGCGTTGACCAATCGGGGATCGCAAGCGGCTTGTCGCAACCTCAGCAAGGCTTCCAAGACGTGGATTTTGCTTTTGGCCAGCCCGACTTCGGCGACCTTTCCGGTGATCAGATTGCGATAATGATCGCGGAGTTCGTTGTAAAGTTTTCGCTGTTTCGGTTCCATGTCGCAGTACAAGGTCTGTTCGGTCTTGTCGGGCAGTTCGGTCAGAACTTGCTTTTTCGTCCGTCGCAAAATGAACGGCCGCAGCGCCTTGGCGACGTGGTTGGTGTGTTGTTCGTCTTCCGCGGTCGCGCCCATCCTTGCCGACCCCAACGAGTTTCCCAGCATGCCGGGATTCAGGAAATCGAACAGCGACCACAGGTCTCCCAAGTGATTTTCGACCGGCGTTCCGGTCATCGCCAGACGATGCCGGGCGTTCATCAATCGCGACGCCTTGGAGGCTTGGGATTGCGGGTTCTTGATCGCCTGGGCCTCGTCCAAAATGACGTAATCGAAAGCGACGTTCCGCAGGATTGCCGCATCATTTCGCAGCGTCCCGTAGGTCGTGACGATCGCGTCGTAGTCGCCCAGCGAATCTCGCAGTTCGGTCCGTTCGGTCCCGTGGTAACTGGCGACTTTCAAGTTCGGCGTGAACTTGGAAGCTTCGTCGATCCAGTTGAAGATCAAGCTTTTCGGGACGACGATCAGTGACGGCAATCGGCTTTCATCCGGATCGCGCTCTCTCGTTTGACGCTGTTGCAGCAAAGAGAGGACTTGGATCGTTTTTCCCAAGCCCATGTCATCGGCCAAGCATCCGCCCAAGCGAAATTCGTTGAGGAAATTCAGCCACCCCAAACCCAGTTGCTGATACTCTCGAAGCCGGCCTTGGAAGCCCTCCGGTGCATCGGCCGGCGCGATTCCTTCGAAACCGTTCAGCTTTTCGCACCAAGCCTGGAACGCGCGATCCAGGGAAACGTCCTGGTGTTCGGCCAGCATGGCGTCGAGCAGCAAGGCCTGTGTTTGAGTGAACCGAATCGCGTCGTCTTGGACCGTGCCGGTTTTCTCCAAGTCGCCGAACTTGGCCAACCACTCCTGTGGCAGAATACCGTGGGACCCGTCGTCTAGCACGATGTAATGTTGACCTTTGCGTTGCGCGAGCAACAGCTCGGGTAGCGAAACGACTTGCCCGCCGAAATCCGCGTTGGCGTGGACATCGAACCAGTCTTGTCCCGATTCGACTTCGATGTGAAATCCGCCCGCCCGCTTCATCACGTTGCCGTCGGCGACGATTTCCCAGCCCAGCGAGGTCAATTCGGTCACCGTGTCGGGTAGTTCCTTGCGGAGCAACGAAACGTGTCCTTCGAGGGGGCCCCGCCGAAAACAGTTCACCGGCAGTTGGGCCAATCGGCGGTCCTCGGCGGCTCGGTCGCGGCGCAACACGGTTTTGTCGCTTGCGTCCCAAAACCACGACTTCGGCGACAACACGTCGATTTCCTGATCGTCATATATCATGATGACGTCCGCCCGCAGGCTGTCCTGATGATTTTCCGGTGACGAAAGGTGCAGACGCGGTCGAGGTTCGGGTTGCCGGACTTCGATGGGCAGGTCGTCGTGCAGGTCCAGTTGCGTCGTCTGCCACTGAATGATTTGCCCCATCAAGGCGGGCAGGTTTCGAAGCGGAACCTCGATCCGGCCGGTTTGTTGGAATCCTCGCACCAGGCCGACGTCTTCAGCACCGATCAGCCCGATTCGCTCGGATCGCAGCAGCACGCCGTCTTGAGACACGCCGACGACATCGTCGATCTTCAACGACTCGGTTTCCCCGTCGGCTGAACCGGTCGAAGGATTGTCGCGAACGAGTGAAGGCGTGACCCGAATTCGTCGGACCCCGTCCTCTCCGACGTGCGGAGCGATGGAAACTTTCAACGACCACAGCGGCCCGTCGTCGAACGTCAAAGGTCGCGGATCCGACAAGTATTTCGAGGGTTCCATCGTCCAGACGAAACGTCCGCTGGATGCCAGGGCTGACAATCCGGGGCGAAGCAGTTTGGACTGCAGGCTGAATTGACTCGACGATGACTGGTAAAGCCGATAGCCGTAAGCTGACGTTTCGCTCGTTTCCAGAAAAGAGAATGCCTTAAGTTCGGCGGGATCGGTCAATGATTCGACGTTGTAAGCTGGCATCGACGTCAATTGTGGCTTGCCGAAGTTGCCGTCCTTCTTCTTTTTGCCGCGATAGATGTGGACGGACAACGGTTCGGTGTCGGCAAAGTCCGAAAGCGCGAGGACGAACCACAACTGGGCATTCGTCGCGACTTCCTGATGAAAGGCCGGCAAGCTCGTGTCCGGTCGACCCGCCGAGGCCAACCCGAGCGTTTGCAATTGTTGTTGCCAGCGTGGCAGCGATTTCGTCGACTCGGATCGGGTGATCGCCGCATCGCGGTCGCCGGACGTTCGGACACGCAGCGGATCGCCGATTTCGATCTCGGTGCAATCGC
This sequence comes from uncultured Pirellulaceae bacterium, assembly GCA_964453205.1. GTDB lineage: Bacteria > Planctomycetota > Planctomycetia > Pirellulales > Pirellulaceae > Crateriforma. The sequence goes on along the minus strand of CAYVRC010000027.1, from coordinate 36,423 downwards.
ATTCGTAAAGCTCGAACCGGTTCACCGGAGGTTGAGGCAAGTCGTAGGTTTGCAACGCGCGGATCATCGCCCACACGTGTTTGCACCCGAGGGTGTCCTCAAACCTTCGGCATTCGCATTCCGCACCGAGAAAGCCGTCGCGGATGTTCTGAAAATCCAGTCCGACGATGTAGTCGCTTTGCTGGCGCCCCTCCACGATGCCCAACACACCGCAGGTCCCGATGGCGGTGATTTGGACCGTCCGGCGCGCAAAAAGTTCTTCGCCGCGCATTCTGTCCTGGGGAAGGAATCCCGCGGCTGCCAGTTCGGCCCATCCTGTATCGGTCACAAACAGCTCCTTACGATTGTCTTTCCGCGAGGTACCCGAATTCGGCGACGGTGACGCGCGAGTCTGCCGAAGCGGACGAGTGGACGATCGGTGATCCGACCCTCGGGGGACATTCTGACGTGACTTGCCGGTTTTGTCTGCCCGTGTCCGGTCGTGCCTTCCTTTCGATCATCACGTCGCCCTGTTGCCGACAGCATCGAGCTGAACGATGCTTTGCGGGTCGACGCTTTGCGGGTCGACCGTTGATCGTTCCCACTCGTGCGTTTCCTGAATCATGACAAACTCTTTTCGCATCGTCGTCTTGGGTGGCGACGGAATCGGCCCGGAAGTCTGTGATCAATCCGTCCGACTGCTCCGGCAGATGCAGCCACATTTAGATGGCGTCGAATTCGAACTGGACCACCACAGCGTCGGCGTGGGGCAGTACAAGAAAACCGGCGAAGCGTTGCCACCGTCGGCCTTCGACGCCTGTGAAGCATCCGACGCGGTGCTCCTGGGTGCGATGGGGCTTCCCGACGTTCGTTATCCCAACGGCAAGGAGATCGCACCACAGTTGGACCTGCGGGAAAAACTGCAGCTCTATGGCGGCGTGCGACCGATCAAACTGTATCACGACTCGGACACGCCGCTGAAGGGTTATGGCGCGGGAGACATCGATTTCGTTTTAGTGCGTGAAAGCACCGAGGGCTTGTTTTACGGCCGCGAAGCCGTTGCGGATTTGGAGGCCGACGAGGCGATCAACGAGATGCGAATCACGAGGAAGGCCGCCGAGCGAGTTTGTCGCCTGTCCTTCGAAATCGCACGTCTACGAAACAAGGCAAAGAAGGTGTCCCTGATCGATAAAGCCAACGTGCTGTCATCCATGGTTTACTTTCGTCACATCTTCGACGAGGTCGCCAAAGACTTTCCGGACATCACGGCGGATCACGTTTACGTCGACGCGGCGGCCTTGTTCTTGGTCCGGCGGCCCCAAGACTTTGACGTGATGGTGACCGAAAACATGTTCGGCGACATCTTGAGCGACCTGGCGGCCGGAATCGTCGGCGGAATGGGCATGGCGCCCTCGGGTGACATCGGCGAAACCGCCGCGGTCTTTCAGCCTTCTCACGGATCGGCTCCCGACATCGCCGGACGTGGACTCGCCAATCCGATCGCGATGCACCTGTCGACCGCGATGATGTTGGATTGGCTCGGTCACGGGGAAACCAAGCGTGCCGCCGCGGCGCTTCATGCCGCCGTCGCCGACGTGTTGTCCGATCCGTCACGGCGAACCGCCGACATGGGCGGAAAACTTTCGACCGTCGAGATCACCGATCTGATCAGCGGTTCGCTGGATCGCCAACTTCAGTCGGGCGGAGTCGCATCGTGAAGCCGGACGAGATTCGCACGATCGGGATCTGCGGCATCGGCCAAATGGGATCCGCCTGTGCGGTGGGATTCAAGCGAGCCGGTTATCGGGTGTTGTTGTGGGGACGCGATCAGGAGAAGCTGGCCGCGGTCCGCGGATCGCTGGACGAAATGGATCGTTGGTGCGACGAGAATTCCGACGCGGAAGTCGTCCTCGGCGGCCAGATCGTCTCGGAATCCGATTTCCAGGAACTCGACCACCGAGCCGATGTGCTTTTGGACTGCATCGTCGAAGTCATGGCCGAAAAGGTCGAATTGCTCCGCCGATTCAAAGACGCGCCAAGACGTGACACGTTGTTTCTGTCGGCAACCAGCGGACTGTCGATCACGGAGATGGGCCGTCGATCCGAGTTGCAAGACAAACTGGTCGGCGCCCATTTTTGGAACCCGCCGCACTTGATTCCCGTCGTCGAAATGGTGCGGGGCGAAGCGACGCCGGAGTCGATGGTTCGGTTGGGCTGTGACCTGATGCGGCGGATCGGCAAGATTCCCGTCGTCTGCAAAGACGTCCCCGGTTTTGTCGGCAACCGCCTGATGCACGCGATGTGGCGGGAAGCCATTCACTTGGTGGAAACCGGCGTTTGCACCGCCCAGGACGTCGACCGGATCGTGAAGCTGACCTTTGCGCTTCGACTGCCGCTGCTCGGGCCGATGGAGAACATGGACTACGTCGGCATCGATTTGGTGGAACGGGTGCAACGGTATCTGGCGCCCTCGCTGGCCGGCAACACCGAACCGGGGCAAGCCTTGACCGACAAATTGGCCGCCGGCGATCTGGGCGTGAAGACGGGCAAAGGATTTTACGATTGGAGTCAGCGGGACGCGGCCGAGGTCGTCCGCCGCCGCGACGCGCAAGTCGTCCAACAGTTGCGATTCCTCAAGCAACTCGGCGAGATTTAACCGAAGGCTGGTCCCCCACACGGGCCCGACTCAGGCGGTATCATCTGCTTCGGTTTGCCGGTTCGCGCCGGCGTCCCTTGTTCCCTCGTCCGGCATCAACCCGTCTCGAACTCGGCCAGCCTCCTCATGCCCGTTCGCTTTTTTTTGATCTTCGGGGCGTTCCTGGTTTCGGTATTGATGTGGGTCGATCGCGCTTGCATCTCGGCGGCCAAAGGCGAAATGCAGGGCGACTTGGGTTTTTCGGATACCCAGATGGGCTGGGTGATGTCCATCTTCGCGCTCGGCTACGCCTTGTTCCAAGTTCCCGGCGGCAAGATGGCCGACCGGTTCGGACCGCGAAAGGTGATGGCGGTCGTGGTGTTGGTCTGGTCGATGTTCACGGCACTGACCGGCGTCCTGCGAGGCTTCGCACCGATGTTGGTGTTGCGGTTTTTGTTCGGAATGGGGGAAGCCGGCGGCTATCCCACGCTGGCCCGGGCGTTCACCCAGTGGTTGCCGATGAACGAACGCGGCATCACGAATTCGATCAGCTTTTCGGGAGGCCGTCTGGGGGCGGCTCTGGCAATGCCCGGCGTCGTTTGGCTGATGGGCGCGCTGGGCGGGTGGCAACAAACGTTTTGGTTCTTCGGCTTCATCGGCATCGGGTTTGCAATTCTATGGTTCGTGTTGTTTCGCGACACGCCGGAGGAACACTTTGCCGTATCCGAAAGCGAAGCGAGCCACATCGTGCGAACACGCGACCCGAAGCGCCCAGGTGATCTGGACGATCTGGACCGGGAAGTCGCGGAGACGACTTCGGCAACGCCGCCCGCAACCGCCGCGTCGATCCCGTTTCTTCGCATGTTGAGATCCAAGAACATGCTGATGCTGATGGTGCAGTACGTCGCTCATAATTTTACGTTCTTCTTTACCGTCAGTTGGTTCTTTCCGTACTTGAAGGAAACGTATTCGCTCAGTCGGGAACAAACCGGTTATTACGCGGCGGCCCCGTTGTTGTTTGGCGTGCTGGGAAACTGGATCGCGGGGTTCACCGTCGATCGTCTTTACAGCCAAGGCAAATGGCAACTTTCCCGGCGTTTGCCCGCCGCGATCGGTTTCTTCTTTGCCGCGATCGGGATGTCCTTGTGCGTCAACATGGATTCGCCGCAAACGGCGGTCGCTTGCATGTGTTTGGCGATTTTCGGCAGCGACATGATTCTCAGTCCTTCTTGGTCGACTTGCATGGACATCGGCGGCAAGAACGCCGGCGCGGTCTCGGGCGCCATGAACATGATCGGCAACCTGGGATCGTTCACGACCGCACTTTCGTTCCCTTACCTGGTCGCTTGGTTCGGATCCCATGAACCGTTCTTTTATCTGGCTGCGGGCCTGAACATCCTTGCCATTTTCATGTGGTTTCGCATCCGCCCGGACCTCGCGATGCAAGACGAGCTATCCGGGGGAAATGCGACATGAAAAAGTTCCAAGTTGCCGTGATCGGAGCCGGCTATTTCAGTCACTTTCATTTGGACGCCTGGAATCGCATCGACGGCGTCGAGATCGCCGCGGTCTGCGACGTCGATCGCGACAAAGCCGGCCGAGTCGCTTCAGAATTCGGTGTCGATCGAGTCTTTGACGATTATCGATCGATGCTGGATCAGACCGAGGTCGATTTTGTGGACATCATCACGCGGCCGGACAGTCACCTTTCGATCGTCAGCGACGTCGCGTCGCGGAACCTGGCGATGATTTGCCAAAAACCGCTCGCACCGACGTCCGACGAGGCCCGACGAATCGTCGACGTCGCCGCCCGCGCGGGTGTTCGTTTCATGGTTCACGAGAATTTTCGTTTCCAACCCTGGTATCGCGAGATCAATCAATTGATGCAGGCCGGTGAAATCGGCGACAAATTGCACACGATCAGCTTTCGCAATCGACAGGGCGACGGGTTCGGTGATGACGCGTACATGGCACGCCAGCCGTACTTTCAAACGATGAAAAAATTCCTGCTGTTCGAAGCCGGCATTCATACCATCGACACGTTTCGATACCTGGGCGGCGAAATTCAGCAGGCGTGGTGTTTTCATCGCCGATTGAATCCCGTCATCGCCGGCGAGGACACGGCGCTGGCGGTGATGAAATTCCGACAAGGCGTCGGCGTCTACGACGCGAATCGCTTCAACGAAACCACGGCCAAAGATCCGCGTTACACGTTCGGCGAATTGTTGGTCGAGGGCAACGGCGGGACGATTCGATTGGACGGCGACGGGCGGCTGACGATTCAAAACTTGGGCGAATCCGAAAGAGACCATGAATACGCGGCGAGCCGACGTGGGTTCTCCGGGGACTGCGTTCACGCGACGCAGCAACACTTCGTCGACTGCTTGCGGAGCGGCGAAGATTTCGAAACCAGCGGCGAAAACTATTTGAAAAGCATCGCCGTTCAAGAAGCCATGTATCGTTCCGCCGAAACGGGATGCTGGGAATCACCATCGCCATGAAAGTCATCGATCTGACGCTGCGTTTGGAACACGGCATGCGTGGTGTGGAATTTGAGACCAAATACACGGTGGCCGAAGACGGTTGGAACGCCAGGATGCTGCATTTGTATTCGCACAGCGGGACGCACATGGACGCGCCGGTGCATTTCGATGCCGGTGACCAGACGATCGACCGGATTCCGCTTTCGGACTGTATCGGCAAAGCGTGGATCGTCGACCTGACGGACTTGCCGGATCGCGAGCCGATCACGGTCACGCATCTCGGCGACGTCGCCACGAAGTTGGAACGCGGCGACGGGTTGCTGTTGCGGACCCTGTGGAGTCGTCACGTCGGGGATCCCGATCACTACCGAGATCACTTTCAGCCGATCAGTCCCGAACTGGCGACTTGGATGGTCGATCATGGCGTGCGGATGGTCGGCGTCGAACCGCCCTCGGTGGCGGACGTCAATGACTTGGCGGCGGTGACGAAGATTCACAAGATCCTGCTGGGCGGCGGCGTGATCATCGTGGAAGGGTTGACGCGGTTGGATCAACTGCCAGGCGAAAGCTGCACCTTCGGCGCGGTGCCGTTGAAGATCGCCGACGGCGACGGGGCGCCGTGCCGCGCCTTTGCAATCGAAGAAGGCTAGAACAAAGAAAACGCGAATCATGACGTTATCTCTTTCATCCACACTCGACGGTCTGCCGAAGGTGCCCGGCGATTCGCTGTTACCAAGGATTCGCGGGCTGCGTGCCGAGTCGAACCGCAAGATCGTCGTCTTGGATGATGATCCGACGGGCACGCAGACGGTCCACGACACGCCGGTGCTGACGACCTGGACGCCGGATCGACTGGCCGATGAATTCTCCCGTGACTCGCCTCTGTTTTACATCCTGACGAATTCCCGTTCGCTGTCGACGGCCGACGCCGTTGCGATCACGCGGCAAATCGGGGTCAACTTGGTCGAAGCCGCGGCGCGAACGGGCCGTCCTTTCACGGTCATCAGTCGGAGCGATTCGACGCTCCGCGGACATTACCCGGCGGAGGTCGACGCGTTGGCCGCCGCGATCGGTCATCCGGACGCGATCCATGTCATCGTGCCGTTCTTTTTGCAGGGCGGTCGCTACACGATCCGGGACGTTCATTACGTCGCCGGGGGGGAAACCCTCGTGCCCGCCGCGGAGACTCCTTTCGCCAAGGACGCGACTTTCGGATTCACGAATTCGAATCTGATCGATTGGGTGGTCGAGAAGCACGGTCAGGGGTTTGATCCCGCACGAGTTCACTCCGTCGGTCTGGCGGAATTACGCGGGGGCCATCAGCAGCTCATCACGGAGCGTTTGATCGCGATGGCGTCCGGCGAGGTTTGTGTGGTCAATGCGGCTTGTTTGCGCGACGTCCAGGCTTTCGTGGCGGCGGCGATGCCGGCCGAGTCATCGGGCAAGCGGTTCATCTATCGCACGGCGGCCAGTTTCGTCCAGACGTATGCGGGTTTGGATCCGCAACCACTGCTTTCCCCGGCGGTGATGATCAATCCTGCCGCGGCGGCGGGGCTGGTCGTCGTCGGTTCGTATGTTCCCAAGTCGACCGCGCAGCTGAATCGATTGTTCGAATCACGTGACGATTTCGAATCCGTTGTCTTGAATGTCGATGAATTGCTGGACGGCCGGGCGACAGGTCACACCCACGAAATCGCCACGCGCGTGAACGCCCTTTTCCAAGCCGGGCGTCACGTCGTCCTGCACACGTCCAGGAAATTGGTGACCGGCCGAGACGCCGACAGCAGTCTCAGGATCGGGGGCACGGTTTCCGCCGCGATCGTCGAAGTCGTCCGCGGCATCACCGTGCCGCTTCGTTTCCTGATCGCCAAAGGCGGCATCACCTCCAGCGACGTCGCGACGAGGGGTCTGGAAGTCCGGCGTGCGATCGTTCTGGGACAGATTCTGCCGGGCGTCCCGGTGTGGCGATTGCAAGACGAAAGTCGCATGCCCGGCTTGGCCTACGTCGTCTTCCCCGGCAACGTCGGTGACGACGATGCCCTGCTGAAAGCCTTCGAAATACTCTCTTAGACGGTCGAACGAAAACTCATGAACACTCCGCTTTTCCGAAAGCTCGATCACATCGCGATCGTGGTTCGTGACACCGACGAGGCGTTGCTTTTTTACCGAGACAAGCTGGGTTTGCCGGTCGTCATTGACGAACGGATTCCGAGCGGCAACGTCCGTTTGACGCACCTGGACATGGGCAACGTGCATCTGCAGCTCGTCCAGCCGTTGACCGAGGATCATCCGCTGCGTGTTCACTTGGACCGGCACGGCGAAGGGCTGCATCACCTGTGCTTTGCCACCGCCGATGTGACCGAAACGTTGGCAGCGTTGCCGGACCGAGGGATGACCGCGAGAAGTCCGGTGCCGCATGACGGCCCGCTCGGGCGGAAAGCCGGTTTCATCGATCCGGAAACCTCCCGCGGCGTGCTGTGGGAAATGACGGGCGATCAGTAACGCCGACGTCGGCGGGGCGAATCCGATAAGATGTCACGGAACGGATGACTTCTTTGTCCACGCTTTATTCGGAGAACGCACGATGAACCGTATCTGTCCCAGATTTTTGCCGATGCTTTGGCTTTCGCTTTGTATGGTCGGCAGCGTTCTGGCCCAGGAGGGTTCGTCTCCGAACGTCTTGATCGTCACGGTCGATGACATGTCGTGCGATTCGATCGGTGTGTACGGATGCGGAGTGTCCGACACGACGCCGACGATGGACGAATTCGCCAAGACGGCGATGAAATTCGAAAAGGCTCACGTCCTGGTGGGCAATTGCATGCCGGGACGCAATCTGATGTGGTCGGGCCTTTACAGCCACGTCAACGGGGTGGAAGGCTTTCGGCAAAACCCCGACCCGGATTATCCGGTGCTTTGCGATCTGGCCAAGGACGCGGGCTACTTCACGGGCATCCGTGGCAAGGTCAATCACAGCACGCCCTATGTGCCCTACGCCTGGGACGCGGTGCTGGACCAAGACGCATCGGGAAAGGCGTATCACAAGAAAGACGCCCGCAGCTTCGGCGAATCGACCAAGCGTGGAATCGACATGGCACGGCAGGCGGGCAAGCCGTTCTGCTTGGTGGTCAACATCTCCGATCCGCACAAGCCTTTCTACACGCAAGGTTACTCCGAGAAAAAAACCGATCCGCACGTGCCCACCAAGGTCTTCGATGCCGACGACGTCGTGGTTCCGGGGTTCTTGTTCGATGATCCCGCCGTGCGTGACGAACTGGCGATTTACTACAGCAGTGTTCGCCGCGCCGATGACGCCTTCGCCAGCATCTTGAAAGCCTTACAAGAATCCGGCCAGGCCGACGACACGTTCGTCATGTTTCTGTCGGATCACGGAATGCCGCTGCCTTTCGCAAAAACGCAGCTGTATCATCACAGCACCCGCACGCCCCTGATGGTCCGCTGGCCGGGTGTCACCGAGGCGGCCGACGTCGACGACGATCACTTCGTTTCGGCGATCGATTTTCTGCCGACGTTGTTGGACGTGATGCGGGCGAAGCATCCGACGCCGGAACGTCTGCACGGACGTTCCTTCGCACCGCTTTTGCGTGGGCAGACTCAGAGAGGCCGTGACCACGTCGTCAAGCAATACAACGAAAACTCGGGCAGAAATCGGCACCCGATGCGAGCGATCCAAAACGAGAAATGGTTGTACATTTACAACCCCTGGAGCAACGGCGAGCGAGTTTTTGCCACCGCGACCAACGGTACCGCGACGGCGCGGCGGATGCGTGAGATCGCGAAGTCGGATTCGGCGATGGCAAAGCGTGTGGACGTTTATGATCATCGGACGGTCGAAGAACTGTACCTGGTTTCCGAGGACCCCGATTGTCGCAAAAACCTGATCGGCTCCGCGTCCGCCGCCAACGAGCGAGGCCTTCTGCGAGCGATGTTGGCCAAAGAGCTTGAACGAATCGACGACCCCGTCGCACCGTTGCTGAAGGACGTGGAGGACGACGATTTGCGTGAAGCTTTCATGGCCGTCGAGGATGCGAAATCCGAAGCCCTAAAAAAGGCCAAGCCAAAGAAACGCGCCAAGCGTAAAGCCGCCTGAGGCGAGCCGTTTCCGATCGTCGGCGGGAACGCCTTCGGACCAGGACGAAAAACCGAGGTGAACCGGTGTCGTCGAGGACGCGATGAGTCGTCATCCCAGGGCAGACGCCTTCCGCCATCGGAACCTGTCAGAATTTTCAGGTGTACACTTGCACCGACCTGAGTTGGTGGATAAGTTGTTCGTGTGTCGAAAGCGAATCTGATCATCGAAGGAACGAAAACATGCTGGTCGTATCAAGGAAATTGGGCGAAGAGATTCTTTTGCCCTCGTTGGGCATCACCATCCGTATCTCGGAAATGCGTCAGTCCAAGGTGAAGATCTCCATCCAGGCACCGGAGGAGATCAAGATTTTGCGGGGCGAATTGCGGACCAAGGAAAATGCGGTGGCGTCCGCGCCGGCGGCCACCTATCCGCCGGCGGCCGATCCCCAACCCGGTCCGATGCGACCCGACCCGGCTCCGTCGGACCGGTCGTCCGAGGTCAACGAAACGTCCGCCGGTTATCGCATCGCCCGGTCGATCGTCGACGTCGGACGTGAACTGACCGGCGGCTACGGCCCGGCTTATTGCTGATACCGGGCTACCGGCTGAAACCGCATGGCGACGAACATTGCGATAGGATGAAGGCGGGCGAATGTCCGTGCTTGTTCCACTTGTCTTGTCCGCGGCGATGCGTGTTTCCCTTCTCTTTCTGTACGTTTCCGTTTTCCTGTCGGGCGCGGTTGGGCCGATCGCGGCGCGGCGTCTTGCGGCATCCGACGATGCCGTCGGTGGCGCTGACGCCGCGGTGGTTTCGGCGGCAAGGCGGATCGATGACCTGTTAGCGGAATCCTGGCGACGGCACGCCATCACCCCCGCGCCGGACAGTGATGACGCGGAGTTTTGTCGTCGTGTCTGGTTGGACTTGGTCGGCGTGGCTCCGCCGGTCGTGCCGCTGCGTCGGTTTTTGGACGACTCCGCACCCGACAAACGCGTCAGGTTGATCGACGAACTGTTGCGATCCCGACGCTTTGCCACTCACTCGGCCGATTCATGGTCGCGGATCTTGCTGCCGGACGATCCGGCACCCTCGGGGCGTCCCGGTGCGGGCGAGACGTTGCACCGTTGGCTGGAAGATCAGTTCGTCGCGAACGTTCGCTACGATCGCTTCGTCGCCGATTTCTTGACGGCCGCCGGACCGGACGATTCGGGGCCGACCGTGTTTTTCACGTCACAGGATCTTGCACCGGAGAAGATCGCCACCGCGACCTCGCGGATTTTTTTAGGGTTGCAATTGCAGTGTGCGCAGTGCCATGACCATCCCTTTGATCGTTGGACGCAGAAAGACTTTTGGCGTTACGCCGCCTTCTTTGCTCGGATGAAGCAACACAGTGGCGCGGCGGGCGGTCCCACGTTCGTCACCGATCGCCGCGAGGGCGAAGTCCGTTTTCCCGGATCCGATGAAATCGTGTCGCCGGGTTATCCCGGTGTGGCCGCGCCCCCGGAACCGGACCCGGCCGGCAACCGGCGGCGACAGCTGACCATTTGGATGGCGTCGCGTGACAATCCGTACTTGGCTCGGGCCGCGGTCAATCGTGTTTGGGCACAAATGTTCGGCCGAGGTTTGGTCGATCCCGTCGATGCGATGGATGCCGATAATCCGCCCAGCCATCCAGAGATCCTGGACTTCTTGTCAGATTTTTTGGTTCGGCAGCGTTTCGATTTACGGAGCGTTTACGCGGCGGTCGCACGAACCAAGGCTTACCAACGCAGCAGTCGCGTCACGGCCCCCGCGGTTCCGCCGGAGTCCTTCGCCGTGATGCAAGTCAAAACTTTGACCGCCAGACAGAGCTTCGACAGTTTGCTGCAAAATGTCTATCTGAGATCGAATCCGGTATCGTCGCCGGTCGTCGCCGCCGCTCGCGCGGCGTTCGTGGCTCGTATGAAGGCGACAGAATTCGACCCCCGCGAATACCCGCACGGTGTCGTACAGGTCTTGGGGATGATCAACGGTCCCGAGATTCGTCGGGCCACCGACGTTTCGAAAAGCGGTTTGCCGTCGGCACTCCGGGCCGATTTCTTCACGGATCGACAACGGGTGGAGACCTTGTTCTTGGCGACCCTTTCCCGCCGGCCCGACGACGAGGAAGCGGCATGGTTTTTGGATCAGCTGAGTCAGGCCGAGCGATCGGATCGCGACGAGGCCTTGGGCGACCTGTTGTGGGTGTTGTTGAACACCGCCGAAGCCGCGACATGTCCGTAGCCGTTTTTTTGACACGCACGAAGACGAGGCACGTGATGAAACGTTCGAGATTCAATCGACGTCGGATGATGTCCGGTCTGGGGTCGGGCGTTTTTGCTGCCGGTAGTGGTTGGCTTCCCAGGATTGCGGCGGCGGCGAAAGTGGCCGGCGGTAAGGATCGAAATTGCATTTTGCTGTGGATGGCCGGCGGTCCGAGTCAGCTTGATACGTTTGACATGAAGCCGGACCATGCCAACGGAGGACCGATCAAGCCGATCCAGACGAATGTGCCCGGGATCTTTTTCAGCGAACACTTGGGGCGACTGTCTGGACACGCCGATTCGCTGGCGATCATGCGGGGATTGACGACCAAGGAAGGCGATCACGGTCGTGGCACGGTGTTGATGCGAACCGGTCACGCTCCTGGTGGACCGGTGGCCTATCCGTCGATCGGATGTTCCTTGTCGAAAGAACTGGGACGGGGTGCGGCCGAACTGCCGGATTATGTCAGCGTCGCGCCGGGACCGTTCTCCCGGCTTGCACTGCGACCGGGTTTTCTGGGTCCGAAATACGCGGCGACGTCGGTGATGGCGAGGCCGGCCGGCGAGGATGGGTACCCAAAATTGGACGTCGATTACTTGCAGCGTGATCCCGGCGTCGACGACAACCGAAACGCCGAGCGGCTTCGGCTTTGGGAATCGATGCAAAAGCGTTTCCGACAAGGGCGGCCGTCGGGGAACGTGATCGCGCATGACACGGTGTACGAGTCAGCGATTCGAATGCTGCAAAGCGATGCCCGTGAGGCCTTTGACCTGTCCGGGGAACCGGCCGGGATTCGGGAAAGCTATGGCAAGACGGCCTTCGGACAGGGCTGCTTGCTGGCGCGGCGGTTGGTCGAACGTGGCGTGTCGGTCGTCGAAGTCAGTTCGGGCAACGGGTTGGGTTGGGACACACACGCCGACAACTTCGCCCGTGTCAAAACACTGAGCGAAGAACTGGATCTCGGTTGGGCGACGTTGATGCAAGATTTGCGTGATCGTGGATTGCTGGAAACGACCACGATTCTGTGGGCCGGCGAGTTCGGTCGGACGCCGATCATCAACGCGACCGGTGGCCGCGACCACTATCCGCAAGCCTTCAGTTGCGTCTTGGCCGGCGGCGGCATCGCGGGCGGGCAGACCCATGGGCAGACCAGCGAAGACGGCAGCGAAGTGACCGATGGACAAATGAATCAGCAAGACTTGTTGGCGACCTTGTGTGCAGCACTCGGCGTGGATCCCTGGACCGAAAACGTTGCCGAAGGCGGTCGACCGATCGCGATCGCCGAAGGCGACGTGATCGACGAGGTCTTGCTTTGATGCACGCGCTGCGAAAGTTGACTTCGATCATCGTTTGGGCGGCCGTGGGATGCGTCGGGGTTTGGCCGGCAGGCTGTGCCAAGGAAAACGTCGAGCGAATCAAAGACGACTCGGCCGGCAACGTCACCACGGCGTCCGGAGTCGTCGACGAAGTTGCGGAGGCCGAGAAAACCGTGGTCGTCGATCCGACGGTCGCCGAAACGGCCGAGGCCTCGGAGACCGATCAGTCGATCGACCGGGCGGACGAACCCGAGGTGTTCGAGGAAAGTCCCGACGTCGCGTCGTCGAGCCGGCCTGATGTGCCGACGCCCCCGTCGGTCGACACGCCGTCGCGGACTCGACTGTTCCTGCCGACCGACGGCGGGTTGTTGCTGGTGGACTTGGACATTCGCGTCGATGGAAAAGCACTCGACGAAGTTTTCGAATCTCGGATTCGCTCGGAGATTCGTCAGGCCGGTTCCCTGGAGCAACCCGATGCGACGACTTGGGAAGAATTGATCCGGCACGTCAATCAGCACCCCGATCGATTCGGTAACGGCGCGATGGTCGCCGACGCTCAGGTGTCCGAGGTGATCCGGCGATACGATGCGAATCAAAACGAACGGGCGGAATTCGACGAGGCGACAAAGTTTCTTTATCGCCGTTCCGTTGTCGCCGCGCCGTTTCGGCTGGCGGGAACCGATGCCTATCGCGCGGCGAATCGAACGCGGGCGGCGTTGTTTCGAATCATCGATCTCAATGGCGATCGCGTGATCGACGACGACGAGGCGGAATCCGCGGCGGATTCACTGATTCGAGACGACCGGAATGATGATCGTCGGATCGACATTAACGAGCTGGAAAGCCCGACGCTTGATCGGACGTCCGCATGGGATCGCAAACGGTCGACTCGTCACGGCGATGTTGCGATGGATTTGGAGGGTTACATCCGATGGTCGTCTGTCTCGTACAGACTCGATCGATTCCGGTCCATGCATCCGTTCGGGATCGACTGGGATGTCGTCGACCAGATCGATGCCGATGCGGACGGCACGACGAGCCCCGCGGAGGCGAGTCGTTTGACGGAGATCCCGGCGGATTTGACGCTCAGGGTTTCGTTCGGCGGAACAGACTCGGGCGGAACAGACTCGGGCGCAACAGACTCGGGCCCGACAAGACCGGCGCCGAGAATCGAGCCGGTTTCCCTCCGCCGCGAACTCGACGGCGTTCATGTGTCGGCTGCGGATACGGGCCGGCTGATCGTCCAGACGGATTCGTTTTCGTTGATGTTCCGAGTCATCGAATCGCCACCAGGACCGTCCGATCGGGAACTTTGGCAGACGCAAGTTCGAGCGCGGGGCGCGGAGTTTCCCGACGCGGTCTTTGCCCTGCTGGACACGGATCACGATTTTATCTTGTCCGAGCGTGAGATCTCGCGGTCGCCGCAACGTCTGCGTGAGCTCGACCGATCGATGATCGATCCGCTGCAGATTCCGGACTGCTACCTCGTGCAGTTGGGGCGCGGGCCTTTCGGGCAAGACGATAGCCTTTTCTCGCTCGGTTTCGACGCGTCGACAGCCGAAACGGATGACGCGGCGACGGATTGGTTCGACTCGATGGACGCCAATCGCGATGGGGATTTGTCACGGCACGAATTTTTGGGCCTTGCCGAACAATTCGAACGGTTAGACGTGAACGATGATGAGTTCATCGATCGGTCCGAAGCCTCGTCGTCGCCGTGACCGGCGATTCTTCCCCTAGGCAGGAGTGTCGGGTAGCATTCAGGGCACGGCGATGTGCCCGTTGCAACGCTTGACCCTTTCCCGTTACCGCCCCTGATCGCAGCCTTGGATGACGATTCCCCAATCCGATTGACCCATCAAGATCCTCGGTGGCGTCAAGAGTTCGAGCAGACCCGCAGCGGCGTGCTGCAATCTTGCGAAGGCCGAGTCACGCAGATCGAACACATCGGCGGGACGGCATTGCCGGGTTGCATCAGTCGGCCGGTCATCGATCTGATCGCCGGCAGTCTGGATCCCGTTGAGCTTGACGAGGCCGCTGATCGCATCGAAGGCCTTTACTTTCGTCGCTTGCCGGCACCCGAGTGGGCCGGCGACGCGATCCGGTTGGTGAAACCGCGAGGCGGGGAAGCGACGCACCAATTGTTCTTGATGCCGATCGGCTGTGCGGCATGGAACCAATCGATTCGTTTGCGTGACGCCTTTCGCTCGAGTCCCGAGAAGCTGGTGCGATTCGAGGAATCCAAGGTCGCCCTCTGGAAACGTTGCGAGGGCCGGCCGGCGGACTATGAATCGGGAAAGCGTCTCGTCTTTGCGCACTTCATCGATCAGCTGGGAATCGGCACGGAAGATTAGATCGACGCGGCCGCCCGAGCCGAATCGACGGCGGCTGGCGAAAAAAGCGGCGGCGCGTCCATCCGCCGCGCCGCTATAATGGGCGTTTCCTTTGATCATGCCCCGAACCCATCAACGGACGTTTTCTCCATGGCTCGCAGTCGCTTGGGACCCTTAGCGATCGAATCAAAATTGGGGGACCATCCGTCGCAGAGTTCGGTGTGGCGGGCGATCCATCTGAAGAAACAGACGGCCGTCGCGGTCAAAATCTTCTCCGTCCCTTTCGGCGGCACGCCGGAAACGCGAGCGGACTTTGCGGCCGAGTGGGATCAATTGAAGAAGCTTCAGCATCCGTCGATCGTTCGTTGTTACGGCGGCGGTTTCGACCAGAACGATGCTTATTTGGCCTACGAGTTGGTCGAAGGTGAAACGCTCGGCGCGATGTTGGAAAGGCGTCAGCGATTGTCTTGGGAATCGGTTTTGGACATGGCCGAACCGTTGGTCGACGCGTTGGAATATCTGCATCGGCGGTCGATCTGTCACGGTCGTTTGCAGAGTGACAAAATCATGTTCGCCGGACTCAGTCCCGTCCTGTTGGACGTGCGGCTGACCCGCGGCAGCGGACCGTACCGCGGCAACACGCCGGCGACGGCCGAGCAACTGGCCTATCGCGCCCCCGAAACGCTCGATGACGAAACCGCGACGTCACCCGCCGCGGATCTGTATTCGTTGGGCGCGGTGATGTATCGCTGCTTGACCGGTCGGCCGCCGGTCGACGGTGATTCGGTCGACGAAGTCAAGCGGAACGCGTCGACGGTGCAGCCGACATCGGCGGCATCGATCGTGATGGACTGTCCCGTCTGGTTGGACAAATTGGTCAGCCAGATGCTGCAAAAGAAACCGGCGGCCAGACCCGCCGGTGCGGCGGCGGTGCGGATGGCACTGGCCGAGGTCCGCAGGCGAGCGATGTCACGCACCGGAGTGGCCGAACACGTCTCGTCCGGCTTCAGTCCGCTGCAAGTCACCGACCAGAAGGACCGAGACGAAGCTCGCGTGTTGTTGGGGCGGCACGTCGTGGATCTGGATGACGATCAAGTCGTCGACGATTCCTCGTGGTACGACAAACCGTGGGTTTTGGTATCGGGTTTGGTCGTGTTGCTGGCGATCCTGGGCTATTTCATGTGGCCGCTGGGCGAGGACGCGATGCGGATCCGGGCCGAGGAATTGTTGGCCGAGAACACCCGCAATTCGATGATCCAGGCGAAAGTCAGTTTCCTGATCCCGATGCAAAAAAAGTTCCCCGAAGGCCGGCACGCCGACTGGGTCCGCGATCAGATCGAACAAGTCGAGATGGTCGAAGCCGAGCATGTGCTCTCGGTCAAGATGAAACGAAATTTGCCCTTGTCCGGGGAAGGCGAACGTTTGTATGCCGAAGGCCAGCGGTTCGAGCGATTCGGCGATGCCGCGGCGGCCTTGGCGCAGTACCGCAGCATCGTGACGCTATTAGGGGACCAAGACCAGTATCGACCGTTCGTGAATCTGGCCCGTCGTCAGATCGCGATGATTGAAGAGGAAGGGATCGACGACGACGAGGCGGCGAACATCATTTCGGCCAAACTTGCCGAAGCCCGGGACGTTTATCGAAAAGGCAACGTCGTCGGGGCTAGGCAAATCTGGTACAGCATCGTGGACCTGTACGGCGACAACCGCAACGTCGCACCGTTGGTGGAACAAGCTCAAGCCCGACTGGCCGCCGCATCGCGTGGCCGAGAATAAGCACGACCCGAAACCATGACCACAGATCCGAACGCTTCTGATCCCAACGCCTTGGCATCGACCGTCCCCGGCCCGCCATTTCACGAGACCGTTTTGCACCCGTCATCGCCCATCGAAGCGACCTTGGTCCGGTCGGAAAACTCGGCCAACGGAATTTCGCAAAGCAAGTTCGCCGTGATCGGCTTTCTGTTTCTGGTGACCGGAGCGGTCGGCCTGCCGCTGCTGTGGGTCAATCGACGGTTCAATAACGTCGAACGATTATTCTGGACCGTCGCGGTGCTGACCTGGACGTTCTTATTGATCGGCGTCACCTGGGCGATCCTTCGTTGGACTTACGAGCAGATCTATCCTTACCTGTGATCGACGACCGGATCGGCGAACTTTCCGTCGGCCAAAAATTCCTGCACGACCGGTCGCCGCGTCAAACGGGGATTGATGTGCGGGCGTGACTGAAGCAGCACCGCCTGAGCCTGATCGGCCGACAGGCCCCGATACTTGATCAGCCAACACAGCGCCACGGTCGCACTCCGTGCCCGGCCCGCTTTGCAGTGGATGTAAACCGTGTCACCAAGGGTGACGTGATGCTGGACGAACTCGACCGCCGTCTTGACGTCGTCCAAGCGCGGATGGGTAAAGTCGGTGGTCGGAATGTGTAATTGTTCGATGCCCAGCCGATCGTACTCGATCACCGGACCGGCGTATTCCTCGCAGGTGTTGACGACCGCACGGACGCCTTGGCCGTACAAGAGCGTGACGTCGCGGGTGAACGGTCGCGCGCCGACGATGACGTGCGGATCGATCGAGTCCCACCAACGTCGGCTTTTCAACACACGACCGAGCAAAATGTTCCAAGCCCACGTGGGATAGAAAACGGCTGTGGCGTACAAGCGTCGCAGCCGCGGCGAATTCTTCAGGGCGAAGGTCATTTTTTGGACCGCCGTTTGGCTTCCAACAGTCGTTCGGTGTAGCTCTTTTCCGGTTCGGCCGAACCGGTCGACTTGGCCGCGTCCGCGGAATCCGACTTCGCCGGCGGCCGCGCCGAAAAGTCATCGGCGTCCGCCGCGTCGGCGTCGCCCGCTGACACCGTCGGTTCGAAGCGAACGCTTTGTCGGCGCCGAGCGATCGATTGTTCCAGGGCGTCTTTGTTCTTTTTCAATTCATCCAGTCGCCGCGTCGTTTGCGTGGGCTGTGCCGTCGGTTTGCCCAGCCACGCACCGATACGTCGGGTCAGCCAACCGAAATGGATCGCCACCCGCCGGACGAAAACGTCGAACAAGAACAGCACGCATGCGGCCAACACGAACCAGGGCCAAGCGTCTTTGATGCTGCGGGCCAGCGGTAGTCCCCCGCGAAACGAATCGGTGGCGACCAAGTCATCGGAGACGCGGTCGGTCAGTGCCGGTGAGACTCGGCCGGTCTGTCCGCCCCGGGGTTGAAAGGATGCCAGGGTGGCCAATAACGCTTGATTGGTTTCGCGGATCCGATACTCATCGCTGAACGGAACCGTGACACCGGTGGTCAAAGGCGCGGTCCCGGCGTCCGGAACGACGTTGACGAAATAACTGCCCGCGACGCTCGCCGGGAAACTGCCGACGTACCGCCCCGGCGCGACTTGTCGCATGCGAAGTGGCAGCGGTTGCAGATCGGGATCGAGCGCCGACGCGTTCATGTCCAGGAAATTCAGGAACTCATCGTCCTGGTCCAACGCATTGACGATGACTTCGATCTCACCGTCACGGACCTGGGTCGCGATCGTGAACTTCCCGGTGTCCCCGGTCGGTCGCATCAGCCAACGCACCAGTTGGCTGTAAAACTTTTCGTAATCTCCCCATTGGGTCCAGTCGCCGGCCCACCGCGCCCCGGCGTCGGTGGTCAACACGGCGGTACGTCCGAGCCCGTAGGTCCAGGCGGCGAGGATCGTGGCGTTTTCCGGCGAGTCCGGTTTGGGTGATTGAATCAAAACTTGTGCCAGCGGGCTGTCTTTGGTTTGCGTCAGCACGAAGCCGCCGATCCGCGGCAGCAGGCGGTCGACGCCGTCGAGCAACGGATGCGGGAAAATGATTTCGGGCGTCGCGCCGCCGGGCGGTTCGAAAACCAGCGGCCGCGCGACCCTTCTCGCTTCCCGTTGAAAGATCTCGGGCAACGCTTTGCCGGATTGCACCTGGTGGTACTTGCCGCCGGTCGCCGCCGCGATGCTTTCCAGCCGCCGACTTTCGGTCAACCCGTGCGAGGCCACGGCGACCGTGCTGATCGTGATGTTGTTCTGTTTGAACGAATTGATGGTCGCCGGTGACGGATCGCTCGGGTCGCCGTCGCTGATGATGATGCAGTGCTTGACGGCCGCCGGCGACCGGGTCAATCCCGCCACGGCCATCCGCATCGCCGGATCAAACTGCGGCATGTCCCCGGGCGTCATCCGTCCGATCGCCGCCATCATCGCGCGTCGGTTCGGGCCGACTTCGATCAGCCCGTTCCGCCCGCCCCACAGCCACGAATCGCCGCTGAAGTTCCAGTGCAGCAGCCCCGCGTAATCGGCCGGCCCGAGTTGCTTGACGGCCTCGCGAGCGATGACCTTTTGCCAGTAATTGCCTTCGGCCATTTCGCTGGCGTGCATGATCATCGCCAATGCGCCGACCGCTTGGATTTTGGTGTTGCGGATCTTGAAGTCGACGGGCATCGCTTTTTCAATCTCGGTCCCCGCCCAACCGCCCGCGCCCAAACCGTCGGGGCCACCGATCATCAGCAATCCCGCGCCCATTTGCTGGGTATTCCGCACCAGCATTTCGATCTGATCATCGGTAAAAGAAACCAGACCGTCGCCGGTTCCCGATCCGACACGCGGCACGCCGGCCAAGATCACCGCGTCGTAGGCTTGCAGCTCCGCGATGGAACCGAAAAGTGCACCGGTCGATTGCACCGTGACTTCGATGTTCGAATCACGCAGCGACTGAATCAGCAAATCGTAGTCGCCGGCTTGTTGGCGATCTTGGATCAACAGCACGCGACCTTTGCCACGGACGTAGGTGTATCCGGTCGCTCGGTTGTTCTGTCGAAGCGAATCGGCATCGTCGCGTGTCGGAATGAACTCGGCTTCGTAGGTGTAAGCGGCCGGCTGTTGGATCTTGTGTTGCAGCGGAAAAACGTTCTTGCCGTCGTTCAGCTCGATCTCCTGTTCCAACAACAAGGTTTCTTCACCGTCGACGGTCTGCTTGACCCGCAGCAGTCCCTGCACGTCCCCGGCGTCGGCGTCGTCGGTCGCGCGGTTCGGATCGGTGTAGTTGCTGATCACGACGCGGGCTTCGAACGGCTGTCCGGTGCGAATGTCGCTGGGCAGGTCGATCTTTTCGACCAAGACTTCGCTGCCGGAACTCAGTTCGACCGGCACGACGTCGAGTCCGATCCCGGCGTCGGCCAAGCGGGCCGCCAATTTGGTCGCACGACCGATGTTTTCGTTGCCGTCGGTGACGACGACGATGCGGCGGGCGGTGTCCTCGGGCATCGACGCCTGGGCCAGATTCAACGCGGATTCCAAGTTCGTCGCGTCGGTCCGATCCAACAGACTTTCCAGACGGCGGACTTGGATGTCGGCGTCGAACGGCGGCATCTCGATCATCGCGTCGCGGCCGAACACGATGATCCCCGCGCGGTCTTCGCGGGTCGCGTTGCGGTGCCGGGCCACGTTCTTGGTGACGTAGTCCAGCATCACTTGACGCTTGGCTTGCGGAATGCTCTCGGACTGATCTAACACGTACATCACGGTGACACGATCGCTGATCCAAACGATCTGGACACCCGCGATGGCCAGGACGATCGCCGACCAGACGACGGTGCGAAACGACAAGGCGAACCCGCGACGTCCACGGCCCAGCACACCCAGCGGCTTGGAACCGAACCACCATATCAACGGCACACCCGCCAGCAGCCACAGATACACCGGATGATCGAAACCCAGCCGGAATGGAATCATAAAACTTTGCCGTCGTAAACTGGAGCGTCGACCCGGGAGAAGAAAACCGAAGCGACCACGGTCCCGATCATCCCGATCATACCCGCCACCAGGATCGTGATCAGGAATAAGCCCGACGGCAAGTCCAACGTATCGGTCGCGTCCTCCGGGGCCAACACCATGATCACGACGCTCAGGGTGTTGTTCAGGAAATGTCCCAGCATGGCCGGAAACAGCGATCCGCTGCGGTACGTGATCCAGCCCAAAAACAGCCCGATCGGGAACACCGTGATCACGTGCACCGGATCCATGTGAAACGCGGCGAAGATCAACGAAGCCATAAAGATGCCCAGCGTCGCTCCGAGCGTCTGCGTCATGCCGGGAAACAGACTGCGGGAGAGCACCGGCCCCAAAGACTGGGTCAGCCGTGTCTGGACATAGCCCCGAAACAGCAACTCCTCGCAGATCGCCGGTGTCGCGCCGATCATCAACGCCAGCGGGACCAAGAAACCGTTGGCTCCGTGATCACGAAAGATCGTTCCCAGTTCTTTCAAATGATCGCTTTCTTCCAGAAATAGACCACCGACAAAGCCGGAAAACATCCCGACCATCGGCGTGGCGAACATCGCGGACAACCAAGCCCACCCCGGCCAATTGCCGCGAACCAAACCCAATCGTTGGCGAATCCGCATCGGCGACAAATAGGCGGCCACCACGCACGGAATGATCAACGCGAGCTGAGGCAACACGACGACGATCGGAAAACCGATCCGTGATTGAGTCACCTCGGACATCAAATTCGGATCGCTCAGTCGCGCCAGCGTCAGCTCGCCGAAAATCGCAAACACGGCGACGAAGAACATCACGGCGCTGGCAAGCATGAATACGACCAGCGACGCGGCCACGACGACAAAGACGGACCAGATGCGATGCGGCGGAGGCGGCGATGCCTGTTCGACCGGCGCACCAGAGTCCTCTCGCGGACGGTCCACCAACGTGGCGGTGACCGGCGGATCGGGATCGTCGCCGATCCGGTACGGCCGGACGTTCGGTTGCGGCTCGGATAAATCCATGAAGTCCCCACGGACGACTGCGATCGTGGCCGACGTCCCCCGTCGACTCTTGTGAACGTCAGTCTAGGCCGTCACGGCCGGATCGTCACGCCGGAATCCGTCTCGCCGTTGCGGCGAATTCGGCACGCTCTTTCGGCACGCTCATTCCGGAGGCGCGTCGACGCTGATGTCGTAACGACGCCAAGCACGGGTCGTCAGGCCCAGGGCCGCAAAGGCCATGCCCCAGGCCGCCGCGAGGGTTCCGAGCAGAAAGGCCATTTGCTGCCAGGCTCCGCTCAACGCCGACTTTGTCGCCACGCCCCACGCGCACATCACCGCGACGGCGATCGCCAGCACCGTGACCTTGCCCAGGAACGTCAACTTGGTGCGGATCATCATGGCCAGTCCTTGTGCCTTTTCGTGATGCGGGTAGATCAAAAACAGTCCGTTCTCCATCGCGAAGGTGAAAACGGCAAGCGCGGCCAACGATCCCGACCACAAAATCGCTTGATACCATCCGGTCCTCAGCACCGACGCGGCGGTCAATAACACCGTCGCTTGAAACAGCCAAGTGATCAGGATCGGCAACGTCAACTGCCCCAGCACCATCGCGGCCGGCGAGACCGGCAAGCTGCGAAGCAACGACATGCGTTTCAAATCGCGACGAAAATCCAATCGCAACGCCGGCGGCGCCAGCAACAGCGTGCACATCGCGACGCCACCGATCACGAAGAACCAAGGTTGTCTTTCACCGCCGCTGGCAAGTGGCGAGAGGCACAACAGCGTCGGCAGCGAAAGCGTCACCGCGATTTCACCCCGATACCGGCGAATGCTGATCGCTTGGCGACCCGTCGTCGCGATCCATTGGCGAATGAACCGGGAACGTGTCAGGCAAGTGGGAATCCGTTCTTGCCACTGATGAAAACGCGACGGGGCCGAGTCCGTGATCGGTCCGGTCGCAAACGTCGAATTCGATTCCGTGTTCTGACGCAGACTTGCCAGTTTTTCTTTTTCCTTGGCGTGCGATCGTCCCACCGTCCAGCGATCCACGCAAACCAGCGTCAACACCGTCAGCGGCAACATCGACAGGGTTCCCGCCGACAACAGCCCGGTCGACGCACCGAAGTCCTCGGCGACGGCCAGGCGGGACGCACAAATCCACGGGAACGACAGCCACTGGACGATCGGCAGGGACGCCAAGTCGCCGACGGATCGAAAACCGTTCACGACATAAACGATTTCCGCGCTGCCGTTCGGCGTCCGTTCGGCTAACCTTGCCACCACGAACGCGACACCCGACGCGGCGATCAAAGACACGCCGATGCGAAGCCGTCTGGCGTGCCCATGGTCAAAGGCGGAAACGACACGGCCGACCATCAATCGGGTCGTTTCCAACATCAACAGACTGACGAACACCGCGATCAACAACAACGAAACGTGAGGCACGTCGACGTACAAGACGACCGCCAACAAGACCGACTTCATCAGCGACGCGACGACCAAATCGCCGAGCTGATAAACCGCCAGCGAAGATCGACGCAGCGGTCCGCCGCCCAGCCACAACGATTCCGCCGCGGTCAGTTGCAAGTCCGATTGCGTCGTCGTCCACACGCATTTCGTGGTGTGATAGATCGCATAAAGCACCATCCCGCCGGACAACCACAAACGCAATCGGTCCGGATCGGCCGGCGACCGACTGGACAGGATCATCACGCCCACGAGGGCGTACATGGCGAAGAAGCCGATCGACAGCAGCGTCGCCACGATGCGGCGGGGGCTACGCATGCGATCGATCGCGCGACGCGTGCGAAAGCTCGACCGGTCCCAAGTCAGTCGGACCAAGTTCAAATGCCGATTCAAGCCGTCCCAGGCGGCGTGGTCCGGAATCACTCGCGAGGCTGCAACATTCATGACGCGCCGGCCGCCGGCGATGCTTGTCCGGTGGTCGCGGCGAAGTAGGCTTCCTCCAGCGAGCCTGTCGTCCCGAAGGTTTGATTCAGTTCCGATTTATGACCGAAGAAGACCGCTTCGCCACGCTTCATGACCAGCAAGTGACTGCAGACGTCTTGGATCATCGCCAACAGGTGACTACTGATGATCACGGTCGCGCCGTCCTCGGCGCGGCGACGAATCGAATCCAACAGCGTCCGAATCCCGGGCGGATCCAGCCCCGTCAACGGTTCGTCCAACAGCAAGACTTGGGGGGACGCCAAGTACGCACAGCACACGGCCAGTTTTTGACGCATGCCTCGCGACAAGGTCGTCGCGCCGGCTTGATACTTCGTCGCCAAGTCGAACTGATTCAACAGCTCCGACGCCCGCGTCATCGCATCCTCGACGTCGTAGATCCGACCGATGAATTCCAAGTGCTCGCCGACCGTCAGATCGTCGAACAACGGTGGGTCATCGGGCACGTAAGTCAGCCGGCGTTTCAGTTCCGTCGCGTCGGTCGTCACGTCGATGCCCGCGATGTTGATCTCGCCGGCGGTGGCCGGAATCAGGCCGGCCAGGCATCGCATCGTCGTCGTCTTGCCGGCCCCGTTGGGACCGACCAATCCACAAATCTGGCCGGGGTGCAAACGAAACGAAATCGCGTCGACCGCCAAATGATTCTCGTAAAGCTTACTGAGTCCGTCGACGTCGATCATGGCTGGTGGTTCCCGCACTTAAAGAGTTTCGGCGCGGAAGACTAGCTCGTTCCCGCTGCCCACGGCGGCGGCTCCTCCGGCGGCGCGGCGAAAGCGGTCGAGAAAGCTCGGCAAGGCTTGCCGGTTGTTCGCGTCGCAGCGGTCGAAGCGACGAAAGGAATCGACGCGTCACAACGCGTCAAACGCCGATGCCGTCGGCGGTGGCCCAGAATCCGCCACGGGCGTGGTCGAACGTCGGCTTGGTGCCCCGATGATCTTCGTCGAAGCCCTCGTGCCGGCTCCACACGGTGTCACCGGCGACCAAGGTTCGCACGGGCCAGCCGGTCAGCGTCGTTCCCGACCAAGGACTCCATTTCGTTTTCGTGTGCTGTTGGTCGTCGCGGATCGTTCGTTGTTGTTCCAAATCGACCAGCACCAAATCCGCGTCGTAACCTTTCGCAATGCGGCCCTTGCCGACGATGCCCCAAACCCGAGCCGGCGCGTCACACATCCAAGCCGCGACGTCGGTGAGCTGGCATCGGCCCGCGGCGACTTGATCCAGCATCAACGCCAAACTGTTTTCGACCGCGGGCAGGCCCGATGGGGATTCGGGATACGGTTGGGCTTTCTCCTGCAGCGTGTGCGGCGCGTGATCGGTCGCGATGACCTGAATGTCGCCGTCGATCAAGGCCTGCCAAAGTCCTTGATTGTCTCGGGCGGTTTTGACCGACGGATTCATCTGGATCCGCGAGCCCAAACGCGGGTAGTCGTCGACGTTGAAAAACAGATGATGCGGACAGGCCTCCGCGGTGATGAACGGTCGTGCGTCGCGAATCAGCGGGACTTCGGCGGCCGTGGAGACGTGCAGCACGTGAAAACGATGCCGGTGACGCGTCGCCAAGTCGATCGCCCGCCGCGTCGCCGTCAACGCGGCGGCTTCGTCACGAATGGCCGAGTGGTCGGCGATGTTCGTCGTGCCCGCCAGACGCCGGGCGTTCTCTCGGACCGTGGTTTCGTCCTCGCAGTGGGCGCACAGCGGCAAACTCGTCTCGGCAAAGATCGTTTCCAATGCCTCTTGCCGGTCCACCAGCAAGTCGCCGGTGCTGCTGCCGATGAAAATCTTGATGCCCGGAATGTTCTCGGCCGCGGACAGTTCGCCCACGTTGTCGGGCGTCGCCCCGATGTAAAAGCCGTAATTGACCAGCGATTTCGCCGCCGCCAACGCTTCCTTTTGAGCCACGCCGTCGCGAGTGATCGCGTGAGGAACCGTATTGGGCATTTCCAAGAACGTGGTCACGCCGCCGGCCGCGCACGCGTGTGACGCGGTCGACAAGTCTTCCTTGTGCGTCAGACCGGGTTCGCGAAAGTGAACCTGGTCGTCGACCACGCCGGGTAGCAAGTGCAAGCCGGCCGCGTCGATGACTCGGTCCGCCGACGCATTCCGGTCGGCATCCACGTCGACGATCTTTCCGTCGTCGACGAACACGTGGGCCGGACGAACGCTGCCGGGGAAAACGACCTGGGCGTCTCGGATCAATAAGCTGGACATGACGCCCAGCTTAGCGTCGATCGGCTTGACGGCCAACGCCGCGGCGGAACGCTTCGAACGCGTCGCGGTACGCCGGCGGCGGTTTCGAACGGCTGCCGGCGTCGCGGGCAGACGATCCGCCCGTGCCGCGGAACGTTCGGTCGGTGCCGCGGGATCCCGGTTTCCGCAAACCCAAACTCTCCAAGGCTTCGGCGAAGTCGGCCGAAGGATCCGATTCCG
Organism: uncultured Pirellulaceae bacterium; assembly: GCA_964453205.1. Lineage (GTDB taxonomy): Bacteria > Planctomycetota > Planctomycetia > Pirellulales > Pirellulaceae > Crateriforma. The sequence continues at coordinate 10,135 of CAYVRC010000027.1, read as the reverse complement.
CCCCGGGCTGCTGCGGCAGGTCACGCATTTGGGACCACCGATCGCGGAACCGCGCCAAGTCCTCCTTGCTCCAGTTCAGCCGGTCCAGCAGTTCCTGTTCGGGCGCGTCACGGGTCTCTTCCAAGTAATCCAAGACCATGTCGGTGGATTCTTTGGCGTAGTCCAAGTCGACCGGATCGGGAGCCCGGTCCGAGTCGCCGCCCGGCGAAGGACTGCTCGCCGCGTCGCCGGAAGCCCGGCGGTCACCGCCGGGTTGCCCGCCGGGCGGCTGTCGGCCGGGTGGTCGATCACCCGGTTGCGGTTGCCCAGGTTGCGGTTGCCCGGACGGCTGATCACCGGATCGCTGCGTCGGGTCGCGAGCGGGATCAGCGGTCGACGGAGGATCCCCGCCCGACTCCGAGGCGTCGCTCGGTGTTGTTTGATCTTGTCCGGCAGAATTCTGCGACGGGGAGCCTTCGCGATCCGACCCCTGAGCGTCGGTGTCGCCAGGCTTCGCGTCGCCGGAAGGCTGGCCGGCGTCGGGCTCGGCACCGGGTCGTTCGGAGCCCTGTGGTTCGTTCCCGCCCGATGAATCGCCGCCCGATTGCTCGCCGCTATTTGGGTCCCCGGTCGGCTGCTCACCGCTTGGTTGATCACCGCTTGGTTGCTCGCTCGAGGGTCGATCCGTCGCGGCGGGATCGCCGGAAGCCTTCTCGTCGGCGGAGGGTCGATCGTCGGGACTTCGGGAATCGCTGCCGGGCCGATCATTCGGTGACTCGTCGCCCCGCGGTTGTCCCGTTTCGGAACGTCCGTTCTCGCCCGGCCGGCCGTCCGCTTTTTCGCTCTGGTTCTCGCTCGGAGAGCCCTCGCCTGCGGTGTTCTGTTCGCCGCGGTTTCGAGTCTCGCCGGATGATTTTTCTTGCCGCTGCTGTTGGTCGAGGTATTCCTGGATTCGCTCGAAGGCTTCGCCGTCATGTTCGGGCGGCGCGTCCGAAGCGCCGTCGCCGCCTGATTCGCCTGATTCACCGGCTTGCCCGCGGCCGGCGGACTGATCGCCTTGCCCTGGGCCGCCAGGCTGGCCGGGTTGACCCTGGTCGCCGGACTGGTCACCGGGATTACCCGGTCGGCCTGCGTCGGGCTGATCCGATGCTTCGCCCGATTGTCCCTGGTTGTCACCGGACGGCCCGTCGCCGTTTTGTCGTTCCGCCGAGCCCTGCTGCCCAGATCCATCTTGTTGACCGGATTCACCTTGTCGGCCAGAGTCGCCCTGTCGGCCAGAGTCGCCTTGCTGGCCGGACTCACCTTGCTGGCCGGACTCACCCTGCTGGCCGGACTCACCTTGCTGGCCGGACTCACCCTGCTGGCCGGACTCACCCTGCTGGCCGGATTCACCTTGCTGGCCGGACTCACCCTGTTGGCCGGATTCGCTTTGTTGATCGGATCGGTCGCCGGATTGCTCCGGTGCATCTTCTCGTTTCTTCTCGTCCTGTCGATTTCGTGGTTGCTCGGCAGGTCGGGCGGGGCCGTCGGAGGAGGCCAGTCCGTCTTCGTCGCTTGACGGCGCGGCCGCGTCTTCGGGGTCGATGATTCGAAGTTCGATCGCATCACTGATCGTTCGGTTCGGCTGCAAGTTGCCGCCGGTACGGTTGTCGGTCGCGACCGCTCGAACCCGCACGATGTCACCGCCGCGAAGTCCCAAGGTTTCCGGACGGAAACCGTATTCGGCGATTTTGTTGCCGGTCTCACCGACGCCCGGCGACGCGGCACGGGCCGAGTCCGATGAAGCTTTCCAAAGCGGCACCGATTGAATGACCCGTTCGCGCTGGAAAATTTGCAAATCGATGCTGTGCAGACCGAAATCCGGGTCATTCGCGTGGACTTCGATCCACTGCTGCGACGTCGCCGGGATTTCTTTGGGCGTCTGCTGCGGCACCACGATGGCGACCTCCGGCGGCAGGTCGACTTGGACATCGACCGGATAGACGACCGGGTCGGGGTTGGTCTGTCCGTCGGTGTCCCAGATGCGGACCAGATAGCTTTCCAGCCGCGTGTCGCCGCCACGACCGGCCGCCTGTCCGAGCGTGAACTCGCCGACGAACGATTCCGATTCGGCCGGTCCGTTCGATCGATCCGCCTCCTCCGGCTTCAACGAAAGGGTGCCCGCCGTCGCAATCGTCTTGTCGCCGACCCGTTTCGGATTGAATTCAAGAACCGCGCGGCGGATCGAACGGCTGGGGTCGATTCGTACGTCGGCCCGGGTGCCCTCGACCGCGGAGATTGCGCCCGAAGAGGTGGTCCGCGTCGCCCGACCGGTGTAGGGCGGCGGTGTCAAAGTGACCGAAAGCGATCCGACGACCGGGACGTCGCGGATGGTCAGCTCGTAAACCCGCGATCGAGCGTCGCCGGCGGAGATGTGATAACGCAAGGTGCCAAGAGCCGCAGCGTCGACGGCAAAGTCCGTGCTGAAACGCTTGGGACCTCGTCGCGCCGATGACTCGTCGGTCGCGTCCATGACAAGCGATTGCCGCCGCGACGCCGATTCGATCTCACAAGTGACTTCGTCGGCATCCGCGACACCGATCGCTTCGACGGCAAACGTCACCCGGCGTCCGGCCAGGACGGTTGCGTCACCGGGGACGACCTCCAGCACATGGACCCGGGTCGGTCGGGGGATATCCGCCAGCGGCAAAAAAAGCCGCTGGGTGGACTGCCAAGAACTTTTCTGGCCGACCGCCCAATAGCCGAGCAGACCCGCCACGACGGCCAGCACCAACAGCCAGAACCGCAGCAGCCCGGTGACTTCGTCCGGAAGGGATTTCAGCGGTGCGACGATCTGCGCCGCCTGAGTCGCCAGGCCACGGACGACGGAACCACGAAGCCCTTGTTCGGCGATCTGATCCCGCAGCGTCACGTAGGAAGTCAACGACTGACGCAGTTCCGGGTGATCCTTTTCGGTCGCCAGGGCCGCGTAAGCCGGATCGACCCGTGACTGCAGCAGCGGCAGCCCTTTTCGCCACACCAGCCAAGCCATGCCCGAAACCAGCCCCAGCCAAGCGACGCACCGCACGGCAATCGAAGCGTCCATCAGCCAGTGGTCCGCCACCACCCAAGTCAGCAAAAACCCGCAGGCCCAAAGGGTGCTGCCGAGCACGAACTTGGTGACATCGGCACGCCACAAGGCCCCGCAGACCTCGCCGATCCACTGTTCGACGATTTCCACCGCGTTGACGCCCGTCGGGGGGGAGGCACCGGTCGTGCCCGCCCCACCCGACCGGTGACGCGGGGCCGGCGGTTCAGGCGATCTTTCGGCGGCGTGGCCGGCAGTGGACATGTGTGGAGTAGCCTGGGGCGAATCGGCAAGGGCTGGACAGGGAAAGGCACACGGAAACGTGGCCGACGGTGACGTTCGGGGTGACCGGGGTTGCCACTGTTCCTATTATGGCCGCTCGGTCACCCTGCCGGGCAGGCCCAAACCGGACAAGTCCGCAATGGCGGCCCACTGGACGAGGGATGATTCAACTCCGTTGGAAATGGTGATAGTTTGTCTGGGCTTGTACTTTTCTCTCATCTGACGTGGATCAGTCGTCTTCACCGACGGCACTAGGCGGAATCACCGGTAAGATGGGTGCGAGCGATCGCTCCGCCTGGCTCTTTCCGCCTGGCCGGCGATGACTTCGACTTTTCCTATAGCTTACTTTCGTTCAGCGAAATTTTTATGAGATACGCTTTCCGTCTGGCGGAATTGCTCGGTCACACTCCCGACCGGCGAAAACGCCCCGGCACCATCAAATCGATCGTCGAGCACACCGGTTTGGACCGCCACCAAGTCGCTTCGCTTCTGAAAAACGAAGCGAAGTACATCCCGCTGGAGGCCCTGTCCCGGCTGTGCGATTATCTGATCGATCACGGCTACGCCACGGCCGACCAGTTGCCGGGAGCCTTGTTCGCGGTCAACGCGGAGAATTTTTGGGAACTGCTGGCACGTCGCGGCGAAATCGAGATCGTCGTCGGTGTCCGCCAAGCGGGAGGGAACGACTCCCCCGAGAGTGCGATGGTCGTCGCCAGTGACTCCGTCCTGGTCGGCGAATTGCTCAACGGCGTCAGCACCTTGGGCGGAGCCGCCAAGCACCAGGGCACCGCGGATACCGAGGGCGGCAGCGAGCGGATCGAAACGATGCCCGACCGGTTGCAGCAGACCTTGGTCTGGAGCCCGGGCCAAGTCTCGCTGGACACCGCCCGCGAACGCGCCGTCGAGGTCTTCGAAAGCTTCGTCGAGGCCCAAGGTGACCGCGGCATGGTTTGCATCGGCAGCGTCAAAAGCCATCCGACCGTCGAATTGGTCATGTCGGACTTGTTCGGCTGCACGCCGTTCATCACCGAAGACGACATCGACGACGCGTCGGCCCGGAGCTGTCCGTTTTACTTGCGGTTCCGTGATACCGATCCCAAGCCCGACGGCGCGTCGGCCGGCATGCGGCTCAGCAAGAACGAAGACGCACCCGAACCCGGTTTTTACTACGAGAAAGACGACGGGACTTGGGAATACGCCGGCGGCAAAGATCGTGACACGGCGTTGGTTTTCTACGTCTTCCGCGAAGCTTTGGGGCGCCTCGACATGGTGCTCAGCGGCTTTTCCGGACGCGCTACCCGGTTGTTGGCCAAGACGCTTGCGATTCGCGGCGAAGAATTCTGGCCTCCCGTTTACGAACGTGGCGGCACCCAGGTCGGCGCTTATCTGGTGACCTACGAAAACACCGAAGGCAAACCTAGTCGCGACGATCTGTTGTACAACCCCGGTGGCGCCGCGAGCATCATGCCGTTGCCAGCCGAGGCGATCGCCAAGCGACTGGCGCGGCGTTAACGCTCTCCCTTACTGCCATGACTCGTCAAAGAAACCTTTGGCGACGATCTCGGCGGGGAAAATCGAACGATCGGCCGCGTCGTTGACCGCGCCGATCGCCCAGTCCGGCAGCATCGCGATCTGACGCGAATTACTGTTGTTGCTGAACTCTCGAAACGTCAAACCGCTGTTGGCCACGAGATAGCGATTCGGGCTGAGCGGATTCGGGTAACAAAAGATCGCGACGTGGTTCGCTGCATCGACCTGGTTCCCCTGCATCGAAATCTGGTCCCGCGTCCACGTCACCGGCAACCCGGCCGCGGCACGCCGCAGCACGTCGTTGCTGGTGAAATCGCCGAAGCAAATCAGATGGTTGTCCTTCATCATCTGCGGCGTCACCTCGGTGTCTCGAACCACGCGGACGTCGCCCCGCATGATGTCGCTCCAACGTTTTTGGGCGTAGGCCGATTCCTGTCGGATCCAGCGTTCCACTCGACCGTGCCTGGCCGGTCGGCTGGGGACGACGAACAGGAATCGATCCGTCAGGGCATCGTCGATCGGACCTTGCAAGCCCGGCCGCTTGCGAAGCGATCCGTCATCGGGCTGACCGGCTCGCCAGCGATCGCCCCGCCGGACGACCGAGGCTTGAAAACCGACGCGGGGATCCTGATCGGCCAGTGTGACCGGCTGCCCGTCGATCTCGGCGGCCAAGTCGACATCGCGGTCGGGTAAGTCGATCGCGAAGGAAGTGATTCCATCGGTCGTGATCTGAAAGGTTGCCGATTCGCCTGCCGCAACGCTCCGGCGACTCCGCAGCCGTGACGGCTCCCAGTGTTGCCGCAACCCGGTCACCGTCAACCAATCAAGACTCGGATAACGCAGCGTGCTGGTCGTGAAATCCAGCGACATCCGAGTCGCCGGATTTTTCAGGCCGGTCGCTTCGTCGGCCCACTTCGCCAATTGCGCGTCGATGATCTGTTTCGAAGGCGGATCGATCTTGTGGCCCATGCCTTCGCCGATCACGTAAGGCCAATCGAAATTCAATTCTTTGCACGCCGCCGCGACACGATCGGCTGCCTGTTTCTGTTTGTCGACTTCGCCGCTGTAAGCGATCACGTTGGTGTTTCGCAGGTTGCCCGCCCACGGCAACACGTCGTACCAGTGAAGCAATTTTCGTTGCACGTCATCCAGCGGAAACGGCGGATCATCGCCCCAGCCTTGATAGACCAGCGAATCGACGAAACCCGCGCCGGGGTTGACCGCGAACCAGTTGCCCGGATCGTGAACACCGAGATGCCAACACCCCGCTCCGCCCATCGAGAAACCGCGAATCGCGATGCGATCATCGTCGACGCGAACCAGGGATCGTGTCGCGTCGATCGCTTCATAGACGTCTGTCTCGCCGGCGAACTTGAACGCGTTGCAGTGACGACCGAACGGATGCAACACAAAAGCGTTCTCCGGCGTGTACTCGCCGGGCTTGGTCATTCGCTCGATCAGGAACGGGACTTCGGTCTTGGTGTCCCCGCGACCGTGCAGCCAGACGTCCAGCCGCGATCGTCGACGCGACGAGGGATCAAAGCCCGCCGGTACGACCAATCCGAACGGTTGGACGGAATCATCGATGTCGGAATGAAAGCCGCCGACGATGCTTTGCGGTTCGTCGCTGCGGCTCGCGTCGAACCCCATCAACCGCAAACCGGTCACGCCGGATCCGGCCGCCACGATTCGACGCCGGGCTTCATCAAGCAGCCGCGACGCTTTCTCAGGATCGTCGGGCTTGTAGAACAAGTTTTGCTCGACGGCCAGCTCGACCGCTCGCGTCAACACTTCGACGTGGGGTCGCTGGTCCGCCGGGACTTCGCTTTCGATCCGTCGCCGGAGTCGGGCCACGCGGCCGGTGAGTTGCGATTTCACCTCCTCGTCGACTCCGATCCCGGCCGGCGGCAACTGTTTGAATCGTGGCTCTTGAGCGGCGGCGGGGTACCAACCTGATAAGACCAGGAGGGCGCAAAGGATCGACGGGACGAGGGAGTGTTTCATGAGTCGGTTACTGAGGAGTCGATGTCGTTGGCGATTTCGAGGACGTCTTCGAGTCGCATCACGCCATCATAAAGCGAGCGACCGACGATTGCCGCCGGCATGTTCATTTCGGTCAGCTTCGCCACGTCGTCGAGCGTCGTGACGCCGCCGCTGGCGACCAACGGGACGTCCGTCGCTTCGGCCATTCGCTGCAAGCCTTCGAAGTTCGGGCCTTGCATCATGCCGTCGCGGGCGATGTCGGTGTAAATGATGGCGGCGATGTCGGACGTGCGTGATCGTAGATCCTTGGCCAAGTCGATCGCCGGCGTCGTGCTGGTCTCCAGCCAACCGTCGGTCGCCACCATCCCGTCACGGGCGTCGATGCCGGCGGCCAGCTTGCCCGGATACCGATCACAAGCCTCAGCGAACCAGTCCGGCTTCTTGAGCGCCGCGGATCCCACGACCAATCGGGCGACGCCCAGATCCAACAGCAGCTTGATCGCGTCGTCATCCCGCACGCCGCCGCCCATCTGACACGGCAGTCCGGTCGCTTCGACGATCCGCCGGACGGCGTCGCGATTCGCCGCCGGATCGTCGCCCTTGGCCGCATCCAGGTCGACCAAGTGCAACCGCCGAGCACCCTGTTGTTTCCACTTCAATGCGAATTCGACCGGATCTTCACCGAACACGGTTTGGCGTTCGTAGTCGCCTTGCTTCAAACGAACAGGTTTACCGTGCCGAAGATCGATCGCGGGCCAAATGTGCATGACGGATGAGCAAGAAGGGTTCAAAGGGGGGAAGAGTTCAGGGCTCAGTCGATGCCGAGCAGCCATCGCCCGGCCCGCGGCTGAAAGTCAGAAGTCACGGGCTACCTCACCGTCCTTGGGCGGTCGAAGCCTAACCGGGCAAGGCCATGCCTGTCCAGAACTTGCCCCGGAATTTCAAAACCTCGGTGCTTCAGCGACAAAGTAACAAAGTGCCATCCATATTTCCAAACCCTTCCTCCTGCCCCCATTCTTCTTCGCTTTATGCTAAATCGAACAGCATGATTTCGGCGTCGCTACCGGCCAGGATGGTCAGTGAACTTACGTCGCTCACCGCCGCACCGTCGCCGGTGTCAAGTTCGACCCCGTTCAACGAAATGGTTCCGCGCAGAACTTGCAGCCATGCGTGTCGATGTTCAAGGAGATCATGGCTGACCTCCTTCCCCGTATCGAGTTTCGATAGATAGATGCGAGCGTCCTGATGGATCAGGAGCGAACCCTGTTCAGCATCCCGCGATGCAACCAGCCGCAGTCGGTTTCGCCGATCGTCATCCGGAAAGCGTTTCTGCTCGTAACTCGGCTCGATCCCCTGACGCTCCGGAAGCAACCAGATCTGGTACAAATGAACGGGCTCACTTTCCGACGGATTGAACTCACTGTGAGTGATCCCCGTTCCGGCCGTCATTCGCTGAAATTCTCCGGGTCGCAAGACTTCACCGTTGCCCATCGAGTCCCGGTGTTCTAACGCTCCTTCCAGAACGTAAGTCACAATTTCCATATCGTTGTGCGGATGCGTCCCAAATCCATGCCCCGGCGCCACCACATCCTCGTTCATCACTCGCAACGAGCGAAACCGCATGTGCTGTGGGTCTTGGTAGGTCGAAAATGAAAAGGTGTGATAGGTGTCAAGCCAACCGAGGTTTGCGTGACCACGGTCCTGAGTCTTGCGAATTTGGATCATGAAAGATGCCTTGAAATGCCAGCGTGAAGAAGAATCGAAACAGGTGTGCGTCTACCCGCAATCCACTGCCGACGAAATGCCTTTTGCGAACCGAGTCGCTGCATGACAGTCCGAACCAAAAGCGTAAAGACTAGGCCGCTTCAGCTCTCGCCCGTGCGCCATTTAGCCAGGTTTCCCCTTCAGTAACTTCAGTAACGTAGCATCGCAGCCACGTCACCGCACCGCGTCAAGCCTTTGATCGGATCGACAAAATCAATCGTCGCACTGGTCAACTCCAAATGCCGCGCCAGAGCATCGATCGCGTCCACCGGAAACACATTGTCCGATCCACAGCTTTCGCACCGCGGTGGTTGTCCTGCCTGGACGTCGTCGCAGTCGCGGCACTGCGTGGCCTTGGGTCGTGCGTCACGAGTGACCACGGCCGCCTCGACGCGACCGATCTTCGCGGCTTCCAGCGTTTCGCTTAACCCCGTCACCGCGCGGCCGCCTCGCAGTGCTTCGCCTTTGATCCGCTGCCACAGATCGCGCTCGCTCTCACGCTCCTCCTGAAAATACGACTCATACGCGGCCTCAATCCAATCCTCTTGCTCGCGATGCAAATCAAAAGGCTCACGTCCGACCACTCGTTCTTTCAGTAGCTCGGGCATGCAGTCTTCGATGGCCAGCATGGTTTCTTCGGACCCCAGCAGGACGATCCGCTCGATCGCCTGTTCAGCCACCTGGGCTGCGATGGCCTTGACGATGTCGTCGGCGTAACGATGGAGTTGTTCATCACGGCGTCGCTCATAGCGCTGCTGCGACCAGCCACCTTTGCGAACATGGTTCTTGATGCCACCGCGTATCGCAGCGTTGGCCTCGGCGACTTCATTGGTGACCGAAAAAACGCGGGTGCGATCGTTGTCACAGACCACCAGCGAGAACGTTTCGTATTCGTCCTGCAGTTCAGCCAGTGGCCGAATGTAGGGTGCGGGACCAACCATCAGACGCCGCGGCACGGGCATCATGATCGGAAAACCCTTGGCGACGCCCAACACCTCGCTGGCAAAGAAGCAAACGCCGGCCGCATCGTCTAGCGGATGTTCCTTTAACAGTTCACGGATGGCTTGCATGCTCTGCTGAAAGTTATCCGCCTCCAATTCGTCATCTTTCAGCAGTTCCTCCAACTGCCGCTCTCGCGCCGCTAGAGAGTCGAGCCCTTCCGCACCTGCGAAGTAGGCCGAGATAACGTCACGCCCATTGCCACGAATCTCAGCGAGGGAACGCAGATCAATATCTTGAAGCATCAGCCAGGGGACTCGTTGCAAGGGTCGGCGGGATTCAACCAGGCAAGGGAGAATGCCCCTTGACCCCTGTGTCGAAACACCACGCGTGGTTCAGCGGCACAACCAGCTCAACGGAGCAAGTGATGTGCCAGGGAGCAAGTGATGTGCCAGAACCGTCGGCGTTGCTTCCCAGCCCAACCACTAGGCTTACCCAGGCACGCCGGCAGGAAGAGAGGCATGAGGGCGTGTTGATTAGGGAGCAGCCAGTTGAGGGATGCGAATCGAGGGTCAGGCCTGGTGTTCGGGG
>CAYVRC010000026.1:0-45024 GCA_964453205.1 uncultured Pirellulaceae bacterium | reverse complement strand
CGAACTCGACTCACCCGCCCGAACGACCGGCGAGCGCGGACGACTCGTGCCAACGGGGCCGCTTCGCTGACGAAGGGTTCGCGGCACGGCTTCGGTGTGACGGCTCAGATCATTGTGGGCAAGTTCTGCGACCACCCGCCGCTGTCCCGGATGGATGTACTGCGAAGTCTCGCGGGTGGTCAATCGGATCCGGAATCACTGCTGCCTGACGTCTGGGCCAAAGGACACCCCGAACACGTCCGCCCCTACCGCGAGCAGGAATCGCTGGCCCGCGCCGCCAAAAACAAATCCCGCCGCGCCCGCCGCCGAAAACTACCCCGACGATAGCCCCACCGAACGCTCACGTCGGCGATGCGTCGGTTGTAGGCTAAATCTCGTGACTTACGGGCCGATCCGATTTATCTGCGCCACACGTTCGACCGCTCGGGCTCTAGCGTTGAAGAAAACGATCGTCCTTATCGCCTCGCCAGAGTGAGCTTAGCATGTCCGGAAACTATCCCCGTCACCCAGTTTGTCAGGAACTTCACGGAAAATACAGGACCGGCAGAATCCAACACGCAGCAGGTCGAGTGGCTTGCAGTGTTCTCTTGATCGGCCTTCTTGCATGCGGTGCGGGTGCATCCGCCAAGAATATTCAAGACCACCTTCCCCCTGCCGATTTGGAGTCGATCGCATTGCGGTTCGCTGCCAGATGCAGATAAGCGTCCAGCTACATTACTCGCGGAGCCTAGTTTTCGCGTCATCATCTGTAGTTGATTAACGCTACGGACCATAGAGACCAGAAATTTGGCGCAGTGCCATCGACCATTCAACGGAAATGTCAATCATGAAAAAATCACTCTCTGTCATCATCTTGTTGGTCGGATTCCAAGTACCCGGCTTCACCCAACCGCCACGTGAGGTCGATTCCGTGTGGACTCGGGAAGACGCGATCGAGCAACTCACCCTGAATCCACACGATCTGTATTTGCAATTCGTTGCGACGCAGTTGTCGGGCGATCCGCAATCCGTCGCCCAACTTCAATCACTGTTACCGCGACCGATGGATCGTCGTCAAATTGGTCGGCAACGCAACGCACAGATCAATCTGTACAGCATTTTCAGCGGTTCGCTTGCCGTCCAGGAAAGCCTGCAGCTGGATGCCATGACAGGTGAGCCAACCGTTTCAAGCAGTGGGCCGCCACGTCAGTTCGGCGGTCGCCGTGATCCGATGAATCAGGGGTCAGTGAATAAGGGTCGCGTGCCCGGAAAGATGCGAGATGTGCCGATTGACGAGTTGAAGCGTCCGCTGGTGAAAAGCCATCCTTGGGAGGAAATGCTTGGGGGCAAAACGTCCGAAGTGTCTCGCCTTGCGCAGTGTGTTCCCGAAGACCATTCGTTTATTCGCTTCGGGTCGGTTGGCAAACTGATGGACATGCGGGGCGTCGCTGACGATTGGTACGCCTACGCCGCCGGCCAGGCAAACGGCAGCGTGCGATCACGCGGCAATCTGTCGAAGCTGCAAAAACAGTGGCTGATGGAAACGTCGGGGCTTCTCAAGCCACTTTACGACACCGCGTTTGCCGAAGTCGCCGTCACGTCGAGCGATTTGTTCTTCAGCGAAGGAACCGATGCGACACTGATCATGCGACTGAAACAACCTGACGTCGTACGCACCGCACTGGATCAAATGCTGAAGATGCAAATTCAGCAGAACCCGCAGGCAACTCTTGAAACAGGTTCCTTTCTAGGAATCGATTTTACGCATGTGACGACGCCCGATCGCTCGATTCATGTTTACGCTGCTAGCCCCGCCGACGACCTGCATCTTCGCAGCAACTCGCGAGTCGCCTTTGAGCGCATCATGCGAACGATCTTGAACCAACCGGAACCTGGTCAGGCGATCAAACGATTAAGCGACAGCGATGAGTTTCGCTACATCCGCACTCTGATGCCACTGGGAGCGGAGGAGGAAGATGGATTTGTGTACCTGTCCGATCCATTCATTCGCAATTTGATTGGTCCGGAGAAAAAGTTGACCCAGCGCAACCGACTGGTTTGTCGAACAAGACTCCAGATGCTCCGTCATGCTCAACTGCTGTATCGAACGCAGCACGGCCAAAACGCCACATCGATTGAGCAGTTGAGAAGCGGACAGTGTTTGGGTAATCAAGAGAACGAGATGAAGTTGGAGTGTCCGTCTGGTGGACAGTACGCGCTGTTGGAGGAGACGATCAATTGTCGCTGTTCGCACCACGGGTCACCCGATGCCATGGTTCCGACGTGCGAGATCCCCGTCGAACAGGTGAGCGAAGCGTTGGCGGCCGAGTACATCGAATTCGTCGAGGCGTACAGTCGGTACTGGCAAACGTTTTTTGACCCGATCGCCGTCCGCATCCGTGTACAGCCCGATCGCACGCGGGTCGAGACGATCGTGCTGCCGTTGATCAACAATTCGATCTACACCAGTTTGGCAAGCGTTCTCGGCGGAAAGCCCGATCAGCTTGATTCTTTGCCGATCCCTGAGGACAACATTGCGTCGCTCGCACTCAAGGTCGACAAAAACAGGCTGCTTGAGCAAATGGGAATTCCACATCCTGATCCCGAAGCGATTCAGGACGAAGCCGACGATGAATCGTTTCGTCAATCAGCCACGGAATTTGCTGCTTTGCAGATTGACCAATCGCTGCAACGCATTGGGCTGGGGCTGCATAATCATCACTCCGCGTTTCGACGGATTCCTCCAAGACCAGAAGTCAACGCAGATCTCAGTTGGCGCGTTCAAGTGCTGCCCTTCCTGGAAGAGCAAGAACTGTACTCAAAGTTCAAGCTAGATGAGCCATGGGATAGCGAGCACAACTTGCCATTGGCGAAGGAAATTCCCGACGTGTTCGCTACCGGATCGGCCTCGATGGCGAAGCAAGGCAAAACTTGCTTCGTGTTCCCCCGACATCCCGAAGCGATGTACGTGGGACCCGGACAGGGGACAAGCTTTCGTAACGTGCTTGACGGTCTGTCGACCACGATCATGGTTGCGGTCACGGACGAGCAAAACGCGGTGCCATGGACCAAACCGGACGACCTCGATATCGATCTGTCGAAGCCTCGGTTCGGTTGGTACGTCGATGATTCACGCGAATCGCATGTGCTCATTGCCGACGGACGCATCGCCAAACTCCCGGAACAATTCCCTGATCAGGTGATCGCTGATTTAATCACGCGGGCTGGAAGAGAGGTCATTGAAGTGGACCTGCCCTCGGTTCGCGTCGAGAGCTTCTCCAATCGCCGTAGAACGTTTCCCGATCGCGACCGCTTGGTAAAGGAGTTATCGCTGGATCGTTTTCTGCATCAGGGAATCGGTAATCAGATCGCGATTCATGTTTGCGATGATCAACCGTTGGTGGACGTCAACGTGTCGCGAATGCTGGGGATGTTCGCGGGGCCGGGACGCTTTCTTTCGCCGGACTCATCCCTGTTTGGAATCCTGGCCCTGGCGATCAATACGCCGATCTACCTCTCGATTCCGGTGGAGGATGCCAAAATCGTGGACCAAACGCTCGAAAAACTGGATCGATTCCTCGTTAAAATCATCCGCGATCCCAACAACGGATTGGGCGGAATGCTGCAGATCGAGCAAGACGCTTACCAGTTTTCGGGGATGAATGATCCAAAGATCCGCGCGTACGGATTCCGATTTGGTCCGATCACTTGGCGGTTTTACTGGATGCGAATTGACGACGGTCTGTACATCGCAAGTACTCCCGAATTGATAGGAAGCCTTCGTGCTGCGGCGAATCAGCGTCGCCAAGCGAATCAGAAATCGGTCGAAACGGGAGCCGCTCACGCGATGCTGCGGATTCGCCCCGAGCACTGGAACAAGATCAAGCCACATTTTCGTATCGGTTGGGCCGAGTCAGAGCGGCGAGCCTGCTTGAACTGTCTTTCGCCTTTGTCCAACGCGGCCAAAGCGAATCTCAGCACCGTTGGTAGCGACGTTGCGATGGACAACACACGGCGATTGGCCGAACACGTTTTCGGCGGGCCGCTGCTTTGCCCAACTCATGGCGAACATGTGATCGACCCCGACACCGGACGCGTTTCCTGCTCGCTGCATGGGGAGGCAATCGAACCCAAACAGCCCGTGGCAAGCCGCGGCGGTTTGATCACGGATTTTGCTGAGTCGCTTGAAGACGTTCGATTGGAACTGACCTTTCTCGAAGATGGTTTGCACGCCGTTGTGACAGTCGCAAAGAATGAGGATTCGAAACGATGAATGGAATCGCCGATCAGTTCATGGCTTGGCTTGTCGGACTGTTTTTTTACTTGCCGGCGGGATCGGTTTCATCGCATTGAGACCTCTCATTGCGACGTGGAGTGACGAGCCAGTCTCCGGTGTGATCGTACAGAGCAACATGGAGTACTGCGGCAAGACCTCGCTCGGATGGATGACCTCCTTGTCGCTGTTCGGATTGGAAACCAGCACGGCAACCGTACTTGTCAGGCCGGAGTCAATACGACGCAGCGCCATAAGCGAGGGTTGCCTGTGGGGCCGGCTTTGCAAATGGTTCACAGCGTGATGCTCACGGCCATCAACAATCCAACAGGCGAGCACCATCAAACGGCTTTCCGTCGGCGGTAGCATGACGACCTGTCCAGCCAAGGCTGTAGAAAGTCATTTCAGAAAGATTGGAGCGTCTTGACCACGACCGCCGTGATATCACCCGTCTGTTGTCCATCGGCGATAAACTCGCGTGCCGCAAAGTAAATCGCTTCTTCAATCTGGGCCGCGGACTTTGTGGCGTTAGCGCGTGTCAAGTCGAACATGCGATCCCGTCCGTGGTCAGCAGGATGATGTCACCTTCGGCCAGGACGTATGTTTGCAAGGGACATCACTTCCAGCACGCTTCAATGCCCAACGGAGGGCTGGTCGATTCGCACGACTTAGAATTTCGCCGGGATCGGTACAATTTTCGGCGATGGAACGCAGATGGGCCTGCATCTGAGCCATCAACAAGCCCGGGCCCAGTTCCGTGTTTGCCGGGTTTTCGGGCAAGCGAAACAATGGGCGATACAGAATTCGAATCTGTGACCTCTGCCGTGTGAAAGCAGCGCTCTAACCAACTGAGCTAATCGCCCGTGACGTCGCGATGGCGGAATTTGCGTTACCGAACCGCGCCCGTTCGACACGGCTGTGCATCGTTGCTGCGCGACCGCCGCGGGAGGACCGTCAATGATAGTGACTGTCCGATGGGCGGGCAAGCGTCACCAGGACGGTCGCGTGAATCGGCCAACGGCCTCGCAAAAGGCGTCGCCGAATCAAAACTCGGCGACCTGTCCGCCTGTCGTGGGCGAAGACCCCGTCGAATTTCTGGGCGGGACAAAGCTGAACGGCAGGATCCTTGACATTCGCAAGCCCGACAAGGAATTCGATTTCCAAACAACGGCCACGGGAAAGACGATCCGACAAACCTACCCCGACGACAAAGTCCACGCGGTGGCGGTTGGGCAACAAAGCGATGGAACATTACCAAAGGATTTTGGACATCGATAAACACCGCAACGCGGAGTACCGAAAGCGTTTCCACGGCATGGCCGGAGAAGCCATTCGGACGATCCGTCGATTCGATCGCGCCGACGTCACCCGGGTCGCTGACGGGGCCTACACCGCGAGGAGCACCGGTTACAACGGTCCCGTCACGGTACGGTTGACCGTGTCCGACCGGCGGATCAAGGATATCGAAATCGTTTCCCTCAGCGAGAAGCAGTTTTACGCCGCGTTCACCGATACGCCGAATCAGATCATCGCCAAGCAGAGTGTGAGCGACATCGACGGCACCAAGCACCTGCCCGACAAGTCCGCGATCATCGTCCGGGCGGGCGAAGAC
Organism: uncultured Pirellulaceae bacterium; assembly: GCA_964453205.1. Lineage (GTDB taxonomy): Bacteria > Planctomycetota > Planctomycetia > Pirellulales > Pirellulaceae > Crateriforma. The sequence continues at coordinate 39,160 of CAYVRC010000026.1, read as the reverse complement.
AACGAAGACCGGCTGATGACGGGTTCGGTCGGGGCACAGCGTCGACGCCGCGAGCGATCAGCGGCAAACGGCTCCGATGCGGTCGTCCCGACTCGGCCGCCGGTCGCGACTCCGGCCCAGCCGTCGGCCGGCGAGACGCCGTCCGAGTCCTCCCATCCGTTCGGCCTGGAAAGTCCGTTTTGACTTCCGGGGGCGGCCGCGGGACGACGGGATCAGGCCCAAAGCCGTGAGGCCCAATCGACCAGGGTGACCAGCAAGACGGCGATCGCCGCCCAGGCCATCGCGGCTTGCAATCCCGCCGGCGGCCAGCGGCTCCGCCACGCGGCGGTCAAGCCGATCGCGGCCCCGGTGATGCAGTAGACGGCCAGCAAGAAGCCGCCCGGGTTGGCCGCCAGGCTGGAAGCCCACTGACCGCGAGCGAAATGGCTCCACGAGGTCGTCATGCCACACGCCGGGCAGCGGGTTCCCCACAGGAGGCGGCTGCTGCACGGCGGAAGTCCCAGTTGCTGATGCGTTCCCAGTCCGGCGGCCGACGGTCTCAGGGCACCGGCGATCCCGATCAGCACCAACGGCGTCATGGCGGCCAGGCAGAGCATCACGCGGGTCCGGCGGAGCATTCCCGCGCCGCGGGTCTGGCCCGCGGCGGCCGAAAGCGGCTCGACCGGGGCGGGCGAAAGCGGGTCTTGGGTTTCGGGAATCGGATCGTTCGGCTGACACATGCCAAAGATCCTAACGAATCCGAAAAAGTTCGCTCGATTTTCACAACAGCTGTTGACGTCTTTTCGGTCTCGCCATACCCTTTGCCGCTTCACTCCGCGAGACTGTCTCGCCCCAACGCCATTTGTCTGTCGGCCTGCTGCCGACCCGGTGTAGGAAAGGGTGACCACCTGCCACGTTTTGATTGAGACGACACTGTGTCTGCCGGGACGAACGAAGTCATTCGGATTCGTATGGAAGCGTACGATCACTCCGTGTTGGACCAGAGTGCTCAAGAGATCGTGGACACCGTCAAGCGGACGCACAGCGAAGTGCACGGGCCGATCCCGTTGCCCACTCGCATCGAACGCTACACGGTATTGTCTGGGCCTTTCGTTAACAAAAAGGCTCGGCAGCAGTACGAGATTCGGACGCACAAGCGTCTGATCGACATCGTTCAGGCGACCGCCAAAACGATTGAAGCATTGAACAAACTCAGTCTCCCGGCTGGGGTGGACATCAAAATCAAGGCGTCTGCCCGCTGATCACCGCCGGATGGGTCGTCCCGTGCGGCGGCTCACCCCAAAACGGAATGAAGCTGGTTTCCATATGAATGGAAGCTGGGCCGATAACGTTTCCCGTCCCGTTGGGCGAGCGTCGCGTTCGGTCGCAGCGACTTCGAACCCCCACACGAACCACTAGGGACTCCGCCGCGACTCGGCGGAGTGCATGTCATTATGTCACCTTCCATCCTCGGCCGCAAAGTCGGAATGACGCAGGTCTACCAGGACGACGGAACCGTCGTACCGGTGACCGTCATCCAGGCCGGTCCTTGTCATGTGCTGCAGGTTCGCAGTGTCGATCGCGACGGCTATCAGGCCGTCCAGTTGGGTTTCGAAGATAAGCCTCGTCGTCTGGCCATCCGCAGCGAACGCGGTCACGTCGCCAAGTTAGACAGCAAACGCTCCAAGAAGCGTGGCGCCGGCGGCGTCGAATTGGCGGCCAAGGCCGATTGCGAGCCGAAGCGGTTCATCCGCGAGTTTCGTGGCGAGTCGGACTTGGAAGTCGGGGCCGAAGTCACCGTCGAGCAGTTCGCCGAAGTCAAGAAAGTCGACGTCACCGGCACCAGCAAGGGTCGCGGTTTCGCCGGCGTCATGAAGCGGCACAACTTCCACGGTCAACGAGCTTCGCACGGGGTCAAGAAGGTCCACCGCCACGCCGGCGGTACCGGTTGCAGTGCGTCGCCGAGTCGTCTGTTCAAAGGTCGTCGGATGGCGGGCCAGTACGGCAACGCCAAGAGCACGATGCGGAACTTGGAGGTCTTCAAGGTCGACACGGAGAACAACTTGATTTTGGTCCGCGGCGCCGTCCCCGGCCCCAACGGTGGCTTCGTTTCCGTCCGTCAAACCAACAAGCTGGGGTAGTCAAGATGGCCTCCTTACCAATTTACGACACGTCCGGCAGTGAAGTCGGCACGTATGAAATCGAGACCGAGCAGATTGCCGATCGCGTCAGCAAGCAACTGCTTCACGACGTCGTGGTGATGTATCAGGCGAACCTGCGTCAAGGTTCGCACAACACGCGGACCCGCGGTCAGGTCGCCGGCAGCAAGAAGAAACTGTATCGGCAAAAGGGGACGGGCAACGCTCGTGCCGGTGGCAAGCGGACCAACGTCCGCCGCGGCGGTGGCGTGGCGCGAACGATCAAGCCGCGTGACTACAGCTATCGGCTGCCCAAAAAGGCGGTCAAGTTGGCGACGCGGATGGCCATCCGTAGCAAGATCGATGACGGCGAGGTCGTCGTGGTCGACGGGCTGAATTTCGACGCCCCGAAGACATCGCAAATGGCCGCGGCCTTGAAGGCGCTCGGCTTGGAAGGTGTGACCACCGTGGTGGCGACTTCGGATCTCGATCCGAACGCTCACAAGAGCGGACGCAACATCGTCGGTGTCTCGGTGTCGCCTGTTCGCGAGCTCAACGCCCTGTCGGTGCTTCGCCCGAGACGGATGCTGATCACCAAAGACGCCCTGGACAAAATCAAAGATGGTTCTTTCGCGGCCTCCGGGGCAGCGGGGAGTGACGAAGAATGAGCAAGATCCTACCTCCACCGCCGTCGGTCCGCTGTGCCGATTTGGATTCTCACCAAATCCTGCTACGTCCGCTCGTCACCGAGAAAGGCGTTCACCGCGCCACGCGGAACAACCAGTACGCGTTCCAGATCCATCGGGACGCGACCAAAATCGACGTGCGACGTGCCGTCGAGGAGCTGTTCGACGTCAAGGTGGCGAAGGTCCGCACGCAGACGCGGAAGGGCAAGACCCGGCGTTTCAAGTTCCGCTACGGCAAGACCAGCGATTGGAAGAAGGCGATCGTCCAGCTCGATCCGGAACACCGCATCGATTTCTTTTAAGTAGCCGTCAATCATCCGTTTCCGACTTTCAGCTGTCCGAAAACAACGCGACTTCAATCACACCGACACGCATCAGCAAATCGCTGAGCGTTAACCGCCAAAAGTTATTCCGATGGGCATTCGAATCTACAAACCGACCAGCGCCGGTCGACGCAACGCGTCGGTCAGTGACTTCAAGGACCTGACGCCGGGCTACAAGCCCGAGCGTTCGTTGTTGAAGCCGTTGCGCAAGACGGGCGGTCGAAACAACCAAGGCAAGATCACTTCACGTCACCGCGGCGGTGGTCACAAGCGGATGTATCGGCTGATCGATTTTCGCCGCATCAAGGATGGCGTGCCCGCGGTCGTCGATTCGGTCCAGTACGATCCGAACCGTTCGGCTCGGATCGCCCTGCTGAAATACGCCGACGGGGAAAAGTCCTACATCGTGGCACCGGCCGGTTTGAAGGCCGGCGACAAGGTGGAGAGCGGACCGGACTCGGCTCCCAACTTGGGCAACTGTTTGCCGCTCAAGAACATCCCGCTCAGTACATCGGTGTGTTGCATCGAAATGCGTTTGGGCGGCGGGGCGGTGCTGTGTCGTTCGGCGGGAACCTCGGCGACCCTGATGGCACGCGAAGCCGGCTGGGCGCAATTGTTGTTGCCCAGTGGCGAAGTCCGCCGTGTACCCAGCGGCTGCCGGGCGACCATCGGTCAGGTCGGCAACAGCGATCACATGAACGTTCGACTCGGAAAAGCCGGTCGATCACGGTGGCTCGGACGTCGACCCCATTCCCGCGGGACCGCGATGAACCCGATCGATCACCCGCACGGCGGTGGTGAAGGTCGCACCAAGGGCGGACGTCACCCGGTCAGCCCGCAAGGCAAGAGTGCCAAGGGCGGGTCGACGCGTCAGAAACGCAAACCTTCCAACAGCAGCATCGTGCGACGTCGCAAGAGCCGTCGTTACGGTCAATTGAAACTCAAGTAACCCATCAACCTCCCCCAAGTAGAACGGACCCCGATCCGTTACCCCAACGACGGGCGGATGTCCGCATCTACGACGGAAAATACAAATGAGTCGCAGTCAGAAAAAAGGCCCTTACGTCGATCCGAAGCTGTTTTTCAAAGTACAAAAACAAGCCGAAGGCGGAAAGGTCGAGCCGATCAAGACCTGGAAACGTGCTTGCACGATCGTGCCGGAGTTCGTCAACGTGACGTTCATGGTGCACGACGGACGGAAGCATGTGAAGGTTCACGTCACCGAGGACATGGTCGGGCACAAGCTCGGCGAGTTCGCACCGACGCGAACGTTCAAGGGTCACGGCGGCAAGGGCGGCAAGCGATAGGACACTCCGATGGCAAAAATCAACGCATATCACAAGAACGCTCGCATCAGCGCCCAGAAAGTTCGCCTCGTCGCGAACCTGGTTCGCGGCATGTACGCCGACGAGGCACTGGACTTGTTGAAGTACCAGCCGCAGCGTGGGGCTCGCATGTTGGAAAAGGTGATCAAGAGTGCCGTGGGCAACGCCCAGGATCCGGATCAGAACGGCGGAACCAGTCACCGCATCGAGGAACTGGTTCTGACGGACGTCCGCATCGACGGCGGACCGATGTTCAAGCGGATCCGTCCGCGGGCACGCGGGATGGCGTTCATGATCAAAAAACGATTCAGTCATATTCGCGTCGGGCTCACCCCCATCAGCGAACTTTAGGAAGCGATTAGCTGTCGGCAGTTAGCGTTTAGCTTTTTACGAAACTTCAAAAGTACAAGCCCTTCCCTATGGGACAAAAAGTCAATCCCGTCGCTTTCCGAACCGGTGTCACCCGTGGTTGGGCGAGCCGTTGGTACGCGTCGAAGCAGGACTACGCGGATTTGTTGGTCGAAGACCGAAAGCTCCGTCATTTTATCTGCAACCACCCCAAACGCCCGCAGTATCGCAACGCCGGAATCGACCGGATCGAGATCGAGCGGACGCGTGATGAAGTTCGCGTGATGATGTACGTCGCTCGCCCGGGCTTGATCATCGGAAAAAAGGGGCAAGAGATCGAAATTTTGCAGGCCGAGTTGCAAAACCTGGTCGGCCGAAGAATCAATTTGAAAGTCGAGGAAGTCGGAAGACCCGAGTTGCAAGCTCAACTGGTCGCCGAGGACATCGCACAGCAATTGCAAAAACGTTCCAGTTTCCGTCGGACGATGAAACGTTCTTTGGAACAAACAATGGACGCCGGTGCCAAGGGCATCAAAATCCAGTTGGCTGGTCGACTGGGCGGTGCCGAGATGGCCCGCCGAGAGAAACAAATTTCCGGATCGATCCCGCTGAGCACTTTGCAGGCGAAGATCGATTACGGATTCACTGAAGCGATGACGCCACAGGGGCACATCGGGATTCAGGTCTGGGTTAATCAAGGAACTTACGGAGACGACACCGATGGCGCTGATGCCCAAACGGGTCAAGCATCGAAAAAGCCAAAGAGGACGTATAAAAGGTAGTGCGACTCGCGGCAACACGGTCGTCTTTGGCGACTTCGGAATCCAGTCTCTGGAACCGGGGTGGATCAAAGCCACGACGATCGAAGCCGGCCGGATCGCTGCCCAACAATACGTTCGTGGTGAAGGCAAGCTTTACATTCGCATCTTTCCCGACAAATCGGTGACCAGCACGCCGCTGGAAACCCGGATGGGGAAGGGCAAGGGGGAACCGGACTTTTGGGCGGCCGTCGTCAAGCCCGGGACCATCCTGTACGAGCTTGGCGGTGTGACCGAACAACAAGCGAAAGTCTGTTTCGCCCGATTGGCGAGCAAGATGCCTGTGAAGGTTCGATTCGTCGAACGACGCACGGCTTAAACACGACATCGATCGATCGCGTCGGGTCACGAGTCTGACGACTCGGGCTCGGACGATCGCATCGCGACAACATTCACATCAAGACCGATTTGACCATGACACCCAATTCAGAACTTCGCGAGATGGGCGACGAGCAATTGGAGGCGACCCGCAAGGAAGCTTCCGAGACGCTTTTTCGCCTGCGTTTTCAGTCGCAGTCGGAGCGTTTGAACACGCCCAGTGAGATGCGAAAGAATCGTCGGTTGATCGCACGCATTAAAACCATCCAATCCCAGCGTCGCATCGCCGCGGCGGCCAAAGAATCCGCCTCGGCTTAGCGGCCCGCGGAATCGACCAGTCAACTTTTGTAGAAGACCAAACAAGATGCCCAAACGCGTTGTTTCCGGAGTCGTGACCAGCGACAAGATGACCAAGACCCGACGGGTCGAAATCGCTCGCAAGGTCAAACACCCGAAGTATGGAAAGTTCATCAAACGTCGCACGGTGTGCCACGTTCATGATGAGAACAACGAATCGGGTGCCGGTGACTTGGTGGAAATCATCGAGTCGGAACCGCTCAGCAAGACCAAACGATGGCGACTGGTCAAAGTGTTGCAAAAGTCGACCGAGGTCGATTTGGCGGCACTGCGGGCGGCCCGCAAGGGGGCCGTGCCGGCCGAACAGGAAGCGATCGAAGCGGCGCACGTCGGCGACGACGGCAGTGACGCGGGCGATCAAGAAACCGCCGGGGAATAGCCCGTGCGAGACGCCGAGTAGCCGATTGAACGATCAAGACAAATCAATTTTTAACCCGCTCCGAAAATGATCCAGCAAGAATCCCGCCTGAACGTCGCCGACAACACCGGTGCCCGCGAAGTCATGTGCATCAAGGTGCTCGGTGGCAGCCGCCGTCGTTTCGCGACCGTGGGCGACGTCATCGTTTGCAGTGTCAAGAGCGTCATCCCGGGCAGTGAAATCAAGAAGAAGTCGGTGGTCCGTGCGGTGATCGTGCGAACCAAACAGCCGACGCGACGCGGCGACGGCAGCTACATCCGTTTCGACAGCAACGCCGTGGTCATCATCGACAAAGACAAGTCACCGCGTGGGACTCGAATTTTCGGTGCCGTGGCTCGCGAACTCCGTGAACGAAGTTTCATGAAAATCGTCAGCCTGGCCAGCGAAGTGGTCTAGAGAAGCTTGCGGCTTTCCAGTCGTTGTCCAGATCGCCCGCCCCCGCCGACCCAATCCAACCAATCCATCGCCAACAGTTATCCGCCAACCGCCATGAACCTTAGAATTGACGACGAAGTGATTCTGATCTCCGGTGCCGACAAAGGGCATCGCGGCAAGGTCCTGAAGATCGACCGTGAAAAGAACAAGGTGATCGTCGAGGGTGCCGCCAAGGTGTGGAAGCACGTTCGACGCAGCCAGAAAAACCCGCAAGGCGGCCGATTGAGCAAAGAGATGCCGATCAGCGTCAGCAACGTGATGTTGATTGATCCGTCCACGGGCAAGCCGACGCGAGTCGGCGTGCGATTCCTCAGCGACGGCAGCAAAGAACGTTTCGCGAAAAAGAGTGGCAAAAGCTTGGGCCTGATCGCCCCGGCCAAGGCCAAATAGTTTTGTCGGCCGACGGCTACCGCCCGAGGCCCATCCCCAGACGAACGATCCCGCCGGTCGCTGACTTGCCGGATCCAACGACACACCCGACTTAGCAAACGAATTCGATTCGACCATGGCCGACACCAAACCCAGACTTCAGACGAGATACGAAGAAGTCATTCGTCAAGCATTGACGGAGAAATTCAACTACGTGAACCCGCATCAGGTGCCGCGTTTGGAGAAGATCACGCTGAACATGGGCGTCGGTGCGGCGGTCGGGGATAAGAAGGTCTTGGACTTGGCGTTCGATTGCATGACGGAGATCGCCGGACAAAAACCGGTCATCACGTTGGCGCGAAAGTCGATCGCCGGTTTCCGACTCCGCGAGGGCATGCCGATCGGTTGCATGGTGACGCTGCGTCGCGAGCGGATGTACGAATTCCTGGACCGATTGGTCTCGATCGTGCTTCCTCGGGTTCGTGACTTTCGCGGCATCAACCGCAACGCGTTCGACGGACGCGGGAACTACACGATGGGTTTGACGGAACAACTCGTTTTCCCGGAACTGAATCCGGACAAGTACACCCGGGCACAGGGGATGAACATCACCGTCGTCACCAGTGCCGAGAACAACGACGAAGCCCGTGAACTGCTGTCGCAATTCGGCATGCCGTTCAAGAGTGACGCCAAGAAGGTGGAAGCCGCTTAGGTTTCTCACCAGACGAATCATTTTCCCAGCCAGCCAGTTTTGACTTTAGGCAAGAGCAGTAGCAAGCCGTGGCAAGCAAATCCAAAATCGCAAAAGCCCTGCGGACTCCGAAATTTTCGACTCGGCGTGAAAACCGTTGTCGGTTCTGTGGGCGACCTCGTGGCGTGTACCGCAAGTTCGGCATCTGCCGAATTTGTATCCGTAATCACGCAGACCGTGGACTGATCCCCGGTTTGCGAAAGGCGAGTTGGTAAGCCGTGAGTCCGAAAAAAGTAAAGACAGGGGAGCGATAACGCCATGATGACTGACCCGATTGCCGACATGTTGACCCGCATCCGGAACGCCGTTCGCGTCGAACGTCCGTTCGTGGACATTCCCAGCAGCCGCGTCAAACGCGGAATCGCCGACGTGCTGAAACGCGAAGGTTTCGTCTGGGATTGGAAAGAGGAAGACACCGAACCCGCCAAGACGCTGCGTCTGGAATTGAAGTACGGGCCCAACGGCGAGCGAGTGATCCAGGCGATCAAGAGAATCAGCAAACCGGGGCGTCGGCTGTACAGCCGCGGCACGGAGCTGAAGCCCGTTTTGGGTGGCATGGGGATTCGCATCATCAGCACCAGCAAGGGTGTGATGAGCGATCGAGAAGCACGCCGCGAGAACGTCGGCGGAGAAGTCCTTTGTGAAGTGTCGTAAAGACGACCTCACAGCGATCCACGTAACCAAACTTTTAGAAGCATTGAAAGCTGATCGACATGAGTCGAATTGGAAACAAGCTGATCAACATCGAAGGCGGCGCGAAAGTGTCCGTCAAAGATCGTTTGATCGAAGTCGAAGGTCCCAAGGGGAAACTCTCGTACACGCACAGTCCGGAAGTCGAACTCGAGATCGAAGACGACGTCGTCAAGGTGAAGCGTCACAACGACGATCGCACGTCGCGTGAATTTCACGGTCTGACGCGGGCGTTGGTCGCCAACATGATCGAAGGCGTCACCAAAGGCTACGAAAAACGATTGGAAGTCGTCGGCGTCGGTTATCTGGCCGCGCTCAGCGGTGACACTCTGCAATTGCGTGTCGGCTACGCCAACGAACTTCACCGCAAGATCCCCGCCGGACTGACGGTGACCTGTCCCGACCAAACCCACGTCGTCGTTCAGGGCTGTGACAAACAACAGGTCGGTCAATTCGCCGCGGAAATCCGTTCGCTGCGTAAACCCGAACCTTACAAGGGCAAGGGTGTGCGTTACGTCGGTGAACAAGTCAAAATCAAGGCGGGTAAATCCGCCACCAAGTAATCGGCTGCTCACGACAGCACGGAAAAGACCATGGATAAAAACAAGAAACTTCAAAAGAAACGGTTGCGTCGTCGCAATCACGTCCGCAATCGGCTGCGTGGCGACAGCGTATTGCCACGGCTTTGCATCCACCGATCCCTGAAACACTTCAGTTGTCAGTTGGTCGATGACGCGGCCGGCAAGACGTTGGTCAGCGCCAGCACTCGTGACAAAGGCTTGCGGGATTCGATCCAGACCAGCGGCAACTGCGACGCCGCGGCGGAAGTCGGCAAAGCCTTGGCCGAGAAAGCCTCCTCGGCCGGCATCCGGTCGGTCAAGCTGGACCGTGGACACAACAAGTATCACGGTCGCGTCAAGGCGTTCGCCGACGCGGCCCGGGAAGCCGGTTTGCAACTTTAAATCGAATCGCTTCGTTTCAAAGATTAAGAATTTCAAAAACGCCGACAGGCCAAGATCATGAGTAGCGGACCCCGCAACAAACGAAACAAGAAAGAAGAGCCGACCCTGGGCGAAGGGATGCTCGATCGTGTCGTCAAGATCAAGCGTTGTGCCGCGGTGGTCAAAGGCGGTCGTCGTTTCAGCTTCGCCGCGATGGTCGTCGTCGGCGACGGCAACGGGAAAGTCGGTTGGGGTTATGGCAAAGCCAACGAAGTCCCGCCGAGCGTTCAGAAAGCTCAAAAGCAAGCCAGCCGCAGCTTGGTCGATGTGCCCGTCGTCGACGGTTCGATCCCGCACCAGGTTTGGGGCCACTTCGGGGCCGCCCGCGTGTTGTTGATCCCCGCCGGGGCCGGTACCGGGGTCATCGCCGGACAGGCCGTCCGAGCCGTCTGCGAGGCGACCGGTATTCACGACATCTTGACGAAATCCTACGGCACCAACAATCCGGTCACGTTGGTCAAAGCGACCTTCGACGCCCTGGAAAAACTCCGCACGATCGAACAGGTCGCCGCCTTGCGTGGCCTGGAAGCGGCCGACCTGGTCGGCACTTAACGAGACGACCGGCGGCCGAGTCCTTGGCACGGATCTTTTGGTCAATCCGTCGAGTCGACTCGCCCGGTATTCTCGAACCTCAGCACTCAGCACTCAGCATTTTTGAATTGTCATGCAACTCAACGACGTCCATCGCGGCATCACGAAACACCGCAAACGCAAACGCATCGGCCGCGGTCCCGGTAGTGGACACGGCAAGACGTCCGGCCGTGGACACAAGGGACACAAAAGCCGCAGCGGTTACAGCCGCAAGCCCAACTTCCAGGGCGGTGCGATGCCGATGTTCCGCCGCGTGCCCAAACGCGGTTTCAACAACAAGTGGTCGGTCACCGTGTTCGCGGTCAACGTGGGCCGCTTGAACGACACGTTCGACGACGGCGCGACGATCGACTTGGACGTGATGAAGTCGAAGAACATCGCGTCGGGAGCGTTCGACGAAGTCAAGATCCTGGGCGACGGCGAACTGACCAAGAAGTTCACCATTTCGGCCCACCGCTTCAGCAAGTCCGCCGAGGAAAAGATCACCAAGGCGGGTGGGACGATCAACAAAATTGCCCCCAAGCGGACACCGGCCGAACGCGTCGCGGCGTTGGCAAAGTAAGACGAAGCTGATGCGTCTGTTGCCGCTGTACGGGTTCGCCGGGAATCGGAGAACGGCCGACGGTTCTCCCTCGCGGAACCGGCCGAGAATCGCTACCATCCTCGTTTGCCAAACGCTTCCCCTCGTGGTCTGTCCAGGGTTATGTTCGAAAAACTGCGCATCGTTTTCTCCATCCCCGAGCTTCGCAAGAAAGTCCTTCTGACGATCGGCTTGCTGGCGGTTTACCGGATCGGTTTCCACATCCCCCTGCCGATGATCGCGACCAATTTGGGCGATTCGGGTGGCGGAGCGGCTGACTTTTTCGAAAAAGTCAGTCTGTTCGCGGCGAGCGATCTGAGGCAGGCGACGATTTTCGGCCTGGGCATCATGCCCTACATTTCCGCGTCGATCATTTTCCAGCTCCTCGGCAGTGTCTACAAGCCGTTGGAGGAATTGAAGAAGGAAGGGGAGGCGGGTCGCAAGAAACTGAACGAGTACACCCGATATCTGACCGTCGCGATCTGTCTGGTTCAGAGCTACATGTATCTGAAATTCATGTTGATGGCCGGTGGCCCGGGCGGGTTCGGCAGCATCAACCCGAACTTCTTGAACGCCGACGCCACGGGGCTGTACTGGGGCTGGCAGATCGTCGCCGTGTTGGTGATGACGTGCGGCACCGTGTTCCTGATGTGGCTGGGCGAGCAGATCGACGAATACGGCATCGGCAACGGGATCAGTTTGTTGATCATGGCGGGGATTTTGGCTCAGATGCCTCAAGCCTTGTACGAATTGATTCGTAACATGAAGCCTCAGTTGACGGGACTGGCCAAGGGACAAGTCGGCATCGAGACCTTGGTGTTGTTGGTCGTGTTGTTTGTCTGCGTCGTGTTCGGCGTCGTCTTCATCACGTTGGGTCAACGAAAGATCCCGACACAATCGGCGAAGTTCACCCGGGGACGTCGGGTGTACGGCGGGACGCGTCAGTTCTTGCCGCTGCGGATCAATCAAGCCGGCGTGATGCCGATCATTTTTGCCAGCAGTTTGCTGATGATCCCCGGCGTCTTTTTCGGGTTCATGGCGGGCTATTTCGAAAGCGGTTCGACCGGATTTCGTTGGCTGAACATGGTCGGGTTGTCGATGCAGGACCAAAGCTCCTACTTCTTCAACCTGTTGTACGTGGCGCTGATTTTCTTCTTCTGTTACTTTTGGACGGCGATCACGTTCAACCCGAAAGAAATGTCCGACAACTTAAAAGAAAGCGGGACGTTCATTCCCGGCTATCGTCCCGGTAAGCGGACGACGGACTATTTAGAAAAAGTGATGGTGCGGATCACGTACGTGGGGGCCGCGTTCTTGGGACTGATCGCGATCGTCCCGACCATCGTCTACGGATCCTTGGGCGTGCCCTATTCGATCGCCGGATTTTACGGCGGAACGGGGTTGTTGATCGCCGTCAGCGTCGCGTTCGACTTGGTGCAAAAGATCGACAGTCACTTGGTGATGCGAAACTATCGCGGATTGTTGGAAGGTGCCGGCGGCGGTACTTCCCCGGTGGTTTGACGATCGCGTCGACATGCGGGACGAACCGGCTGGGCCATCGGGCGATTCAGAGATAAACGTCAGCTTGGAATCGGCAAGCCTTGCCGAGGCCTCCGGTGCGACGGCATTGCGTGTGGTCTTTTTCGGTCCGCCCGGTGCCGGCAAGGGGACGCAGTGCAAGCAGCTGACGCAGCGATACCGGATCCCGCACTTGTCGACCGGTGAGATGCTTCGGGCGACCAAGGGGGATTCTTCGCTCGGGCGTTTGGTATCCAGCTACATCGACGGCGGACGCTTGGCTCCCGATCTGTTGGTGATGCGAATCCTGATCAAGCGTTTGCGACAGTCGGATTGCGACGCCGGATACCTGTTGGACGGTTTCCCGCGGACGGTCAATCAAGCCGAAATGTTCGACCGGCATCTGGCCGACCAAGGAACCCGTCTGGATCGAGTGTTGTCCTTGGAGGTCGATCAAGAGACCTTGGTGGATCGGTTGCTGGAACGAGCGACCCGGGAGAATCGAGCCGACGATTCCGCCGAGGTGATCGCCGAGCGGTTGCGGGTGTTTGCCGATCAGACGGCGCCGGTTTTGGATCACTATCGAGCGGCGGGTTTGGTTTCCCAGATCGACGGACTGGGATCGCCGGCCGAGGTCTTTCAGCGGATTTGCCGGGCTCTGGAACACTGACGTCTGCCGTGGACGCCTGACCCCGCGCGGACGTCGGGGGGATCCGATCGGCCCTCGCGATGCCTGTCACGACTTGTCGGACTCGACCTACAATTGAAGGATGTCTTCATGGGCGGGTTCGCCCTTCTTGCCAATGCCAGTGCCTGGACAATCAATCGATGATGAATCGAAGCGTTTCTTCTCCCGTCCGTCTCCGTGTTGTCGCCGCCAGCCTGATCGCCCTCGGCGTCGTTGCGGGAGCTTCGTATCAGGTGACGGCACAGTTTCCCATGCTCGGGGTGCGTGGTTATTCGTCGGCCAGTTTGATCACGCCGCCACGTTCGGTTCGGCAAATCATCAGCGATGCCGAACGAGCGATTGCCGAGGAGCGGTGGAGTGAAGCGGTCGTTCGCTTGGGCGACTTTTTGCAGCAGGACGCCGCCGATGCGGTCGATCCGGCCGAGGCCCAGGATTATTTCTTGGACGCCGATCGCCAGCGGCCCAACACGACGTTGGATGAAAGTTTGTATCGGACGGCGCGTCGGATGATCGGTGCACTGCCCGCCCGGGCACGTGAGACTTACGAACTGCAATACGGCCCCAACGCCAAGCGGATGTTGCAAGAGGCTACCGAACAGCGGGATTGGCACCTGCTGGGCGATGTGCGGCGAAAATACTTTCACACCCAGGCGGGCTATCAAGCGTCCGTCTTGTTGGCCCGTCACGCTTGGCAAAACGGGCGTTCGTTGCAGTGCGCCCTGTTGCTAGAAGACGTCGTCGAGGTCTCGGGGAACAGCGAAGCGATCGATTCGTCCACGCGTCTGTTGTATGCGATGGCGTGCTTGGCGGGCGGACACGCGCTTGCACCGGAGTTTGCCGTCCAGGGTCCGCTGCCGGCGATCGGTGGCGGACCGCCCATCGGTGCGGACGAAACTCTCCGCGGCAGCGATCTGGAGAATTGGATCACGGATCAAATCACGATCGGCTCGATCGCCAAGGCCCGTCGGCAAAGCGATTTCGCGTTGTTGGGGGCGCGGGCGGATCGCAACGGCGGTGCGTCCGGCCAGATGCCGCTGAGTCGGCCCGAATGGATGGTGGAGATGACGGCTTCGCCGCGGGAAGCGGACCTGCTGACGCAGCAAGCCGCTCGTTTGAAGGACGCGGGTGAACTGATGCCGCCGACGTCGCAACCGCTGCGGATCGACGACCAAGTCCTCGTGCGAACCACTCAGTGGTTGGTCGGGATCGATTATCAAACGGGCAAGATGGTATGGACGTTTCCATGGTTTTCGGCCCACGAGAACTTGGACGAGTTCGACGGCGTCATCGGAGTGACCAGCGAGGAACAAGAGGCGTACGAGTTGGTCGGTCGTGTCTACAACGACTTGCCCTATGGCCAGATCACCAGCGACGGCGAGCGACTTTTTCTGCTCGAAGGCTTGGACGCTTTCGAATCGTTTGCGATCAATCGATCGCGAATCGGGTTGCGTTCGCGGGGTCAATCGGCCAACACCCTGGTGGCTTTGGAACTGCAGACCCAGGGCAAGTTGTTGTGGCGGGTCGGGGCCGACGAGGAGGACGCCAGCGCGTTGGGGGATGCATTTTTCTTGGGGCCGCCGTTGCCGATCGACGGACGTCTGTACGTGATGGCGGAAGTGTCGGGTGATTTGGGCCTGTTCTGTTTGGACCCGGCGACCGGTGCGGAGATCTGGCGACAGACCCTCGGATCGCTCGAAGGTCTGCAGATTCGATCGGACCCTGTGCGGCGGATGGCCGGCGCGATGCCGACCTATCACGAGGGACTGTTGCTTTGCCCGACGGGCAACGGGCTGGTCGTGGCGGTGAACCTGGTCGATCGATCGCTGCGATGGGCCAGGGTTTATCCTCGGGACAGTCTGAGCCGAAACGAAAGTCAGAATTCCCGCAACTATCAAGACCAACTGCTGAAGCGGTGGGCCGACGGCATGGCGATCGCCGCCGACAATCATGTCGTGGTGACGCCGATCGAAAGCGATCGTTTGATGGTTCTGAACGCCAGTACCGGGCGACCGAGATTTAGTGAACAGCCTCGTTCCCGATCGATCTATGTCGCCGGCATTCGCGACGAGCGATTCATTTTGGTCGGGCACCGATACGTCTCGGCGATGTCGATCGAAGACGGTACCGTCGTCTGGAAAACCGGCGACGGCGTTTTCACGGGCGACCAACAGGTCTGCGGGCGAGGCGTGTTCGGCGACGGCGATTACCTGTTGCCGACCAGCACGAACGAGCTGATCCGAATATCGTTGGAGGACGGTTCGGTGCTCGAACGCAAGACCGTCGGTTTCCCGCTGGGAAATCTGGTCGCCGCCGGCGGTGACTTTTTCAGCCAGACGGCGACGAAGGTCACGTTGGCATCGGGAATCAACAGCCTTCGTCCGGTCGTCGAAGAACGACTTCAAGCCGATCCCGACAACGTCGCCGCGATGGTCGATCAGTCCAAGCTGCTGCTGGAAGCCGAGCGTCGCGGCGAGGCCGTCGAGGTGCTCAAACGTGCGGAAGTTCTCGCGCCCGACAATGACGAGGTGCACGACTTGCTGGTCTCGGCGATGTTGGAAGAACTGCGATCCGCCGATTCGCTGAGCGATACTTTGATCGAGTCGCTCGAAAGTCGGATCGATCAACCGGAGCAGCGAACGCGGTTTCTGTTCCTTCAAATCAGTGCGTACTTGCGAGCCGGCCGTAGCGTCGAGGCGATCGAGAAACTGATCGATCTGGCCGAGTTGCGGATGGCCGAGGCGACGACGTCCCCGGCGGAGCTGATGATTCAGGAAGATCGGCACGAAGTCCGGGTCAACGATTGGATCGCCGCGCGTGTCCACGAGGCGATGCAGACCGCCGAACGAGCCGACGCGGCGCGGCTGGATCAGATTGTCCGGGACCGCTTATCGAACCAACTCGGACGGTCGACGAAACAGTTGCAAGAACTGTTGACCCAATTCGCGGCGACAACGTTCGGCGATCAGATCCGGCGGCAAATTTTCGGTCGGCTGAAAACCACTCGGTCTTACCACGAGATCGAACGATTGGCTTTGGGCCGACAAACGCGACAAGACTGGGACAAGCTTTCCGACGATCGTTTATTCATGTTGGCTTACGCGTATGCCAAAGGCGACATGCCCGAGGACGCCGGAAAGGTCCTCGGCGAGCTCGGCGGACGCGAAGTGATCGATTCGCTTCAGCAACAAACCTGGGCCGGCAAGCTGCCCGAAAGTAGTGGCATGCCCGGGCCGGTTTTGGATCTTTGGCCGCGCGGCGTCAAAGTGGACGTTTCGTCGATCGGGTTGAAGAACCCCTCGATCATCGACGGCGGTCGCATCACGATTCGGTCGAGATTTGCGGGCTTGAGAAATTTGTCCAATGCCAGCGAACAGTTTCGCGGCTGGGAATTCGGAACCAACAGCAGTCAATCGTTGTTGTTGCGCGACTCTTTGGGCAGGACGCGGGTGATCGGTCTGCGGCCTGCCGTCCAGCCGCGAAACGGAATGCGTGAGTCCAAGATTTCCGGCGGAATGGTGGTCCTGGCGATCGGCAATGAGCTGATCGCTTTGGACATGATCAAGTTGGAAGAAGGCACGCAATCTCCATTGCTTTGGCGGCGAGACATCACGGTCGGGCAAAGCGGCGTTTCCGTTCTTCCCAAAGACAACCAATTCAAAGACAGCGTTTACCGAAATCGAATCAGCAACGGCGAACTGATCAACGGGGCCTTGCCGGAAATCAGCCTGGGTCCGGTTTTGGGTGACCGACTGTTCTTGTTGCAAAACGGCGAATTGCTTTGTCTGGACGCGCGAACAGGCCAGCTACGGTGGCGGCAAAGCGATGCCCCACGCACGGGCGTGGTCGTCTTCGGCGATGACCAAGTCGCGGTCGTTTCCCCCGACACGAAATCCCTGCATCGTTTCGACGCCTTCGACGGACAGAAGCTGCAAACACGGCCTTGGACAGACGGCACGGTTTGGGGAACGGGACCTCGCTACGTCTTGGCGATCGCCTCCTCCCAGATCGACCCGCCGCGGGATGCCGACGCGACCGGCGGGGGTGAGAATCAGTCGTCCGAAACGGGCGAATGGTCCGTCCGGTTGATCGATCCTTTTACCGACGCACAAGAGGCCGAAGCACAAGATGCCGAAGCACAAGAGGCCGAAGCACGGCAGCCCGTTTTGCAATTGTCGATGCCGGGGGCACGACGACGAAGCGATCAGACGGACTCGGCGTTCGGGCGTTTGCTCGACGGGCGTTGGATGGTGCTGCTGCGCAACAACGGCGAATTGGTGATCTGGGACATCGTCCAAGGACTGGAGTTGACGTCGACGACGTTACCGCCGTTGGAAACCTTGAACGGAGTCTCGGTGGCACACTTGCGCGGCAAGCTGATCGTGTTTCCGCAGGTCCGACAGGCACCGGTGGTCAACCGCAACGGTCCCAAAACCATCCGGCGGACCACCGATGATCAAGAGGAAACGATCGCCGCGTACGCCTTTGACACCGAGGGCGGGCAGGAATTGTGGCAACAGATTTTCGCGGACCCCTGGGGCGTCACCATCGACCAAGCCGCTTCGACGCCGTTTTTATTGTTCACGCGAGTGCATTCGGATTACGGCGGGACCGGACCGCGGCGTCAGCGTTTGGACTACTTGGCGATCGACGTTCGCGACGGAAAGACGCTTGCGAACGTGCTGGGGCAATCCGTCGAATCACAGTTCAACTTGAGTGACACCGAATTGACGCTGAAACCTTACGACAGTGTGAAAGCCGAGGTCGGGACCCAAGTACTGACGTTTGATTTCTTTCGCGACCGGCCCGACGCACCGGAGAGCGACGATGACGAAGCGATTCCGGACGCTCCTTGACGATCCCGCCGCGGTGGCGAGCGCCCGGTCGGGGAAAGGTGGTACTTTGATTGAACAGTCCGTTAATTCTTTGGCGGAAACGACAGGCAAATGACTCGGCGATCCCCGCGAACCAAGACTTTATCGCCCGAAACGACGGGAGCCGACCAGCACGGATAAGTCAAACGGGATTCGTCGGCGTTGCCCGCCATTGAATCGGCATCGGCCAGGTCGTGCGAAGCGAGGGGAGACCATTTTTCCGGGTCGGCCTCGGCGATGTGCAGATCGCCGCGTTCTTCCATGACCAGCAGTTTGTCGCCCGCCAGGGTCACGCTGCAACGACGACGCTCCAGGGCGGTCCAACGGACCCGGCCCGACGACAGGTCGATGCACCGGAGATCACTGTCCGGCGAATTGCGTCCGCTGCCTCCGTACAGAAAGCCGTCTTTCAAGACCGGGGTGGCCCAGTGGCTTCGCATCGCCATGTTCCGTCGGTCCAGCGGCGGATCTTTCCAGATCTCCTTGGGTTCGTCGCCGCTGACGTCCAGGAGAACGCTTCCGACGCCGTAGCATTCGCTGACGAAGACCCGTTGGTCGCTGACGACGGGGGTCATGGCGTTGACGCTTTCCAGCAGATCCGCGCGGTGACGAACCTTCCAGAGGACCTCGCCCCGCTCGGCGTCGACGCACCACAGGTGATCTCGCGCGAAGCACAGCACACAGGTCGTGCCGTCGATCACGACGGGCCGCGGGCTGCTGTAGCTGGCCAGATCGTCGACGCATTTCCATTTCACTTTCCCGCTGCGTCGATCGAAGGCGACCAGGCCGGTTCCGTCGGGCGACAGCCGATCCAGCCGTCCCGGCGCGACGTCTTGATCGGCCGGCGGGCTGCCGCCGACCATCACGATGACGGCGTCTCCGAGGACCAAGGGTGCCGACGCGACGCCGAAGAAATTCTGGACGACGCCGAAATCATCGCTGGTTTGAGCGGACCACTGAGCCTGACCCGTTTTCAGGTCGCGACAGGTCAAGCGTCCGCGAACCCCGAAAGTGAAAATCTGGTCTCGGTCGATCGTCGGGCTCGATCGCGGGCCGGCTTCGTATCCGTACATGTCTCGGTAGTCCAGCGGCGTCGCGTGGGACCAGAGGACTTCGCCGCTGGACAGTTCGATGCAGCGAAGCCGTTCGGATTGCGAGGCCGGGCGAAATCTTGCCGGAACGGCCGGGGCGTCGGTGACGGCATCGAACTGGTAGTAGCGACCGTCACGCAGGGTGCCGATGCCGTAGCCTTCGCCCACGTCCAGGCTCCAGACCAGGCGGGGCTTCGCCGTCCAGTCGGTCGCGGCGACGGCCTGCAAGGTCGGCGTGTCGTGGACGGACCCGTCGATTTGCGGGCCCAAAAATCGGGGCCAGTCCGCGTGGACGGTGGATCCCGGATGCCCCGCGGCGGCGGCGATCAGGCCGGCGGCAAAGCAACACCGACGGATGACTCGGTGGACGAAAGATGACATGATGAAATGAATCCGGCAAAAAACGAAGTCAAAAAGTAACCGCAGACGTCGACGGCACGACCGCCCCGGCGACGCTGTTCACGAAAAGGAAAAACCCATCATGAGCGATTTAGTGGTCAGCCGGCGACTGACCATCCCGAGCGACGCGATCACGATTTCGCACTCCCGGAGCAGCGGCCCGGGCGGGCAAAACGTGAACAAGGTGAATTCACGAGTCACGCTGCGGTGGTCACCGGAAAGCTGCGAGGCCCTGCCGGCGGATTGGCTGCAGCGGATTAAAGTACGATACGGCAACCGCATCACCCGCGACGGTGAATTGGTTCTGCATAGCGATCGCTATCGCGACCAGCCGCGTAATCTTACCGACGTCCGCCAGCGTCTGGTGGACATGTTACTGGAATGCCAATGGCCGGCGAAAAAACGCAAAACGACCCGCCCGACCAAGGGCAGCCAACAGCGGCGTTTGAAAAAGAAAAAGCAAAACAGCGAAAAAAAACAGCTCCGGAGGAACTCGATTCCCCGAGATTGACCGACCGGCGGGCCGGACGGTTCGATCGGTTCGGGGATCAATGCTTCTAACGGCTCGAGTCGCTGCTATAGTAAAGCCAGCGCGCCGGAGCGTGCCGAAAGGCGGCGTCGCAGCGGAAGCCCAGTCTCCCCTACTCGGATCCGAACGGATTGATGAAACGATCAATGCATCTTGATGACTTGCTGTCAAAGTGGGCCTTCGATCCTTCGACCCTGAACGTCAGGTTGGTCAAAGGCAAGGACGGACGCGACGTGATTCAGATGCGAGTGGACATGGGTGTCCTGCAGCTCGAAACCACCGGACGACCCGACGGCGCGCAGATCCATGACTGCGACACGTTTTTGGATTATCTGCAGATGGAACAGCTGGATTCGCCCGGACGGACGCTGAGCGAAGATGAGTGCGGAGAAGTCGATCGCGAATTCATGCAGTTTTACCACCGGCGGATCTGTTGGCTGCGGTTGCAGTACTACCAGCGAGCCGTCATGGACGCCAATCACACGCTGCGGCTGATGGATTTGACGCACGAAATGAGTCCGGACGAGGAGTGGACCGGCTCGCACGAACAGTATCGCCCGTTCGTGCTGTTTCATCGGACGCAGGCCGAGGCGTTGGCGGAGCTGGAAGAAAATTCCGCCGAGGAGGCCGTCGGTGCGATCAACCAGGGACTCGAAACGATGCGAGAGTTCTTCGAGCGACACAACGCGGAAGAGCATTTCGATGACGACGAGTTGGTCGTGCGTCTGATCGAGCTTCGCGAATCGCTACGCCACGAATACGAAGTCGGCCAGACGCTGAGCGAGCAATTGGACGCGGCGATCGAGCAAGAAAAATACGAACTGGCGGCGAAGCTTCGTGACGAGCTCTCCCGCCGTGAGTCGCATTGACGGCCCCGCGCGAGTGATCCAACACCCCTTTTCGATCGCCGAATTTCGGAGCGCGGCGTGCGGCTGATTCATCCCGCGCGACTGGGGTCGTCGGCCTGGCTGTTGTGGCTGCGGACGTTCGCGATCATCGGCCAGTTGCTGACGATGTTGGCGGTTTGGGTGTGGACGGACCTGCGGCTGCCTTATTTTCAACTGTTGGCCCTGGTCTGTTTGACCGGGGCGACCAATCTGGTCTACGCCGTGTGGCTGAACAAAGCCAGGAACGTGCCCACCGCCAGGGCCGGCTTGATCGCCTGGGCGTTGATGTTGTTGGACCTGATCACGCTGACGGCGATGCTGCATCTCAGCGGGGGCGTGAACAACCCGTTTAGCTTCTTTTACTTCGTCAATCTGGCCGTCGGCGGTGTCATGCTGCAGCCCCGCCGGGCTTGGTCGCTGACCGTCGTGGCGGTGCTCGGTTACGGTTTTTTATTGGCTTGTTCCCGAGTCATCGAACAGCTCGGGCCGATCGAACCGGATGCGTCCGGCGGCTTTCGCACGTTGGGACTGATGGTCGCCTTTACGACCTGTTGCAGCGTCGTGACGTATTTCGTCACTCGCACCTCGGGGGAATTACGGCGACGCGAAAGCGAGTTGTTGCAGGCCCAGGCGGCCGAAGCCGCGAATCGGCAGCTGGAAGGGCTGACCACCCTGGCCGCCGGAGCGGCACACGAGCTGGCGACCCCTTTGTCGACCATCGACGTCGTCGTGCGAGAACTTTCCCGCCATCTGGACGGCATTCCCAAGCCGGAATCGGTCGACCAAGATTTGAAATTGATCGACGGAGAACTCGATCGATGCCGACAGATTTTGCAACGCATGCGATCCGCTTCGGGCGATTCGATGACGGGCCGCTGGGACCAAACCACCGTCGGTGAACTGATCGACGCGGCCTTGGAAGGCATTCGCGACCCCCACCGGGTCGACGTGATCGATGCGGCACCCGACGTGGAGGATCATCCGCTGTGGGTCCCGCAGGAAGCCGTCGCCCAGGCCCTGCGAAACTTGATTCACAACGGTCTGGACGCCAGCGACTCGGGCGCCCGAGTGACCCTGAGGCCGCAACTTCGTGGACCGTGGCTGGACCTGATCGTTAGCGACCACGGCAGCGGGATGACCGAGGAAGTGCTCTCACGCATCGGCGACCCGTTCTTTACGACCAAGGAGCCGGGCCGGGGGATCGGGCTGGGCCTGTTTTTGACACGCAATGTGGTCTCCAAACTGGGCGGCCAGCTGAAGATGGATTCGCATCCCGACCGTGGCACCACGGCAACGGTGACACTGCCGCTCAATTCGGCCGGCGAACAGGCCGTGGCGGAAAATCCGATTGCCTGATTTGGACCTCCAGGCCGGTCAACGATCGGAACGATTGACGCTACACTGTCGCACGTGCCGCACCGTCTGACGAAACCGAGTGATCATTCATGAACCATCAAGAAAGCGAATCTGGCCCGATTTACACCGCCGCCGATGTCGAAGCCGAAAGCATCCTGTTGGTCGACGACACGTTCGTCTTGCGAGACCGACTGGCGATGGCGATGCAGCAGCGTGGGCTACGCGTCGAAACGGCCGGCAACTACGACGAGGCGGTGGAGGTGTTCAAGCACCGGCCGACCGATCTGGCAGTCTTGGATCTTAGGATGCCGGGGCGAAACGGCCTGGAATTGTTGCGGAAACTGTTGGAGATCAAGCCCGACACGCGGATCATTTTGCTGTCCGGTTTCGGCAGCATTCCCGCCTCGATCGACGCGGTTCGTAGCGGCGCGGTGAACTTTCTGAGCAAGCCCGCCGACGCCGATGACATTTTGGGCGCTTTTCATCGCGGCGACGAACCGACGGTGCCCGACGGCGCGGTCGCCTTTCCCGCCCCGTCGTTGGCCCGCAACGAATGGGAACACATCCACCGTGTGCTGTCCGATTGCGGCGGCAACATCAGCGAGGCGGCCCGGCGGCTGGGCATCCACCGTCGCTCCCTGCAAAGAAAGCTTCGCAAGCGAGCCCCCGAAGATCCCGACGTGCCGGATGCCGAACACGAGCCGGATCACGACGACTCCGAGCTCTAGGCACCTCGGCACGAGTTTTCGGATTTGACTCAGCCGTTGAGCGATAGCTCACGGTTGCTCAGTCTTCGCTCGCGCCACCGCAGAACCAAGACTTTTCTTCCGGCTGGGCAAGCCAGCAGGGGACCAAGGTGGAACGGTGAAAAACCGATGCTTCGCGACGGATAGCCCGAAGCGTCTCGTCGGGCGGGGACGCGGATTGACGTTCCGAGATCCTGATCGCCAAAGCGTCTAGATCTTTGGCGGATCCCACGACGGAATCCCTCGCCCACGCAGCTGGTTTTCGTAGCGAACGGCTTGGGGCTGTTCTTTGGTGTAAGGTCGGTCCTCGTTGACCATCAGCGGTACCGTCTCGGCCCACCATTGGTCGTACGCATCCCGCAAAGCCGCGACGACGTCCGGATGATCCGCCGCGACGTCCGTCGTTTCGTAGGGATCGTTGGCGATATCGAACAGTTCGCGGTTGTTGACGAATCGCCAACGCTGGGTCCGGACGGCGCAATTTTTGAATTTAGCGTCCTCGGGGTCCGAGCCTTTTTCCCAGCGTCCCTGATGGACGAAGATTTTTCGATCCGCCCAATCCGCCTGGGGGTTTTCCAACAACGGCAGCAGCGTCCGGCCGTCGATCTTTTGAATCCCCGCGGGAAGGTCCGCCCCCGCCAAATCGCAAAACGTCTTGAAAAAATCGATGTGGGCGGCCAATGCGTTGATGTCGACGCCTTCGCCCAGAACGCCTTTCCACCGCCAGAACGCCGGCACGTGGGTACCGCCTTCGTAAGGGGAACCCTTCCCCGTTTTGAAACCGGCCGTGAACATTCGCCGCGTCTGGCCGTTCTGTTTGCCGGTGCGCCCCGCTTGTCCGTTGTCGGTCATGAAGATCACCAGGGTGTTGTCCCAGGCGTCCCACTGGTCCAGCTTGCTCATGAGCAAACCGAAATTGTCGTCGATGTTTTCGATCATGCCGTAACGTCCGGCGGTGTTTTCGTCCCAGCCCGCTTCGCTCCATCGCCGCGTGTATTTCTCCGGCGCGATCATCGGTCCGTGCGGCGCGTTCGGTGTGATGTAGGCAAAGTACGGCGTGCCGGCGTCGTGTTGCTGCTTGATCCAACCGAGCGCCGCGGTGAAAAAGACGTCGGTGCAGAATCCTTGAGTCTGCACGATCGTGTCGTTGTGCAGGATCACGTTGTCGAAGTACTTGCCTTCCTGAACGCGGTTGGGCGGAAAGTCAGCGCAACTGCCTTCGTAGGCCTGGCCGATGCCACCGGCTCCGTGAATGAACGTTTCACTGAATCCGCGATTGTAGGGCTGATATTCGTCGGAATCGCCGAGATGCCATTTGCCAAAGATTCCTGTTTCGTATCCGGCCTGACGCAACACTTGCGGCAACGTCGTTGTCGACAGGGCCATCAATTCGCGTTCCTTGATCGTATGCGTGACGCCGTTGCGAAACTCATGCCGCCCGCTCATGATCGAAGACCGTGTCGGTGCACAGGTCGGGCTGACGTGGAAGTCCCGAAACCGCGTCGACATGCGGTAAAACTCGTCCAAGTTCGGCGTCCGGAGAATGGGATTGCCCAGGCAGGACAGGTCCCCCATGCCTTGATCGTCGGTCATCACCAGAATGATGTTCGGGCGTGTTCCCCGCAGGGATTCGGCCGACGTGTGGGATACCGCAAACAAGGTCAGCGTGACGATCAACAACCATTTCATGTTCAGTCATCCGAGCGGGGGCAAGGGAAGGGGGCAAGGACGGCACGAAAGCGGCGAATGTCCGCTCGGAGATTCGTGCCTTTTCGTCGGCCCGTCGCGTCGATCGGCTCGCCGCGACCGGCCGGTGAAAAGCCCTAATATAGCCCTAGTCGTTGCCCCTTAGGCGGCGACCTTGACGAAGGAAGCCAAACGGTCGGCTCGCGAGGGGCTCTGCAGCTTCGCGACGGCTTTGGCTTCGATCTGACGGACGCGTTCACGCGTGACCTTAAAAATCCGGCCGCATTCTTCCAGCGTGTAGCTGTAGCCGTCGACCAAACCGTAGCGCAATCGAATGATCTCACGCTCGCGGAAGGTCAGGGTTTTCAGCAGCTCGTCGATCTTGCCGCGGAGCATTCCGCTGGCGGCGTTCTGGACCGGGTTGCTGTCTTCGCTGGATTCGATGAATTCGCCGAAGCTGCTGTCTTCGCCTTCACCGACCGGGCGGTCCAAGCTGACCGGATGCCGGCCGATGTCCATCACCCGTCGGACTTCTTCGATCGGGACTTCGGTTTCCGCCGCGATCTCTTCGTACGTCGGTTCGCGGCGAAGTTCTTGGGTCATGCGTTTTTGCGCCTGACGCAGCTTGCTGAGCACGTCGATCATGTGAACGGGGATGCGAATCGTGCGTGCCTGATCGGCGATCGCGCGAGTGATGGCTTGGCGGATCCACCAAGTCGCGTAGGTGCTGAACTTGAATCCGCGACGATACTCGTACTTGTCGACGGCTCGCATCAGGCCGGTGTTGCCTTCTTGGATCAAGTCCAAGAAGGACAATCCGCGGTTGCGGTACTTTTTGGCGATCGACACGACCAGACGCAGGTTGCCACTGCTGAGCTGACGCTTCGTCGCTTCGTACTCGTCGAAATGCTGCCGCGCCTTGGTGATGCGTTTGTGCAGGCTGGTCGGGCTTTCTTGGGTGACCAACATCAGTTCACGCAGTTCTTGTCGACAATCGGCGGCTTCGTCGCGGCTCATCGCGTCGGTGCCCAACCCGGCCAAGCGATCACGCAGGAAGTTCATTCGCTTGGAAATCTTTTCCAGCTGTCCGAGCAGCGGGGTCACGCGGCGGCTTCGCAGGCTGAGTTCTTCGACCAGTTGCAAACACTTGCGGCGGCGACGGATGAAACGTCGGCGGACCTCCGCTTTCAAACGCGGCGAAGAACTGCGACGGACCAAGGTGCCAAAGTCTTCTTGGTTTTGTGAAATCATCACATGCAAAGTGCGGAGGTTGTGCGGCATGCGGGCGCTGATTTGTTCCTTGGTCAAGCACTCGGTCAGCGAAACCTTGATCGTGCGATCGAACGGCAGTTCGCCGTCATGCACTTTCTGAAGGACATCGACGGTGCTCCGCAACGCGTAATCCGATTCCAACAGCATGCGACGAAATTGACGACGTGTGATTTCGATTTTTTTCGCCAGGGAGATTTCTTCCTCTCGCGACAGCAAGGGAATCTCGGCCATTTGGCTCAGGTACATCCGGATCGGATCGTCGCTCGGACGCGTCGGGTCCGCGGTGGTGATCGCCGGGGCGTCCTCGACGGCGACGTCCTCCTCGTCGTCCAACATCTCCGGTGAAGCCGCGTCGACGTCGGCACCACGGAACCCGGCGACATTGGGTTCGGGGTTTCGCGAGCGTGCGGCCACCAAGCGTTTCTTTTCCGCTCCTTCGATCAATCGGATGCCGCGACGTTCGATCGCCAAGATCAGTCGGTCCAACTTGTCCGGATTGACATCCTCATCGGGCAAGTAGGCGTTGACTTCGTCATAGGTCAGGAATCCGTCCTTGGTTCCTTGGGCGATCAGGCTATTGAGATCTTGTTCCATCAATTGCATCGTATCATTCCATTTTGGTTGGCGTCGTCGTTGACGCGTGGGTCGTGAAAATCTTTCTCAGACGTGTCGGCGAAGCGACGGTTTCAAAAGCGGGGGAAACCGGTTTTTCACCTGGGTGTTGTGCTGGTCGATCGGGGCTCCTCTTTTCGGTGTGTCGGTTCGGGGTCAAGTTTCGTCATGGGGCCGGATGCCTTGGCGGAAGCGCTCGGCATCGAACAGCTCTTTCAGCAGTTCCAGTTCCTCGTCGTCCGCCATGGTGGCCGAGGCGAGGCGTTCGATTTGGCGATTCTTTTCCAAAGCGAATTCGCTTTCGCGGTAACGCGTCAAGATGGCGGTGTAACGTCGATCGACCTCGTCGGCGGAATGCCCGGCACGCTGGTCGACGCGTTGTTGCAGGCTGACGATTTGATTTTTGAGCTGATCGTTTTCCACGATCAGCAGCAGCGAATCGACGTCCAGATCCTTCCCGGCCAGGTCCAAATCTTGGTACGCCGACAGCAGCATTTGAGCGGTATTGCTGGACAGCCAAGCCGGGTCGATCGCTTCGACCGCCATCGCCGCCAGTTCCGGCGATTCGATCAGCGTTTCGAACAGTTCGCGATCGACGCCGCTGATCGGCTGCAACCCGATCAGACGCTCGCGGACCGTTTGATTTCCGGCCGAGCCCCAGCCGTCGACGTCGTCGAAGTCGTCCGCCGCGCCGGAGAGCATCGCATTGACGTCGTCCTGGGCTCGGGAAATCGTGCCGATCGGTCTTGCTCCGGTGCGTCGACCGGTCGGCGACGAGCCGGGGCGAGTCTTTTTCGCCTGTTCCCGAAGCACGTCGAGTCGGCGCGACAGACGGTCGACCGAAACGCCCGACGCGTCGGAAAGGCGGACCAACAACTGATCGTGCCGCAGATCGGCCTGCGGGGCTTTGGACATCACCGCGAGGATCGTTTCCATCGCCGTGGTCGCCGCGTGCGTGTCTTTGCGAAGGTCAACGCCGTCGGTCAGTTTTGCCAATTTGTGGTCGAGGGCGTCGGGGGCGTTTTTGACCAATTCCGTGAACGCGTCGCGTCCGTGATCGGTGATGAAATCGGCCGGGTCGGTCGCTTCGGGCAACGTCAAGATTCGCATGTCGACGTCGGCGCTGACGAACAATTCCAAGACTTGGTCGGCGCGGGTCTGGCCGGCGACGTCCCCGTCGAGCACCAACACGACGCGGCGTGCGAAGCGTTTGAGGATCTTGACGTGAGCTTCTCCCAGGGCGGTGCCCAAGACCGCGACGACCGGTTCGATGCCGGCTTGTCGTGCCGCGACGACGTCGGTGTAGCCTTCCATCACCAGGACTTCGCCGCCGGTGCGGATCGCGTCGCGGGCCAGTTGCAAGCCGTAAAGCTGATTCGACTTGCGAAACAACAGCGTTTCAGGCCCGTTGATGTACTTGGCCGCGTCGTGCCCGTCGTTGCGATCGGCGATCGCCGGGATGACACGGCCGCCCATCGAAACGGGACGATCTTGCAGATCATGGATCGGGAAAATCAATCGCCCCCGGAATCGGTCGTAGTACCCCTGGCCGCTCTGTCGCGCGATCGCCACGCCCGCGGCCTCCGCGACGTCGCCGGCGAAATTCCGCTTGGCCAATTCGTTGATCGCAAAGGACCAATCATCGGGCGCGAATCCGATGCGGAAACGCCGTCGGCTTTCGTCGTTGATCCCGCGATGTTCCAGGTACTCGCGGGCCAACTGGGTGTCGGCGTCCCGGCCGGATTCCAGTTGCTTGTAGAACGCTTCGGTGACGGCGGCCACGGCGGCCAGCAACGTCGGCTTGTCGTCGGGGGCGCCCGGTTTGGTTTTCTTGGTCCGGCGGAACGAATCGACTTCGATGCCGGCTTGTTCGGCCAGGGTCCGCAGGGCGGTGGGGAAATCGACGCCGTCACGCTGCATGACGAAACTGAAAACGTCACCCCCGATGTCGCAGACCCAGCACTTCCAGGATTGCCGCTCGGGGTTGATCGTCAGCGAGGGTCGACGATCGTTGTGAAAGGGACAGCGAACGACGAAGTTACGGCCTTGCGGACGCACTTCAGTGCCTTGCCCGACGACATCCAAGATGTCAACGGCGCTACGCACTCGCTCTTTCAGGTCGAAGTCCGCAGGTGTGGACAAGCGACAGCTCTCCCGTGTGGTGATCGGTCCCTCTGTTGCCGAAGTTGGCAAACCGACCGTCTTGGCCGGCAGGTTTCGCGAGCGATCTCGCGAATCCATCAGATAAATTTCGATCTTAACGTACGTCCGTGTAGCTTTGTTTCCGGCCCGCCCGGGTTCGGTGCGGAGCCGCGGGAAACAAGTTGGCCACGAGCAGCCCGAGAGTATTCTCCAATCGGAAAAGCGGAGTCAAGGTCATTCGAGCGAAAAACCGGAATGAAACTAAAATTGCCTCAAGTCCTAGTGAAACTGAGCCAAATACGCACGATTCACGCCCGGGGGTCCCGTTTTCGCAGAGCCTTTCGATCTCCGACGACTTCGCGACGGTCCAGCCGGTTCACGCCGGGTCGTACAGCGCGCCAAGCGTCAATTGGCTCCACGTTTCCAGGCGGTCGAACTGGTCACGGAGTTCGGCCAGCGGGACGAAGCCGCCGTCGGCCAAATCGTCTTCGCGACTGCTGACGCTGGGCGATTCCAACACAAAGCGATGCACGATGCCCAGGTGCACGCGGCCCACGTCGTTGGACGGGTCGTACAGCAGGCCTTCGCGGATGTCGGTGTAGCCCGAATCGATGCGAACCTCCTCGTCCAATTCACGCTGCATCCCGATCAAGTAAGGGTTGCCGTCGCCGGCGGCGTCCTCGGCGCTGATGTGACCTCCGATGCCGATGCTGCGTTTGGCGTGCAGGCGGCTTTCGCCCGAACCGCCTCCGCGGGTGTAGGCGAACACATGGATTTCGCCGGCCGGGTCCGTCCACTGCATGACGACGTACGGAATCAGTTGCTTGAACGACGGATCCGTTTCCATGTCACCGCGACGTCCGAACGTCAACTGGTCACTGGCCAAGATCGGTTCCAAGAATCGATCGACGTTGCGGTCGAATCCGCTGAGCGAACCGATCGAGTCGAGGAAGGATTCGGGAATGACCAGGATTTGTTCTTCGGACGACATGATGAGGCGGATGACGGGTTGCGGGGGATCGGATGACGATTGGGCGGCGGGGGGTCGAAGATCAACGTTGCGGTGCCGTCGGCGCCCTCGCTCGGGAACCATTCACTGGTTCCTTTTTCACAGAATCAGCATGGCGTCGCCGTAGCTGAAGAATCGATATTCCTGTTCGACGGCGACTCGGTAAGCGTGCAGGATCAAATCACGCGACGCCAGGGCGCTGACCAGCACCAGCAAGGAACTTTTGGGCAGATGAAAGTTCGTCATCAGGGCGTCGACGGCCTTGAATTCGTGCGGCGGTTTGATGAACAAGTCGGTCATGCCCGTCCAGGGCGAAAGCGTGCCGCCGCCGGCTGCCGCGGCGCTTTCCAAAACACGCACCGATGTCGTGCCGACCGCGACGCAGCGTCCGCCGCCGCTGCGACGGTCGTTGATCTGATCACACGCCGCGGCGTCCAGACGTCCCCATTCTTCGTGCATCTGGTGCTCGTCCAGATTTTCCGTCGCGATCGGACGGAACGTGCCGATGCCGACGTGCAAGGTGACTTCCGCGATCGCGGTTTGGCTTTTGCGAATCTCTGCCAGCAGCCGCTGGGTAAAATGCAGTCCCGCGGTCGGCGCGGCGACGCTGCCGGCGTCGCGGGCGAACACGGTTTGGTAAGTCTGGACGTCGGCATCGACCATTTGGCCGTCGCGAATGTAGGGCGGCAAAGGCACGCGGCCGAAACGATCCAGCCATTCGCCCGGTTCCCCGTAAGGCGGCCGGTCGGATTCCAATTTCGGCATCCGCGGCAACGCCAGCAGGTGCCCTTCGTCGGTCCGCGCGACGACTTCCAACAGCATCCCGTCGCGGCCTTCGCGATCTTGAAGCGTGACGGTCTCGCCCGGCTTCAGCGTCCCCCGCGTCTTGGTCAGCACTTCCCAGATCCCGGTTTCCGGGTCGCTGCGGAGAAACAGTCCTTGCCAACGCCCGGCGGTCCGCGTGCGAAAACCGATCAGTTTGGCGGGAATCACACGGCTGTTGTTGAGCACCAGAACGTCTTCGGCCAACAGCCATTCACGCAGGTTGCGGACGTGACTGTGATGGATTTCGCCGCTTTTGCGATCCACGATCATCAAGCGGGCGTCGCTGCGAACCGGCAACGGCTCTTGCGCGATCAGCTCACGAGGAAGCCGGTAATCATAGAGGTCGATTTCTGACATGAAGTAATTCTGCGGACTCGGATGACGGTGGTCTCGGCGTGCGTTTCGGTCGCCGGGGTCATCCCGAGACTTCGGGCGGTGGTAGTTTCAGGTGCTGGTAAGCCTTGGCCGTCGCGATCCGTCCGCGACGCGTCCGCACGATCAACTCGCTCCGCAGAAGGAACGGTTCGACTTCGTCCTCCAGCGTGTCGCTGCTGACGTTCATCGTGTGGGCGATGGCTTCCAAGCCGGTCGGACCGCCCACGAAAACGCGAATCAACGTGTCCAGGTATCCCCGGTCTTGTTTGTCCAAGCCGCGGGAATCGATGCCGATCATGTCCAATGCCGCGGTCGTCAAAGCCTTGTCGACTTTGCCCTTGGCTTTGCTTTGCGCGAAATCGCGGACCCACAGCAAGCGATTGTTTGCCAGACGTGGCGTGCTGCGACTTCGCGAAGCGATGATCTTTGCCGACGGCGGATCGACGGTCAGTTTCAACTTGACGGAATTTCGCTGCACGATCTCGCACAACTCGGGTTGGTTGTACCACCCCAGGTGCTCGCGAATCTGGAACCGATCTCGCAGCGGCGCGCTCAGCATTCCGGCCCGCGTCGTCGCTCCGATCAACGTGAAAGGCTTGAGTTCGTAGTTCAGCGTGCGGGCGTTCACGCCGTCGCCCAGGACGATGTCGATTCGGTAATCTTCCATCGCCGTGTACAGGTACTCTTCGACGGTTTTCGGTATCCGGTGGATCTCGTCGATGAACAGCACCGACCGTTCGCTGACGTTGGTCAGGTAAGGCAGCAGGTCTTTGGGGGCTTTCAGGCCCGCCCCGTTGGCCATCTGGACCGTCGTGTCCATCTCTGCAGGGATCACGGTCGCGAAGGTAGTCTTGCCCAGTCCCGGCGGTCCGTCGAACAAGATGTGTCCGAGCGGTTCGTCCCGCTGACGGGCGGCGTCGATGGCAATTTTCAGCCGCTCGATCACGTCCCGCTGGCCGACCATTTCGTCCATCCGCCGCGGCCGCAACCGGACGTCGGTTTCCGGCGGACCGGCCGGCCCGCCGTCGGTCCGAGACGCCGGATCGTCGTCGCGGGGGGCATTTTCATCGGCATCGCCGGGCCGCTTGGACATGGGAACGTCGTCCGCGTGGGAACGGCTGCGAAGGCCCCCGACCGGTTCGGGATCATCCTGTTGATAGATTGCTTCGCGCGCCACACCTGCCTCCGTGAATCGTTGACGATCACTCTAGCGGTTTTGGCCGAAAACGCCAGCCGTTAGGGTTGCAGATGGCGCATGTAGGCGGAGACTTTGCGGGCGAACCGCTCGACGTCACAGCCCATGATTCGCTGGAAATCCGAGAGGCGTTCGTCTCGCTCGTAGGTCTTGAACGCCGGACGGGCCGCCGTGTGATTCAAGATGGCCGCGAACCGCCTGGGTTCACGTTCGGCCAGGTAAAACATCATCGACCAGGCGATCGCATAGGCGTCGCTGATCGAGGGTTCGCCGTCGAACAGGCGATCCTCGACGACCAATCGGTGCAGGTCTCGGCCGAACGAAACGGTCTGCATCGTGCCGTAGGTCTTGGTCAGCTGCGTCAAGCTGTCCCTGTTGACCCGGTCGCGAACCGAAGCCCCCTGGCGGACGTCCCCCATGGCGGCCGGTTCGAACAACTGGCCGATGCCCTCGGTGACCCACCGCGGCGTGTCGTTGACGCGGCTGTGGACCCCGGAGTTGAATCCGGATTGGTGGGCCGCTTCGTGACGCACCGTGGCAACGGCAAGCCCCTGATGGCCTCCGTCGTGCGCCATCACCCGGTTCGTGTTGTTCGCGTAGATGCCCGCGACGCGAGACACGTCCAATTTCAGCTTGGCGAACTCACGATACATCTCGCGGCTGTCGGGAAAGACGACGGCGACCATCGGGAATCGGCCTTCGCGAATCCGCACGCCGCGTCGGTTCATGTAGCGAATGAACGTTCGGTGCGATTGTTCGAACAATTCCGGCCACTTGTCGCCGCGGTTCTTCGGCTGAACGATCAAGAAATGCTGGGTCGCGACGACCTCGTAGGCCGGTCCGAATTCGCGTCGTAACTGGTTCCGCATCTCCGCCGCCGACATCGGCGCATAACTTCCGTCGGCCGGGCCGACGTACTGTTGTTTGTCGCCGGGATCGATCGAATGCAACGAACCGTCGCGGCCGATGATGATCGCTTCGCGTCCCAGGTTGATCAACTCGAGCCCGGTTTGCAGATTTCCGCCGATGTTGAACTGAATCAAGCCCGGCGGTCCCGCCAAGGCCCGGCCCTGCGTCGCCGGGCTCAACCCCAGGGTGAGCATCAAGACGCACACGATCCGGGCGAACAAGGAAACACGGTCCCTGCGAGGCCTCCACGATGTCGCGGCGGCGGGAAATTCAATTGGGTCCGCCATCAGCGAATGCTCGTCGAATCGATTTTCAAGGCTCGGGTTTGATCCGTCTGAACCAATCGTAGGTTAAAATCAGGACGGCCCCTCCATGCGACGGAACGAAACGGCTCGTCCGGCGCGTCAGACCGCACACGCTTACCGGCTAGTCGGATGATGACGAAGAAATCAACCAGGACGGATGCGATCGCCACCGAACGGACGCCGGACGCGCGGCCGCGACGGTTGGTGACCTGTTTTTTCTGCCTCGTTTTTCTGACGCTATGCTCGCCGGATGTCGCTCCGCGGACGAGTCACGGGGCGGAAGGCGAAGGGGCGGACGGCGACGCGCGACCGGGATTCCGCGACGACGTACTGCAACGGATCGACCAGCTCGACGCCGACGAAATCTCTCGGCGCCAGGCCGCCGAGAGATCGTTGATCGAAGCGGGCAATGGCGTGCTGCCCCTGCTGCCCGACACGGACGACCCCCGCCTGTCGGCCGAAGCCGCCGAGCGGATCAAACGCATCAAAAAAACGCTGCTGCAAAAGCAGACTCGAGCCGAATTGGCCGACGTGAAGGTTGAACTGCGGGACGTCGAAACGCTGGGCGAAGCGCTCGAAGCGATCAGCCGCGACAGCGGGGTCGAGTTTGATTTCGCCGGCGACAAGACATCCGCGATCGATGCGGTCGATACCCCGTTGGCTTTTTGGCACGCCGTCGACTTGGTGCTCGATCAAGCCGAGTTGGACATCAACTTTTACGCCGGTGATCGGGAAACGCTGGCGCTGATTCCCCGCCAAGAAGGTCGCCGTGATCGCGTGGGCACGGCCGCTTACACCGGAGTTTATCGCCTGGAGCCGACCGCCGTCACCGCGCGACGCAGTCTGATTCAACCCGACCTCAGCAGCCTGAACGTCACCCTGGACATCGCTTGGGAGCCCCGAGTCACTCCGATCGGGTTGACCATTCCTGTCGACCAAGTGACCGTCGAACTGGACAACGGTCAAACGCTCCGGCCGCAAGAGTCCAGCGAAACGATCGACATCGCAACGGCCAGTGACATCGCGTTCAGCGAGTTTTTCCTGCCTTTGGAATTGCCCGGGGGGAACGCGCGGAAAATCGAAAGGCTCGGCGGCGTCATCGAGGCGCTTTTGCCGGGCAAACGCAAGCGATTCGAATTGGACTTGGTCGGCCCGCAGACCCGGCAGACTCTCGACGCGATGACCGTCCGAGTCGAACAGACGCGGCCCAACGGA
The DNA here is from genome assembly GCA_964453205.1 of uncultured Pirellulaceae bacterium. Classification (GTDB taxonomy): domain Bacteria; phylum Planctomycetota; class Planctomycetia; order Pirellulales; family Pirellulaceae; genus Crateriforma. Next base: position 4,403 of record CAYVRC010000026.1, on the reverse strand, counting down.
CCGCTGCACGAAGTCCGCGTGAGCGTGAAGCTGGAAAACCCGGATCGATCGTTGGAAAGTCACCGGCAATGGATTTTCGACAACGAAGTTTTCGTCGTTGCCGCCGACGGCGGCCGCATCGATCACCTGGGGTTCCAAGCGTACCGCCAAGCGTCCGACGGCGTCAGTGTCGGTTACCTGTTCGATCTCGGCGGAAACTTGGATAGGCAGAAATTGATTTATCGTTCCCCCACCGCGGTCATGAACACCAAAGTCCCGTTCGTGCTCCAAGACATCGAGCTTCCGTAAACCGGTCGGTCGGCTCTGCTCAGTCGCCGAAGCACGCCATCAGGCTTTCCGGCAATTCGGTTTGTCCGTAAGCCAGGCTGGCCAACACCGGGACGTCGGTAAATCGGGAGATGGCCCGAGCGTTGCTCTTCGCCGAGGGCGTCGGGGCCGAATCGGTTTGCGACAAAACGATCCCGCGGGGCCGGAACCCGCGATGCTCGCCGGCCGTACAAGTCGCCAGTGTTTGATGCACACACCCCAAGCGGTTCGCCGCCACGAGGATGGCTTCGGTGGTCCCGAATCGCCCGACCAGATCGATGTTCAACCAACGCTCGCTGATCGGGCTGAACAGACCCCCGGCTCCTTCGATCAAGACAACGTCAAAGTCACCGCGGAGCCAAACGTCGGCTCCGCGAACCAAGCGGTCTTCGTCGACCCGGGTGCCGGCCGACGCGGCGGCTTCGGGAGGGGACAGTTCGGCTTCGAAACGCTGCGGGCACACATCGTCCAAACTCAGCGGTTCGCCTGCTGCGGTCCAAAGTCGATCGGCGTCCTCGGATGACCAACGTCGATTCACTAATTCGCAACCGCTGGCAACGGGCTTGTAGACGCCGACCCGTCGGCCCTGCAAACTCAGGGCGCGGGCGATCGCGGAGGTCACGTAAGTCTTTCCGACTTCGGTGTCCGTCCCGGTGACGAACCAAACACGGGGAATCATTTTCGTTGCCGCCTGATGTTTTTGTTGAATTGCGTTTTGCTAAGGAGAAATCGTGTCGCGAACTGTCCGATTGGCTGTCATTCAAATGCGGGACGCGGGGTCACCGGATCGCTGCGTCGACGCGACCGTCGGCATGATCGAAAAAGCCGCCGATGACGGAGCCAAGGTCGTCTGTTTGCAGGAGCTTTTCAACGGGCCGTATCCCTGTCAGAGCGAAGATCACCGGATGTTCGATTTGGCGGAGTCGATTCCCGGGCCGACGGTGGACCGGTTGAGCAAGCTGGCCGCCGACCGCGGCGTGGTGATCGTCGCGCCGATCTTCGAGCGGCGGGCGCCGGGGCTGTACCACAACAGCGCCGCCGTGCTCGACACCGACGGCTCTCTGGCCGGCGTGTACCGCAAGATGCACATCCCCGATGACCCGTTGTTTTACGAAAAGTTTTATTTCACGCCCGGCGATGCACCGGGCTTTCGTGCCATCAAAACCTCCGTCGCGACGCTCGGCGTGGGCATTTGCTGGGACCAGTGGTTTCCCGAAACGGCGCGGATGTTGGCGATGTCCGGCGCGGAGATCTTGCTGTATCCGACCGCCATCGCGTGGATCGATGTCGAAAAGACGCAGTTCGGCACCGCCCAACGCGAGGCGTGGCGAACGGTGATGAAAGCCCACGCGATCACCAACGGCGTCTTTCTGGCCGCGCCGAATCGCGTCGGCGTCGAAGGCCGCTTGGAGTTCTGGGGCAGTTCCTTCATCGTGTCGCCGACCGGGGAAACCTTGGGCGAAATGGACGACCACAGCGAAGGCGTCTTGACCGCTGATTGCCAACTCGCCGACATCGACGTCGTGCGAACGCATTGGCCGTTTCTCCGCGATCGTCGCGTCGATGCTTATCAAGATCTGACGCGTCGCTGGATCGATTCCGGCGGGCCTCCCCGGCGGGCCGGTGCCCCGTGTGGTTGATCGCCACGGACGAAGCGGGCTACGGGCCCAAGCTCGGGCCGCTGGTCATCACCGCAACGACCTGGCACGTGCCAGGTGCGGCGGTGCAAGACGTCGCCGAATTGCACGACGCCTTTGAACCCTATCGGCGGCGAATCGACGTCGACGGCGTCGCCGTCCGTGTCGACGATTCCAAAACGGTGTTCAAACCACGCTCGGCGATCTCGCGGTCGCCGGTCGGCGTGGCCAAAGACCCTTGGGGCGAGGTTCCACCCGGATTGGCTTCGCTGCACCGGATCGCCAGCTCCGCTGCAAGCCTCTGTCATGCCCCCGACCGCGCGTTCGACGCCTGGTTGAATCAGATCAACCCCTCGGATCGTTCCGATCGAGAGGCAACGCCGTGGCTGGCCCGTCCGGGCGCTTTCGGATTGGCGGAGGATGAATTCCTTGGCCCGATTCTGGACGTCTGGAAAGCGGCGGACGCTTCTCTACGCCGCATCGAAACCCGCGTCGTCACGGCGAAGCGGTTCAACCGATTCTGCCAAGAGGGGCGAAACAAATCCGATCTGCTCTCCGAATCGACGTTGGGTCTGGTCAAATCGTCGCTCGACCACATCGTGGCGGATGAGCCGTCGGCCGAGGATCCGATCGTTCAAGTCTTCTGTGACCGGCACGGCGGACGACGGTACTACGGCGGCGCAATTCAGCACGCTTTCGATCTCTCGGGCTTGCGAATCATCGGAGAATCGAAAAGCGAAAGCCGTTACACGGGATCGCTGGGCCCCCACGGGATCGACGTTCGCTTCACCGTCAAGGGAGACTCTTTCACGCCTGTCGGCTTGTCGTCTTTGATCGCCAAGTACCTCCGCGAACGAATGATGTTGGCGGTGAACCGATACTTCGCCGATCGCCACAAGTCCGAAATTCCGCTCCGCCCCACGGCGGGCTATCCGGTCGACGCCGATCGTTTTCTTCAAGACATCCGGCAGACCCTTCGTCGCGAAAACATCGCCGCCGATGATTTGGTCCGCCGACGATAGTGGCTCGGCCCGCAGGCGTCGATGCGACAGGGCTGGTGGAAATCAACGCCGGTTTCGCCGCGTCATGGCCTCCTTTGCGATCGCCTCCAGATCTCGCATCGTCGCGCACCATCGGATCGTGGACGGGTGAGAGCCCCCGGTCGGGTCCAGGTCGGCCGAGTAGCGACCGCCGACGATCAGTCGTGACCCCAGCGCTTCGGCCGCTTCGGCCAACTTGGCGACCTCGAGTCCTTGCGTTCGACTGCGGATCGGTTCGCTGATCGACAGCCAAACGAGCTCCGGGCTTTCGTCGATCACGCAGTCGGTCAGCACGTCGAGGGGCAGGTTCGGTCCGAGGTTGGTTTCGTTGTAGCCGAGCTCGTGCAAGACGAGCGACGCCATCAACGTGGGCATCAGGTAAACGTCGCCGGTCATCGCCCCGCCGATCGCTTGCGGTGCGTCGGCCTCCGGTTCGGGAACGGACAGCCGAAGCTGGTTCAGGGCGCGGCAACACAGAATCACGGCGCGATGTTCGATGAAGATCGCTTTCTTGTCGTGCGGCCACGCGTCGCCGATCTCACGCATCGCGAAAGCGATCGGACCGTCGCAAATTTCCGCGATCCCGATCCCGCTGGCGTAAAGCGACTGCATCAAACTCGTCACCGCGGCGGCATGACCGTTCTTCAACACGCCGAGCATCTTTTCTTCGGCCGAGTCGACGGTGACCTCCGAAGGGTCGATCACCAGGCCGAACATCTCGGGCTGCATCACCGGGGCTTTCGTTTCCCGGACGTATCGGATCGCTTCGGGAACGGGGATGCGGCGGTGCCCGCCGCGGGTCCGGTGGATTTGCAAGTCGCCGGAATCCGTCATCCGCCGCACCGAGGATTCGCTGATCCCGAGCGCTTTGGCGAATTCGGAAGTGGAGAGAGTTTTGGTCATGTAAAAAGGTGAAATTTGGTTGATTCGGCGTCTTTGGTTCGTCACGAAACCTAGCAACATCGGGCAAATTGGGCGATGAGTGGCTTTCCGGCAACGCCCCAAAATCTCCCAAAACTGTCTTTATTTTGAAAATCGAGGCTCCGTAAGGTTGCTTATGGCCCCTAGAGGCGGTAACAAAGGAATTATCGCCCATCGGGGTTGCTTCGATGGCAGTTTTGGGAGATTAGGAAGGTTCGAGGCTTTGTCGGATCATCCTGGCTTCCGTTCCTTTCACTTCCGATTCCTCACCCAGGAGCCTCAGAGATGCTCGATTCGATTGGTCTACTCGCCGCTGGCATGCCGGACCTGTCCGTGCTGCAGTACACCGTGGTGGACAACATTTTCTCGATGACCGTCGCCACCATGGGCGCGGCGGCCTTGTTTTTGTTCATGTCGCGGTCGGCGGTGGACGCGGAGTATCGCCCGGCGTTGATGGTCAGCGGCTTGGTGGTGACGATCGCCGCTTACCACTATTTCA
>CAYVRC010000025.1:0-45967 GCA_964453205.1 uncultured Pirellulaceae bacterium | reverse complement strand
CTGTTCGATCAACTGTTTCGATTCCTCGTCCAGCGTCGGCGGCAACTTGATCTGCAGCTCGACCAACAAATCGCCGGGTGTCCCCTTCGCGCTGCCGACACCTTGGCCTTTCAGACGCAGCCGTTTTCCGCTGCTGCTGCCCGGCGGGATCGACAACGTCACCGTCCCGCTTGGTGTCGGCACGTCGACTTTCGCACCCAACGCCGCTTCGGCCAAGGAGACAGGCAATTTCAGTTCCAGGTTCTGAGCCAACCGTTTGAAGTGTGGGTGAGGCGAGACCTTGATCAGCAGAATCAGGTCGCCGGCCGGCCCGCCGCTGGAGGAAGGCTGGCCTTGGTCACGAAGCCGGATTTTGGACCCGGTTTCGACGCCCGGCGGGATCGTGACGGACAGTTTCTCGTTTTTGCCGCCGCGGCTGAGGTAGAACTCGGTTTTGCCCCCTTTCACGGCCGTCGAAAAGGGGATCTCCAATTCGTGCCGGACGTTCGCGCCGCGCCGCGGGGGTGCGGCCTGACGACGCGTGCGGGTCGTCGCGCCGCCGGCGCCCATCAGTTGTTCAAAGAAATCGCTGAAGCCGCCCTCGAAACCGCCGCGTCCCCCGCCGCCGCCGAAGATCTGTTCCAAGTCCAAGCCGTCGAACGACGGCCCGCCGCCGGCCTCCGGTTGCCAACCGCCGCCGCGAATTTTTTCGAAATCCGCGCCGTAACGATCGTAGGCCGCCCGCTTCTCCTCATCGCTGAGAACTTCGTACGCCTCCTGGACTCGCTTGAACTTTTCCCGCGCCGCATCGGAATCGGGATTGATGTCCGGATGATACTTTCGCGCGAGCTTGCGATACGCCTTTTGAATTTCGTCTTTCCCGGCCGACTTATCGACGCCGAGCGTTTGATAAAGATCTTCGGCCACGTGATTCCTGGGGTTTCCGAACAGGGGATGGTCGTGTCAGATTGACATACCGAGACCAGACTTTCCAGCGGTAGCAAATCGCGATCCGAAACAACTTTGATCCCATGATCGCCGAAGACCTTTTGCCCTACCGCAGCGACGAGTTTTTCGTCGACGGCGCCCCTGAGAAGAACCGGACGATGCGGTACCTGGACGAAGGCCCCCGCGACGCTCCGGTGATTTTGTGCGTTCACGGCAACCCGACGTGGAGCTTTTATTTTCGACGCGTCGTCCAGCGGTTCGCGCCGACCCACCGGGTCATCGCGGTGGATCACTTGGGCTGCGGACGAAGCGACAAGCCGCCGACGACGGACTTCGATTACTGCTTGGCGGGGCATCGCGACAACTTGGTCCGACTGATCGATCACCTGGACCTCGGCGGTGTGACGTTGCTGGCCCACGACTGGGGCGGCGCGATCGGCTTGTCGGCCTTGGTCGAACGCGCCGATCGGTTCGAGAAAATCATCCTGCTGAACACCGCCGCGTTCCCGCCGCCTTACCTGCCGTTTCGAATCGCCGTCTGCCGTTGGCCGGTCCTCGGGCCGCTGGCCGTCCGGGCGGGGAACGCGTTCGCCCGCGCCGCGCAGACGATGACGACGTCGCGTGGCCCGCTGTCCCCCGACGCCAAGCGTGGTCTGATCGCGCCCTACGACAGCTGGAAAAACCGTGTGGCGATCAACGCCTTTGTCCGAGACATCCCGATGCACCGGAGCCATCGGACGCATGCGGTGCTGAGCGATTTGGAATCGCGACTGCCTTCGCTGGATCAGCCCAAGCTGTTGGTTTGGGGCATGCAGGACTGGTGCTTTCGCCCCGAATGCCTGCGACGTTTTCAAACGCTATGGCCGAACGCCGAATCTGTCGAGATCGAGGACGCCGGGCACTATGTGCTGGAAGACGCGCCGGAGGAAACGCTCGCGGCGGTCGCAAGGTTTCTCGACGTGGACGCCCCGTCCGCCCAGCAAGCCGGATAGCGGATGTCCGAACATCCTTTCGCGACCTGGGCCGCCCGAGCCGACTCGGTGGCCGACCTGGTTCGCCTCGCCTGCGTCTTGGAAGCCACCGCGGCGAAACCCGGGAACGTGCACCCGGATGCCTGGTTCGCCGACCTGTGCTACGACGACTTTGTCACAGCCGCCGGAATCGCCGCGGTCCGAATGACGCAGCCCGATCGCACGCTCGGTCGGCGAATCCTTGAAACCGTCCGAGAAACCAAACGCCAAACGGGCACCAACGTGAACCTCGGCATCGCGATCTTGATGACACCCCTGGTGATCGCGCATGAAACCGCCCGACCCGCGAACCGCCGATCCCTCCGCCGATCGTTGCGAAGCGGCGTGACAGAGGTCCTGCGAGGAATCGACGCGGAAGACAGCCGTCGAGTCTTCTCCGCCATCGCCGCCGCGTCCGCCGGCGGTCTGGAACTTGCCGACCGGGACGCTTCGTCCCGATCGATGGACGCGACGAACCCGCACGCCCGGCACGAAAATTTGATGACCGCGATGAGGATCGCCGCACCGCGGGATCTGATCGCCATGCAGTACGCCAACGACTACCGCGACCTGTTCGACACGGTCGTGCCGACTTTGGAACAACAGATCGAAACGGCCGGCGATGTCGTCCGCGGGATCGTCGGGGCGAGCGTGCGATTGTTGGCTTGGCAACCCGATTCGTTGATCGTCCGAAAAAACGGAGAGGCGATCGGCCGCGAAATCCAAACACTGGCCCGTCAGACGAACCCGGAGGATCCCGTGGAAATCGCCGCGCTGGACACGCGGCTAAGGTCTGACGGCAACCGGCTGAACCCCGGCACCACGGCCGACTTGATCGCGGCCGGTCTGTTCGTCTTGCTCTGTGAATCTGTTTCCGAATTAAAAGATTTTTCCCGATGACCGTGCAGCCCACCTTTCGAGTCGACGTCACGAAAGAACAGTTCGTCTTCTCGGCAGCCCACTTCATCACCTTTGCCGGTGACATTTGCGAACGCATCCACGGGCACAACTATGGGGTTCGTGTCATGGTCGAAGGCCCGCTGGATGAGAACCGCTACGTCGTCGACTTCATCGCCCTGCGTGACGCCGTGCTGGCGGAAACATCCGAACTGGATCACCACGTGGTTTTGCCCGCCGATCATGCGGAAATCAAAATCACATCCGACGACCGTGAAACCACCGCCACGTTCCGCGACCGGCGGTGGGTGTTTCCCAACGAAGATTGTGTGATCTTGCCGGTCGTCAACACGACCGCCGAGGAACTGGCTCGTGTGATCGCCCAGCGGGTGATCGAGCGGACGAAAGCGAAATTCGCCAGCGGATTATTCCTGATCGAAGTCGCCGTCGACGAAAACCACGGCCAGTGGGGCGTGTGCCGAATGCCTTGGCCGACTCCGGGTGCGGGTTGAAGCCGGGTGCGGCCCGCGAGGCGGATCCCGGTGAACGTCCGCCCCCGCCCCCGCCAGCGTCGCAACCGTTTCAGCCGTTGCATTCGTTCGTCGCGACATCGCGACCGCCTTTCGCTCCGGTCGTGCCGATAAATACGCTGAACGATCCCGGGCGACGGCTCGGTGTTTTCATGGCAGCCGAGTGGGCGGATTCGTTCTTTACTGGAAAATTCGAATTCGCGTGGGTGGATGATTCGTGCAGGCTATTGATCTGAATGACGAAGGTCTTCGCAAGGCCGCGGTGCTGTTGATGAGTCTGCCGACACGCGCCGCGGCGTCGGTGCTGCAGCAACTGCCGCCCCGACTGATCGAACAGATCAGCATTCGCATCGCGCAAACGGATTCCGTCGGTGGTGACGATCAAGAATTGGTCATCGCCGAATTCTTGACCAGCAAAGCCAGCTCGATTTATGCCAGCCCGGGCGGCCTGGAACGCGCAAAAGAACTGATCAAAGAAGCGCTCGGCCGCGATGCCAACGAAATGATCGGCAATCTGCAGCAGACCATCGAAGCGATGCCGTTCGGTTTCATCAAGAAAGTCGACTCGCAAACCTTGATGCAGTTCATCGGCGAGGAACATCCGCAAACGATCGCCTTGCTGTTGAGCCACGTCCCGGCAAGCTATGCCGCCGACGTGCTGAGCGGCTTGGACGGGGAAAAGCAACTGGAAGTCATCCGCCGAGTCGCGTCGATGGGACGCACCAATCCCGATGCCATCGCCGAACTGGAATACGGCCTGGAAATGCGGCTGTCCAGCATGGTCAACCAGAACCTCAGCAACGCCGGCGGCGTCGAAAGCGTCGCCGAAATCCTGAACGTCAGCGAACGTGCCGTCGAACGGGCGATCATGGAGTCGCTCGGCCGAGACGATCCGGAGTTGTCCGACGACATTCGCCGCTTGATGTTCGTCTTCGAAGACATCGCCAAACTGGGCGACCGAGACATCCAAGCGTTGCTGAAGAACGTCGAAACGGCGCAGTGGGCGATGGCGCTCAAGGGGGCCAGCGAGACGCTGCAAGAAAAAGTCATGAAAAACATGAGCTCGCGGGCCGCGGAAAACCTGAAAGAGGAAATCGATTTCCTCGGCAGCGTGCGGGTCAGCGAAGTCGAATCGGTGCAGCAAAAAATCGTCGATATCGTCCGGCACTTGGAGGACAGCGGCGAAATCTCAAGGCCCTCCGGCGATTCCGAAGACGAATACGTCAACTGACCACGCCGAAAACCGGCGGGCACCCGGTTTGACGGTACGCGTGTCCCGGACGGTTCGATCCCAAACTCATTCGCCGGCCGTTGATGTGCCCGCGGGAACCTTGAGACGAATCTTCGTCGGGCCGCCGATTTTCGATTCGATGCGGACGTCCAAGCCCGCCAGTTCGCCCCGCTGACGGATCCCACGCAACCCGAAGCGGTCGGGTGACACCGCACCGGGATCGAATCCGTGTCCGTCGTCCTCGATCGTCACGGTGTAACTGCCGTCGGGTCGCCACCGATCGGAAACCAGAATTTCGTCGGCGCCGGAGTGCCGGATCGCGTTGCGAACCGCTTCGACGGTGATGCGGTACAAGGCCACCAAAACCGATTCCGGGACGTCCGGCCGCGTGGTCAGCCAGGCCCAATGCACCCGCACCTCGGGATGCAATCGCATCACCAAACATTCGACGTGGTTCGCCCAGTTGCCGGACCGCAAATCGGGCAAATGAGCATTGTGCAACAACCCCCGACACAACGTCATCGCGTCGTGCAACCAACGGGCGGTCTGCTCCAGCGTCGCTTTCTCATCGGCCGGGGTCGAAGCACAAGCGGCAAGACTTTCGACGGCGCTTCGCGAGGCGAACAGCAACGGGATCAATTCGTCGTGAATCTCGTGAGCCAGCTGGGCACGATCGGATTCGATGACTTGTTGGACGGGCCGGCCGGTGTTCATGAGCGCCGGATCAGCTGAACCAGCCCTTTTTGTCGAAACTGGCCAACGCCTTTTCCTCGTTATCGACGATGTCGAATAACTTGTTCAGCTTCGTGATCTTGAAGACCTCCATGACGTTCGGCGAAACCTCGCAGAACTTCAACGTCACGCCTTGGGCTTTGCAACCTTTGTTCAGCATGACCAACTTGGTGATCATCGCCGAGGACATGAACGATACGCCACGGAAATTGACCAGCAGTTTTTTGTGACCCGCTTGGCCGATGCACTCCTGCAGTTCGCGGCCAACCTGTTCGATCCGTTGTCCATCCAGGATCTTGCTATCGGTGAATCCCGCGACCAGGATTTCTTCGTGCATCTGAGAGGTGATGGCGGACATTCGGGGTTGATTCCAGAGCTTCAAACAGGCGGGCGTGGGAGCGAACGGCTCTAGATTAGCAACCGGCCGGGGTCAAAGCAATTCACCCACCAACACGTCACTCCACGAGAACCGTTCCCGAAGACGAACCCAGGGTCGGTCGGGTCGTCGAAACCAAACGCCAGTGAGAGACGACTGATCACGACAGAAGTCGGGCAACGGAGCGGACAGGATTCGAACCTGCGGAACCCGTTTCCAGGTTCACCGATTTAGCAAACCGGCGCTTTCGACCACTCAGCCACCGCTCCTGCAAAGGGCCAGTCGAATTTTTGACATCCGCCGGCCGCCGAGTCTGCGAATTGTGCTGGAAAGTTTCCGGCGACGCAACCCAGAGATCGACCACGGCCAAAGGAATTGTTCGGCACACTAGAATGACGCCCATGGCGACGCCTTCACCCCAACCTTCCGAAACCGTCCTGACGCACGTTTCCCATCGCGCGATGGCCTGTGATTTCGTGGTCCTGCTGCCTCCCCGGCACGCCGAACGAATCGACGACGTGTTCGGTGCGGTCGAAGCGATCGACCAGGTCGAAGCTCGCTTGACCGTCTATCGACAGTCCAGCGAAATCAGCCGACTGAACCGATTCGCCGCGACAGGGCCGCAAAAAGTCAGCCCGTCGACGCTGGAATTACTGGGCGATGCGGCGCGGTGGAGCCGAAAGACCGACGGCGCGTTCGACATCACCGCCGGCCCGCTGATCCGGGCTTGGGGCTTCATGGACCGCAAAGGCCGCAAGCCGTCGCCGGGCGAAATCGAAGCCGCGTTGCGGTGTGTGGGGTACCGACACGTCGTCATTGACGAAGCAGACGACTGCGTTTCCTTTGCCGAACAGGGTGTGCAGATCAACTTGGGCGCGATCGGCAAAGGTCACGCCATTGACCGCTTGGCGAAACGACTGTTGGACGCCGGAGTCGACGACTTTTTGATCCACGGCGGCCAAAGCAGCGTGCTGGCGCACGGAAACTCGTCCGAGGGCGACGATCGCGGTTGGCTGGTCGGCTTGGCACATCCGACCAAGCCGCAGCGAAGGATCGCGGGGCTGTGGCTGAAAAACCGAGCGATCGGTACCAGCGGATCGGGCAACCAGTTCTTTCATCACCGAGGACAACGTTACGGCCACGTGATCGATCCGCGGACGGGATATCCCGGCGGCGACCTACTTTCCTTGACCGTCGTGTGTGGAACGGCGACCGACGCCGATGCCTGCGCGACCGCGCTGTTCGTCGTCGGGTCGGCCGCCGCCGTCGAACTCAATCACGCCTGGGGTCGCGACGACGTGCGGCTTGCCGAGGACGTGGGCCCCCCCGGCGCCGCGCCGACCCCGCGGACGGATGCTGACGATCCGGCGGGCGACGGAAAATACGCCCTCGTGATGACCTCGGCGACGAACCGACAAGACGGCGTCCTGCTGAAAACGGATGGACCGATCGAACTTGTCGATATCGACCTGGACCTGGTCAAAGTGCAGTGATTACAAGGCGATTCAGAGGCGCTCAAATCCCTTGTAACCAAAGCCAAACGATATGAACTTTTTTGATTGGATTCGTGACGGAGTCCGGAATTCCGTGTTGCACGGCGTCAACGATGCGATCGAAGCCATCGGAACGCCGGAAGAATCAGACGATTTTCATCCCAACATGGTCGCCTTGCTGGGCAACGACGCCTCGACGGCGACGAAAGCGAAACCGAAACGCGGCGGCGCGGGAGCGAGCGGGAACGCCGGTCGCAAACGCTTGGGCAAATCGCTGAAAGACATGAACGGGGCCGGCTAGTCCGTCAGCGGCTCCTTGAACCAACTGGCGTAGAACAAGTAATTGCCGGCGATCTTTTCGATCATCTCTTTTGCCTGTTCGGGATCGACGTCCTTGATCCGACGCGCCGGCGTGCCGGCGTACAGGCTGCCCGGTTCGATTTTGGTGCCCTGCAACACGACCGAACCGGCGCCGATGATCGACCCTTCGCCGATGTGGGCGTGGTCCAAAATCACACTGTTGATGCCGATCAGACAATTCGAATCGATCCGCGCCCCGTGCACACACACGTTATGACCGATCGAAACGTTGTCACCGATCTCGATCACCGACTTTTGATACAAGGTGTGCAAGACCGATCCGTCTTGCACGTTGACGCGGTTGCCGATGCGGATCGAGTTGACGTCGCCGCGAATGACCGTGCTGAACCAGACCGAACATTCGTCGCCTGTGACGACATCCCCGATCACGACCGCGTTGTCGGCCAGAAAACAGTCGTCGCCGAATCGGGGAGTGAAACCGCGAACCGATTTGATCAAAGCTGGCATCAGGAACCCAAATTCAAAGCCGCAAAAAGTCGCCTGGCCCCGGCCGCGGGCGGCAGCGTGCCGTCCAACACTCGGCTTTCCACCTCGTCACAGATCTCCTGGACGCCGGGGTGCGTGTGCATCATCTGTCGCAACTGATCTTCGACGATCGACCACAGCCAACGCAAATTCTGCTGCTTCCGTCGGTTTTCAAAGGCACCGGATTCTCGGGCCGTGGCGCAGCGACTTTCGATCGCCGACCAAACCGCTTCGATGCCGATCTTGTCTCGCGCACTGCACGTCAGGATCGCCGGCGAAGAACCGTCATCGACTTTGGAAAGTGAATCCAGGGCGTTGTGATATTGTCGGGCGGCCAGTTCCGCCGCTTCGCGATTGTTGCCGTCGGCCTTGTTGACCGCGATCACGTCGACCAGTTCCAGCAAACCACGCTTGATGCCCTGCAACTCGTCGCCCGCCCCCGGCAACATCAACGCCAAAAAACAATCGGTCATTTCGGCGACCATCGTCTCGCTTTGTCCGACGCCGACCGTTTCGACCAAGATCACGTCGAATCCGGCCGCTTCGGCGATGAACATGCTTTCGCGGGTCTTGTTCGCCACGCCGCCCAGGGTGCCCGCCGACGGTGCCGGTCGAATGAACGCGTCGGCTTCGGAGGCCAAGTTCGTCATGCGGGTCTTGTCGCCCAAGATGCTGCCACCGGTGACCCCGCTGGACGGATCGACGGCCAGCACGGCGACGCGATACCCCTTGCGAACCAGCATCAATCCGAACGCTTCGATGAACGTACTTTTGCCCGCCCCGGGGGCCCCGGTGATGCCGACCCGCAGACCGTTTCCGGTGAACGGCATCAGTCGGGTCAGCAATTCTTCGGCGACGGCTTGATGTCGCGGGCTGCTGGATTCGACCAACGTGAACGCCCGGGCCAGCATCGACAAACGGCGACTTCGAACGCCTTGGAAATATTCCTCCGCCGTCGGTTGGACGCGACGACGATTGGCCGGCACAACCATCAAACCGCCGCGTCGGCAGGCGTGGCCAGATCCAGTTCCAACTGCTCGGCGAGTTTGCGAACCAGAATCGCCGCGGCTTCGCTGATCACCGTCCCGGGGCCGAACACCGCCGCCGCGCCGGCGTTGTAAAGCGCCTCGTAATCCTGGGGCGGGATCACGCCCCCGGCGACGATCATGATGTCTTCGCGACCCAGTTTCGCCAATTCGTCGCGGAGTTCGGGCACCAAGGTCAAGTGACCGGCGGCAAGCGAACTGACCCCGACGACGTGGACATCGTTTTCGACGGCTTGCTTGGCCGTTTCCGCGGGCGTGCGGAACAGCGAACCGATGTCGACGTCGAAACCCAAGTCGGCGAACGCCGATGCGATCACCTTTTGACCGCGGTCGTGACCGTCTTGGCCCATCTTGGCGACCATGATTCGCGGCCGACGGCCTTCGGCCTTCTCGAACTGCTCCACCAAGTCTTGTACGACCATGACAGCGTCTTGTCCTTTCGTTTCGCTGGCGTAGACGCCGCGGACCGCTTGCACGGGCGCCTCGTAGCGTCCGTAAACCGCTTCCAACGCGTCGCTCATTTCACCCACCGTCGCTTTGGCGCGAGCCGCGACGACGGCACACTCCAGCAGGTTCGCCTTGCCATCCTCGGCGGCCTTGCGGAGCACCGCGAGGGCTTCGTCGACGGCCGTTTGATCGCGATCTTCACGCAAGCGTTTCAGACTTTCGATCTGCGATCGGCGAACCGCCGTGTTGTCGACGCTCAAGACCTTCAAGTCGTCCTCGACGGCCATGCGGTACTTGTTCATCCCGATGACCGGTTGCAAACCCGCGTCGATGCGGGCCTGCGTTCGCGCGGCCGCTTCCTCGATCCGCATCTTCGGGATGCCCGCCTGGATCGCTTTGGTCATCCCGCCGGCTTCGTCGACTTCCCGGATGTGATCCCAGGCCCGCTGGGCCAAATCGTGGGTCAGTTTTTCGACGAAGTAACTGCCACCCCAGGCGTCGACGACGTCGCAGGTGTCGGTTTCTTGTTGCAAGAACAGTTGCGTGTTTCGCGCGATGCGAGCGCTGAAGTCGGTCGGCAACGCGATCGCTTCGTCCAACGCGTTGGTGTGCAGGGATTGCGTGTGACCGTGCGTCGCCGCCATCGCTTCGACACAAGTCCGGATGACGTTGTTGTAGACGTCCTGGGCGACCAAGCTCCAGCCGCTGGTCTGGCTGTGCGTCCGCAGCGACAGACTTTTCTGTTGCTTGGGATGGAACTGCTTGATCAACTTGGCCCAAATCAACCGCGCCGCGCGGAGTTTGGCGACTTCCATGAAATAGTTCATGCCGATGCCCCAAAAGAACGACAATCGCGGGCAAAACGCATCGACGTCCAGGTCGGCCTTGATTCCCGTCCGGACGTATTCCAAGCCGTCGGCCAGCGTGTAAGCCAGTTCCAGGTCCGCCGTCGCACCGGCTTCCTGCATGTGGTAACCGCTGATGCTGATGCTGTTGAAACGCGGCATCAGGCGACTGGTGTAGTCGAAGATGTCCGCGATGATCCGGATGCTCGGCTCGGGAGGATAAATGTACGTGTTGCGAACCATGAACTCCTTCAAGATGTCGTTCTGGATCGTCCCACTCAACTGCTCCGGTGCAACGCCCTGTTCCTCCGCCGCGACGATGTACAACGCCATCACGGGCAAAACCGCGCCGTTCATCGTCATCGACACGCTCATCTTGTCCAGCGGGATGCCGTCGAACAGCGTCCGCATGTCATAGATACTGTCGATCGCGACGCCCGCCATGCCGACGTCGCCGGCGACGCGTGGGTGATCGCTGTCGTAACCACGGTGCGTCGCCAAATCGAACGCGATGCTGAGCCCCTTTTGACCGGCCGCCAAGTTCCGTCGATAGAAAGCGTTGGATTCCTTGGCCGTCGAAAAGCCGGCGTATTGCCGGACCGTCCAAGGTCGCATCACGTACATCGTCGGGTAGGGTCCGCGCAAAAACGGTGCGAACCCCGGCATCGTTTCCAGATGATCCACGTCGTCCAAATCCGCCGACGTGTACAACGCTTCGATCGGAATCTGTTCGCCGGTTTGCCACGACAGCCGGTGCGGGTCACCGCCGACCGCGTCGACCCAGCTTTCCCGAGACGGGGTCGGCCGATCGGACTGCAACGAGACGTCGGAAAAGTTAGGAATGGCATTCATGACGCAAGCACCTTCTCTTCACGGAGCAGTTCGCGAAGCGTGTCGAGCACGTCGCATTTGATGTAGATGAATCGATCGACGCCGGCTTCCCGCCATGGGGCCTCTTTTTCCCCAGGGTGACCGGCCAACACGACCGTTCGCACGCCGGCCGCCTTCAGCCCCGACGCCAGGGGCGGGACCACGTCGGGATACAACTTGTCGGAGCTGCAGATGACGGCGATGCCCGCCCCGCTGGCTCGGCAAGCCTCGACTGCCGCATCGGCATCGACGAAGCCCGCGTTGGTGTCGACCTGGAAACCGCCGGCTTCGAAAAAGTTCTTTGCATACGTCGCCCGGGCCGTGTGGTGGGCGACCGGCCCCATGTTCGCCAGAAAGATTTTGGGCCGATGACCGTGCTGATTGACCCAAGCGTCGCTGGCGTCACGCAGTTCTTCGAAGGGTTGGGCGAACGCGTGAGGCTCGATCGCCGTCATCTCGGTCGTCTCGGTGCCGAAGCCCAACAAACCGGCGATCTGTCCGAGCGACGATCCCGACGCGGCGGCCGTCAAGCTGACCGCGACCGGGTCCTGACCGGTGGTCGCGGCGGCCGGGACACCTTCGGACGCGGACTTCGATTCCGACGCGGCGGTCTTCTTTCCCGCGCGAGCCTGTGCGGCGCGGACCAAGGATTCGGTGTCCGGCGGGACGTGAGCGATTCGTTCTTCGTCCAAGTTCGGGAACTCGCTGACGCCCGTGATGCCTTGTTTGCGAACCGCGATGTCTTTGGCCCGCGGCGCGTAAGCGGCGTCGATCTGATCGGCGATCGAACCGCCTTGTAAAGCCGTCAACATGCCGCCGCCGCGTTCGATGTCCTGGAAAATCGACCATGCCTTTTCGGCGACCTCGGCCGTCAGGTCCTCCAGGAACCAACTGCCGCCGGCCGGATCGAGAACGCGATGCAGATGCGATTCTTCTTGCAACACCAACACTGTGTTCCGCGCGATGCGACGGCTGAACGCGTCGGGCAACTGCGAAGCGTGATCGAACGGTAACGACGTGATCACCTCGGCACCTCCCAACATCGCCGCGAACACGCTGACCGAATTCCGCAACAGGTTGACGTACGGGTCACGCTGGGTCATGACGCGGTTGCTGGTGCGGCCGTGGATTCGCATCCCCATGGGCGCCGCACCGGACGCCTCCAAGATCCGCGACCACAATTTTCGTGCCGCCCGCAGTTTGGCGATGGCCAAGAAATGATGCGTGCCCAAACTGAATCGGAACAGCATCCGTTTCGCCGCGTCGTCGATCGCGACGCCCCGCTCGGTCATGCCGCGCAAGTATTCGACCGCCGTTGCCATCGAAAACGCGATGTCCTGCGCCGCCGTGGCGCCCGCGTCGTGGTAAGGCGACGTGTCGACACACACCGGGATGACTTTGGGGAACGGCGTCGTTTGGGGATAGGTCGCCAGCGTCCATCGGGTCAACTGGGCCATCTGGTTCATCGCCGCGTCGATCGACATCGGCAGGCTGCCTTCGCGGGCAAGCGTCGCGAACGGATCCGCCGCGAAACAACCGGACGCCCGATTCGGACGGACGCCGCGTCGTTGCCAAAGTTCGTGTAGCAATGCCGCCGCGGGCAAAAAAGCCGCGCCGGCGTCCATCGTCACATCGACCAATTCCAAATGAACTTTGGCCAAACAGGCGTCCAAGTCATCGACGTCATACAACATCACGCCGTCGCGACCGGCGTAGCCCGCGGCCCCAGGATCGTCGACGGACAATCCCCGCCGGCCGGCTCCGTCCAGGCGAAACATCAACGAGGTCACGCCGCCTTCCAAATCCGCCAAGACCGCCGTGTTGGTCGCCTTCAAATCCGGGTGCGCGTGCTCCTGACGGATGTCGACGCCGCACATCACCGGCCCCATCGGATGGGCGCCGCGGACGAACGGCGCCGCCCCGGGCAATCCCGTCGGATCGGTCCCCGGCAAACGGTCCTTCGACGTGTAGACCGGCTGGATGTCGATGCCCTCGTAGGTGTGCGACACCAACTTGCGGTCGAAGGGAGCCCCGCCCAAGTCCGCCTCGACGGAGCGCCGCCAAGTCTCGTAGTCCACCGGCGGGAAGTCGTCGGCGATGGTCAATTTGGAAGTCGACATGAATCAGGTCTCGGACGTCCGGGAAATCAGATGGCAAAGAAAACAGCGACCGGCGGGGCGCACCAAAATCAAAAACGGGTTTTGATCCGACGTCACGCCGGCGGTTGGCACAGCTCGGTCAACACGCTGCAACTGCTCTTGGGATGGATGAAAGCGATTTGCATGTGATGGGCGCCCGGCCGCGGCGTCTCGTCGATCATCCGCAAGCCTTCCTCTTTCAACTCGGCGATCCGCGCCGGCAAGTCGTCGACGGTGAACGCCATGTGGTGCAACCCCTCACCACGCTTTTCGATGAATTTGGCGATCGCGCTCTCCGGGTCCGTCGGCTCCAAAAGCTCCAAGCGGACGTCGTTCAATTTGTAAAACGCGACCTTGACTTTCTGGCTCGGCACGTCTTCGACGCCCTCGTACTCGGCTCCCAAAGTGCCTTCGTAAAAACCGCGTTGACCGTCCAGCGAACGGACGGCGATGCCGATGTGATTGAGCGATTTGACGGGCGTCATGAACCTGGGTCTCCGTAGGTTGGGTCGTCGACGGACTGCCGTAAAGAGGCAGATTCTCGCAACCCCCGCGGGCTTGTAAAGGCAACGCGTTTGATTGTCGCGTCGCTAAAGCACAGTTCGCCACCCGCTGTGGCCAAAAAATGTGACAATGCGTCTCACGTTTCGCCGGTTTCGAACCGAGCTTTGGTGACACCGTGGCCGCTAGAGGTAAAAGAAGGCACAATTTCGCCCGGCGTGTCGAAGCCGGATTAAAAATGAGCTCGACGAAGCCTTCCGCCTCCATCCTGAAATTCTTTGAAAGCTGCTCATGATCGTTCGTCGATGGTTCCCCGGCCGATTCGGTTCGCTCGCTTGCCTGGCCGCCGGCTTTCTCGCCCTGGTCTGTTCCGGAGCCGCGCGATTCGCCGATGCCCAGCCGACGCGTTCACCGGACCGGCCGAACGTCCTGATGATCTGCGTCGACGATTTGAAACCGACGATCGGTTGTTTCGGTGACGCCGTCGCCGTGACGCCCCATCTCGATCGACTGGCCGGCCGGGGCGTCCGCTTTGACGCGGCGTACTGCAACCAAGCCGTCTGCGCCCCGAGCCGCAATTCGCTGATGACCGGCCTGCGTCCTCAAACGATCGGCGTTTACGATCTGGGCACCCATTTCCGCTCGGCCGCGCCCGACGTCGTCACCCTGGGCGGTCACTTCATCGCCGCCGGTTATCACGCGCGATCGCTGGGCAAGATCTTTCATACCGGCCACGGCAACTACGACGACGTCCCGAGCTGGAGCCAAGAATCCTGGCGACCGAAAGCGCCGCGTTACGTCAACGAGGTCAGCCTGAACCAAATCAAACCCGATTCGCGAGGACGAAAGCTCGGCCCGGCGACCGAAGCGGCCGATGTCGACGATGAAACTTACGGCGACGGCATGATCGCCCGACGGGCGGCGCGGGACTTGGAAAAACTCAGCCAGACCGCCGAACAACCGTTCTTTCTCGCCGTCGGTTTTTTCAAGCCCCACCTGCCCTTCGTCGCCCCGCAAAAGTACTGGGACTTGTACGATCCACAGTCGCTGCCGATGCCCACGGTCACCCGGCCGCCGGCCGGTGCCCCCGACTACGCGCCGACCAACTTCGGCGAACTCCGCAGTTACAGCGACATGCCCGCCATGCGGGACTTGAACGCCGCGGAAATCCGCCGCTTGATCCACGGCTACTACGCCGCGACCAGCTACACCGATGCGCAGATCGGTCACGTCTTGGACAAGCTGGACGAACTGCAACTGACCGACAAGACGATCGTGGTGCTGTGGGGCGACCACGGCTGGCACTTGGGCGATCACGGCATGTGGTGCAAGCACACCAATTACGAACAAGCCGCACGCATCCCGTTGATCGTCGCCGCGCCCGACGCCGACGCCGGGCGGGGTAGCGATGCCTTGGTGGAAACCGTCGACCTGTTTCCGACGCTGGCCGATCTGGCGGGCATCGCATCGCCCGGACGCGTGGACGGAAAGAGTTTTGCCGCGACGGTCCGCGACGCGAAAGCGCCGGCGCGGCCTTACATCACGCACGTCTATCCCCGCGGCCGGCGACTCGGCCGCGCCATCCGCGACGATCGCTACCGGATGGTCCAGTGGAAAGAATTCGGCGTCGACGAAGGACCCGTCGACATCGAACTGTACGACTACGAAACCGACCCGCTGGAAACCGAAAACATCGCCGCCGACCGACCGGACGTCGTCGAGCGGATGCTCGGCTATTTAGCCGAACAACCTGAACCGAAACCGCAGTGGCAGAATCAGCAATGAACCGATTGCCACCAGGACGAACACGGGCCGCCACCACGGCGGCCCGAAGACGACCGTGGCGTTGAAAACCATGAAGGCGAAAAACGACTGGATCGTCCAGTACCTGATCGGCGAACGATAAGCCCACAGCGGATCGCTTCGCCGCCAAACCACGGCGTCGACGATCCACACCAGTCCGAACAAGTAATTCGCATACAATCCGGCTCCCGAGCGAACGCCGATCGCGTCCTCGGTCTGCTCGGCGGTGGCGACCCACGCCCGCGCGTGACTCCAATCATGCACCAGGCCGAACGCCGCGACGACGTGCAGCGTGAACAGCACCGCTCCGATGATCCACAAGGATCGGGCCAGACGTGCCGCGCGGACTCGGATCGTGCTTCGTCCCGAAACCAAGTCGACGGCCAGACGGGCCACATAACACAACACCGACAGCCGCACCGTCCAGCGGACGGTCGCGTCGGCAAGTTGGCAACTGGCAAGCTCGGCGAGGGATTCCATCAAGACGAACAACCGGTGCGGCGGCGGGGATCGATTCCCGGGGCTAATTTTCCGGGGCTAATTTCCCGGTGGGGTCTCGAGAGAAGGTCAGGCGGCTTCGCCGCCGGTATTGATTTCACCGTCGTCACTGACGTCTTCGAAGCGGATGCTGACCTGTTTGCTGACACCGGATTCTTGCATCGTGACACCGTAAAGGGTGGTCGCCGCGGTCATCGTTTTCTTGCTGTGCGTGACGACGACGAACTTGCTTTGATCCAAGAACTCCCTCAGGACCGTGACGAAGCGACCGATGTTGGCTTCGTCGAACGGCGCGTCGACTTCGTCCAAGACACAAAACGGGCTGGGGCGGTACTGGAAAATCGCCATCAACAACGCCACGGCGGTCAAAGCTTTTTCGCCGCCCGAGAGCAGTGAATTATTGAAACTGGGTTTTCCCGGCGGCGTCGCGACGATTTCTACACCGGCTTCCAGCGGGTCTTCGCCTTCTTCCAAAATCAAGTCGGCCGTCCCGCCGCCGAACGATTTTCGATACAGCGTGCGGAAATTGACGCGGATGGCTTCGAGGGTGTCCAGGAACAATCGTCGCGAATCGGCGTTGATGCGGCCGATGATGCGGGCCAAAGATTCTTTGGCCGCCGTCAGGTCTTGGTATTGACCGTGCAGCTCGTCGTAGCGGGTTTGCAGTCCCTCGAGTTCTTCCAAAGCTTCCAAGTTCACCGAACCGGTCTTTTGCAATTGGGCACGCAAATCCGCGATCTCGCGATCGATCGCTTCACGGTCCGGCGGCAAATCCTCGATCGTCTCGGGCGGGGAATCGTCCGCCGATTCCGCCTCGGGTTCAGGATTCGGCGGTTCGGATCGACGCAGATCGATTTCGTAATCTTCCAACAGACGGTCGGCCAAGGTCTCGCGACGCAGATGGGCGTTGTCACGGGTCGACTGAATCGCGTGGACTTGTCCGCCGGACGCGGCGGCTTCTTTGATGGCCGCTTCGCTGGCGACTTGGGCCGCCTGTGTCTTGCGACGAACCTCGGCGGCCGAAGCGGCCAAGGCTCGAATTTCGTCGTCTTTCTGTTGGGCGTCCCAGTGCAGCATCGCCAAGCGACTGGCCGCTTGAAGGATTCTGGCCTTTGCTTCTTGAATCCGCTTTCGCGTCGCCGCGGCTTGCCCCCGGACTTCCGCCACGGCGGCTTCGCGTTGGCCTTGGTCGCGACGTTGTTGCTCGATGGTGGCCAACAGGGCCTCGTGTTTTTGTTCGGCCCGCGCGACGTCGACGGACAAAGACATGACGTGACTGGTGGCATCCTGCAGGGCCGTTTGAGCCCCCGACAAAGCCTCGTCGACCTCGGCGTTTTGCAATTCCAACGTTTCGATGTGATGACGTCCCTGTTCGATCTCCGCCGCCAACCCTTGATCCTCGGCGGTCGCGGTTTCTCGCAGCGAGACGGTCGCTTGCTGTTCACTCCGGATTTCCGACAAAGCGGCTTCTTGCTGAACCAGGGCGGCGTCCGCGTGACGGACTTCGGCGGCGGCCGCGGCGCGACGGGTGACCAAATCACGATGGTGGTGTTCCAGACGTCCCAATTCGGCGGCCTGTTGGTCGACGCTGGCGGACAAGCGTTCGGATTCTTTGGAGGCTTCTTGCAACTGGAATCGGTAGTGTTTTTGCTCGGCGCGGGCGGATTCCAATTCGCTGCGACGACTGACCAGGCCCGTCGCGGCGGCGGCCGGCCCGACGACCGTGGTACCGTCGGATTCCAACAGCTCACCGGTCGTGGCGACGAAACGCAGGCCCGCGCCGCTGAGCTTTCGTAGCCCGAATGCGGTTTCCAGCGAATCGACGATCCAAGTATTGCTCAGCAGGTGCCGGGCCAACGGTTGGAACGTCTCGTCGCACTGAACCATGCGGTCGGCCCGCCCGATGACGCCCCTGATGCCGTCCAGGCGGATGCGATCGCCCGGCCGACGCGTCGGCAATTCGTCGATGCGGATCAAGCCGACGCGACTGTTGATGTCGATGCGTTTTTCCAAGATCGCGCGTTGCACCGAATCGCCGTCGACGACCAAGTATTGCGTCCGCGACCCGAGCGCCGAATCGATCAGCGAAGCGACTTTGACGTCGACGCGGAAACAATCGACCACCATGCCGTGCACCGATTTTTTCCAGCCCGCTTGCGGGGCGACCGACGACGTCATCGACCCCGATTCGTCCGGCTGCGATGTTGCCGAGTTCGATGTTGCCGAGTTCGGTCGTGTCGAAAGCGCTTGCAACTGAGACAAGATGGTTTTGACGCCGCCGGAGACGCCTTCTTGTCGCCGCTGCAGGTCTTCCAGAACTTCCAGGCGTTGGCCCAAGCCTTCCAGACGACTTCGCAACGCCGTGACTTCGTCGCGTCGGCGGTTATCGTGCCGGCGCGTTTCCTGCAACTTGACGTCGACCTGTTCGATTTGCTTGGCCTGATGGGAGATTTCGGATTCCAATTCGGCCAAATGATTCGTTTTGGCCGAAGCCTCGTCGCGGACCTGTCGGAGCGAATCCTCTGCCACGACGATCTTACGCGCCAGGACATCCAGCGCACGGGTGTGTTCGCCGATGCGATGAGCGGTTTGCTGTTTTTTCGATTCCAAGTCGGCGACGCGTCGGACCGTCGCCAGATGATCGCGTTGCAGTTGACCGCGACGCCGCTGCACGGCCGCGACTTCTTGTTCGATTTCGTCGCGTTGGGCTTCCGCCTTTTCGCTGCGTTCGGTCGCACGATCCAGATCACTTTGGTATTCCGCCAAGCGGGTATCGGCGGTCCGCAGTTCCTCGGCAGCCGAACCGGCTTGGGATTGAAGCAATCGGACGCGGCGAAGCGACGCAACGAGGCCGGAACGCAATTCGGCGATGGTGCTTTCATCGGCCAGTTTTCGACCGTCCAATTCGGCGATTTGCCCCAACCATCCGCCGCGAATTTCTTCCGCTCGGCGGGCCCGGTCGGCGATCGATTGCAATTCGACTTCCGCGGCCTGTCGCTGTCGGTTCAGTTCGACCCGCTTGGCCTCCAATTCGGCTTGCCGCCGGGTCGCGGCGGCCAGTTCGACTTCGGCGGCGTCGATCTCGGCGGTCAGCTCGGCCCAGTCCGTCCAAGCGACGTGGGTACGTAACTGCCGCAGTCGCTCGGTGGCTTGCCGATAACGCTCGGCCTTGCCGGCTTGGCTCTTCAGACTCTTCAGCCGCGAGGCGACCTCATCGACGATGTCGCCCAAACGCGTGAGGTTCTGCTGAACGCGAGTCAAGCGGCGTTCGGCTTCTACTTTTTTCGCTTTGAAGCGGCTGATCCCGGCGGCTTCTTCGAAGATCGCCCGACGCTCCTTCGCGTTGGCCTGCAGCATGCGATCGACTTTGCCTTGTTCGATCAAGCTGTAGGCGTCGATGCCGATCCCGGTGCCGCGAATCAGGTCGCGTACGTCTTTCAGCCGCACGGGCTGTTTGTTGATCAGGTATTCGCCCTCGCCGCTGCGGTAGACTCGCCGCGTGACGTGAACCTCGGGGGCGTCGACCGGCAAGGTGCCGTCGGAATTATCAAAGATGATCGTCGCTTCGGCCGCGCCCGTCGGGCCACGGGTTTGTGATCCTTTGAAAATCACGTCCGACATGTCCTTGCCGCGAAGACTTTTGGGACTTTGGCTGCCCAAGACCCATTTCATCGCGTCGACGATGTTCGACTTTCCCGAACCGTTGGGGCCGACGATGACCGTGATTCCCTCGGGGAATTCGAATCGCGTCCGATCCGCGAAACTCTTGAAACCGGCCAGTTCGAGCGCCTTGAGCATACAGGATGGGTCGGCGTGGTTCGGAGTCGATCGAAAGGGCAGAAATCCAAGGGTTTTAGGGTAGATAAAACCGTATGTTTCAGCCAGTCCGAGTCGGGTCGTTCGTCGCGCGAAAGGACTCCGGCTCAAGCGGCACGACCGCAAAATCGTCAAAATCCACAACTTCGGCTCAAACCGCCCGAAAACGCCACCTTGTGGCCCACCCAAGCGGGGGCCATCCGACTCGGTTTTGGGCAGGTTTTACACGTCCGTTACATCAGATCCTCGGACGTAGACAGAGCTGTTTCATGCGTTCGTTAATCTCTGGGCTTGAAACGAGAAGCGAGTCGTCGGAAAGACTCGCTTGCACCGAAACTCCCCCGAGACGACTCTCGAAAACGCAGGATTTGGCAAATGTCGACTGTTGTGAACCCTCCCACCGGACATCCCCCCCGCCGCCGACGCCCCAATTCGGATCCCGCCACGCCGGTGATTCAGCCGGTACCGCCCCAAGACGGCCGGGAAACGGCCGGCTCGACGGTGGCCGCCCCTCCGGAGATGAAGTTTGATTCGACCGGCATGGCCAAACCGGATCACGGCAAGCCGACGGCCCAGGAGCGTCGTCGTCTGGACAACTTGAGTTATTGGGCGATCGGTTGGTTGGCGCTGGCGCACTTGGCTTGCCTGGCCGCGCCGTTCACTTTCACTTGGACCGGCCTGATCGTGATGGTGGTTCTGCACTGGATGGCCGGCAGTCTGGGGATTTGCCTGGGCTACCACCGCATGCTGACGCACAGCGGCATGAAGACCTATCCCTGGGTTCGCTACACCTTCGCGACGCTGGGCACGTTGGCCGGTGAAGGCACGCCGATGGACTGGGTCGCGGACCATCGCAAGCACCACGCGCACAGTGACCAAGAAGGGGATCCGCACTCGCCGCACGACGGAAGCTGGTGGAGCCACATGTTCTGGTTAGCTTTTCACACGCACAACGGCGACCGCAAGAACTACTTATTGCACTGGGTGCCCGATCTGTACCGCGAACGCGGCATGCGAATTCTCGACGCGATGTTCCTGCCCTTGAACTTAGCAGTCGGGGCGGCCTTGTACGGTGCGGGTTATTACTTCGGCGGCACGGAGTTGGCCAATTCGCTGTTCATCTGGGGATTCTGTTTGCGACTGGTGCTGGTGTTGCACGCGACGTGGATGGTCAACAGCGCTTCGCACATTTGGGGCTACAAGAACTACGAGACCACCGATGACAGCCGCAACAATTGGTTCGTGGCGATCATCGCCTACGGCGAAGGCTGGCACAACAATCACCACGCGGCGCCGCGGATGGCCAAGCACGGTCACAAGTGGTGGGGATTCGACATCACGTGGATGGCGATCAAGACGCTCCGCAAACTCGGCTTGGTCTGGGACGTGGTGGACTACAAGAACGCGGCCGAGAAACGCGCCATGGCCGAAGCCCGTCGGGCGTAGCCCGTCACCGGTTTCAAACGTCACCGGTTTCAAGCGTCACCCAGCGTCTGGTGCGATGGCTTTCCAGCATCGCCTCGCACAGCAGGACTTCGCGGTGCCCGTCGGCAAAGGTCGGACAGCCCGGCACCGCTTCGTCGACGGCGTCGGTCGCGGTGGGATCTTCGATCGCCGCGTAAACGCTTCGAAACAGCTGCTTGAACGTGTCGTGGAAACCCTCGTTATGACCGCCGGGGTAACTGGCGGCGCCGGCGGCGGCCGATGACAACAGCGACGGATCGCGGATCAACGATTCGTTGGCGCGGTCACGGTGGCCGACGAACAATTCGTTGGGCCGTTGACTGTCCCAAGCCAACGAACAGCCCGCCCCGGAGATGTCAAAGCGGCACTGGTTTTTGCGTCCCGCCGTGACCTGGGACACGTAGAACTGGCCGGCCGCGCCGCCGTCGAGTCGCAACATCACGCTGCCGAAATCTTCCGTGTCGACCGCGACGTCCTCGGTTTCCGCCCGGTCGCCCGGCCCGCCGGAATACGTCTTCGCGCCACCGAGCGGCTTTTGCCTGACGGGATGGACCGTCTGCAAATCGGTGCAGACCTCAACGACCCGTTGACCGGTCACGTATTGAACGAGATCCAGCCAGTGCGTGCCGATGTCGGCGAGTGCGCGGAGCGGTCCGCCTTGTGACGCGGTAACCCGCCAGTTGAAATCGCTGGGATGAAACAGCCAGTCCTGCACGTAGCTTCCCGTGACATGGAACAGCTCCCCGACATCGCCGGCGGCGACCCGTTGCCGGGCTTCGATGCACAGGGGGTAGTAGCGGATGTTGTGACACACCGCGGCGATTCGGTCGGATTCGCCGGCCAGTCGGACCAACTGTTCGGAATGGCTGCTGTTCATCGCGAGCGGTTTTTCGCAAACCACGTGCTTGCCCGATCTCAATGCCCGCGACGCGTGTTCGAAATGCAAGTGGTTCGGTGAAGCGACGTGAACGACGTCGACGTCGTCGTCGGACATCAGATCATCCAGATCAGAATACGCTTTGTCCAAACCCAATTGATCCGCAGCCCGGGACGACGAAGCGGCCGAGGATCCCAATACACCGATCACATCGACGCCGGCCCGATGGAGTGCTTCGACGTGGACCGGCCCGATGAAGCCTGTTCCGATCAGCGCCGCTTTGGATTTGAACATGATGGTTACCCTTGTTGTTGTCGTCCGTTTGCATCCCAGTCCTTCATCGTTTCACCGCTGCCGTCCCAACTCGGCGACGGATGTTTCGTGTATCCTTCGTGGACACTCGGCTTGATCGTCAGCAACCGCATCTGATCCGCCGTGTAAAGATTCGGAACCGCTTTGTCACCCCGACGCAGCCGGTACACGATGCAGCCTTTGCGGCGGGCGAAGTGCATCCCACAGACTTCCGCGACAAACAACTCGCGTTCCATCCCCAGGCCGATCGTCTCGACGCGATCACCGATATCGATCCCGTCGCTGTGGATCTTTAGCCACAAACAAGGTCGCAGCCGAAATCGCAAACTGCCGTAGCGGTAATGATAATAGGTTCCGTCAAAGGAATCTCGCCGCATGACCCGTTCGCTGGGGATGCATCGACGCACCACGGCAACGTCGTCGGGATGAACGAAGCCTTGACCGTCTTGCGGCCAGTGAGCGAAGATTCCGTATTGCGGGTACTGCTGTTTCAACATGATGATCGGTCGTCGAACGCAAGACAGGCTGGAGGTCGATTCCACGTCGGATTATGTCGGGGTGTCCACGTCATCCCAATCGACATCGGGAAAACGGACCAGCCAATTCAACGCCTGTTGCCGTTCACTCAGGACGTAGCCGTTGACGGCGGCCGGAGGAGACTGTTGGTGAACCGCGGCGTCACGGGCGGCCCACAACATTCGATAATTTTTGTCGGCGACATCCAAGACCTCCGGCAAACTCCGCAGCGACGCCGAAGCGACGAAAGACGCATTTTGGCGATCGAGCATCAACCCGGCGACGACCGGCACTTCGCACAACTGATCGGGGAAAGACAGTTCCTCGTGTAATCCGAGTGCCCACTGCAAGACGTACAGCGCTTCGTATCGCCAAACCCAATCGGACGCTTGTTCGGCGGGCGGATCGGCACGATCCAAAAACGTCGACTCGCTGGGGGTCAAAGCATGAAACGCCAGCGGGCTGCGTTCCCGCAACGCCTCCGAGGGAATCACTTTGCCCGCCAGTACCGATTCACTTCGGACGGCGACCAAGAAAACGGCCAGGCTTCGCCAAGCCACGTCGTCGGCGCCTCGCAGGGTCGTTTCGACTTCGGCGACGATCGGCGGCAACGAATCGGGAACGTCGATCAGCCGGTTTCGCAGCCAAAGTTCGTTTTGCGACTTGCGTTGACGGGCGTCGGGCGGATACGGCAATACCGCCTTGGGATGCGGACACCCCGATTCGGGATCGACCAAGACGTTGCCCGCCGGATCACGCACCGTTCCGTCGGGAAGCAACACGATCGCATTGCCCGCCCAGCACCACGCGGACATTTCTCCGAAGTGATCGGCGTCGATTTCGAAACTGAAATGGTGTCGCGTGCGATCGATGTGACCGAGCACTTGCTGCAGAGAAGGCGTCAGCAGGCGTCCTTCGTCGCCAACGCAGAAGTCACGGAACTGATCGACGTTTCGACACCACTGATCGCTCGATCGGTCGAAGTGGGCCGACGCGCGATGAGGAAAATGCAGCGGCGGCGGTTCCCGATGCGTGCAATACGCATGAATCAAAATCCTAGTCATCCGCTGCGTCAACGGCTTGGTAAAGGGTGCCGTGTTGATGCCGGATGATTTCGCCATCGACCAAATAGATGACGTCTTCGGCCAGCGATTCGGCCAAGTCCGCGATCTGCTCCAGCAGTCTCGACGCGCTGAAACAATGAACCGCCGGAACCACCGACTCGGAATCCTCTTGCATCTGTTGTTGCAAGATCTCGATCACGACGCGGTTCTGTTCATCCACATCCCGGTCGCGACGGATAACCTCCCCGGCCCGTTTGGCGTTGCCTTGGACGAAAGAATCGACGGCGTCGCGGACCATTTCCAACGCCGCGGTCACCATCTCGGTGAATTCGACCGGCACGGGGAACAGAGGATACAGATCCAAACTCTTGGCGCGTTCGGCGATGTTGCACGCCAGATCGGCCATGCGTTCCAGTTCGATGTTGACCTTGATGACGGTGATCAACCACCGCAAGTCCTCGGCGACCGGTTGGTGCAAGGCCAGCAGTTTCAAACACTCCTCCTCGATCCGGATGTCCGTCATGTCGATTTTGCTGTCCGAATCGAGCACCTGATCGGCGAAATCGGTCCGCCGCTCGACCAAGGATCGTACCGCCAACTGCACCATTTGTTCGACATCGGCGAACTGACCGAGCAGGTCGATTCGGAGCTGATCAAGTCCTCGGCTGAGGTGCTTGGACATGGCAGTGTCGGCTTTCAAAAATGGGGAAGCGTCGCACCCGAACGGGATTTCGTTGCGAAAGTTCAGCTTAGCACTTCACGGCCAATCGTGTCAGTGACGGGCTCCTGTTTTGCTACTAGACCTGCGGCGACAGCGATTCAATAATGCGCCGAGTTACCGAGCCGGCATCTTCGTTCCACGAAAGGCACATTCACCGTTGACCGACATCACACAAACCGCTTGGACCATCGAAGATGCGGTTGCCGAATACGGCATCGACCTTTGGGGCGATGGATATTTTTCGATCTCCGAGGACGGGACCGTTCTGGTGTCGCCCGGTCGGGACCCGGCAGCTTCGATCGACTTGAAATCGCTGGTCGATCAACTGGGCGATCGCGGGTTGGAGCTTCCCATCCTGCTGCGTTTCAACGGGATCCTCCGTGACCGACTGAACCGGATGGATCAGTGCTTTCGACAAGCGATCGAGGAATACGGTTACCAAAATCGGTACCGCTGTGTCTTTCCGATCAAGGTCAACCAGCAACGCGAGGTGGTCCAACAGATCGTCGGCGAAGGTGCCAAGCTGGGATTCGGCATCGAAGCGGGCAGCAAGCCGGAGTTGCTGGCCGCCGTCGCGATGAGCGATCCGACGGTTCCGATCATCTGCAACGGGTTCAAGGACGAGGAATTCATTCGCCTGGCAATGATGGCCGACCGCCTGGGCCGCACGGTCATCCCGGTGATCGAAAAGGCCAGTGAACTGGATCTGATCCTCCGTGTCGCCTCGGACGTCGGCGTCCGGCCGACGTTCGGCATGCGGGTCAAGTTGGCGACACGGGGCAGCGGTCGCTGGCAGGCCAGTGGCGGCTACCGCAGCAAGTTCGGATTGACGGTCGCCGAAGTGCTGGCCTCGTTGGATCGCCTGATCGCGATGGATTTGGCGGATTGTTTTCAGATGCTGCACTTTCACGTCGGCAGTCAAATCGGCAACATCCGGCAACTCAAATCGGCGATCTTGGAAGCCGCGCGGATCTACGTCGGACTGAAACAACGCGGTGCGGCGATGGGCTACTTGGACGTCGGCGGCGGATTGGGGGTGGACTACGACGGTTCACGCAGCGACACCGAATCGAGCACCAACTACACGATCCAAGAATATGCCAACGACGTGGTGTTTCACATCCAAAGCGTGTGCGACGAATCCGGCGTGCCGCACCCGCAATTGATCAGCGAAAGCGGCCGCGCGATCGCCGCCCAACACAGCGTCCTGGTCATGGAGACCCTCGGCGTGACGTCCCAAGGCAAAGCGGTCCTGCCGGCCTGGGCCGAAGACGACGACGATGACGAAATCGAAGGCCCGCCGGACGATTACGAGATGCCCGTGCATGACTTGTGGGCGACGTACAACGATCTCTGTCCGTCGAACGTCATGGAGACCTTTCACGACGCGCAGGTGTCGCTGGACTTGTGCATGAACCTGTTCAGCGGAGGCTACCTGCCCTTGGAACAACGCGTCGCCGCGGAAAACCTGTACTTCGCCCTGTGTCATCGCATCCGCAGGATCGCACAAGATCGTGATCGGGAATCCCCCGAACTGAGCGACCTGGACCGCATGTTGTCCGATACCTATTTCGTCAATTTTTCGTTGTTCCAGTCGATGCCCGACGCTTGGGCGATCGATCAGTTGTTCCCGATCATGCCGATCCATCGATTGAACGAACCGCCGACGCGACACAGCGTGCTGGGTGACATCACCTGCGACAGCGACGGCAAAGTTGACTCCTTCGTGGGCGGCGACGGTTGCCAGAAAACCTTGAGACTTCATCCGCTCCGGCGCGGCGAACCGTACATGCTGGCCGTTTTCATGGTCGGCGCCTATCAAGAAATCCTCGGCGACTTGCACAACCTGTTCGGCGACACGCACGCCGTTCACGTCGAACTCGAAGGCGATTCGATGAAGGTCCGATCGATCGTCAAGGGCGACACGATTTCCGAAGTCTTGTCGTACGTCCAATATGAGGATCGGGAGCTGATCGAACGGATCCAAGATTCCGTCGAAGACGCGATCGCCGGCGGCAAGATCAACCACCAACAAGCCGGGCAAACGGTCGCCGCTTTCGAAAAAGCGCTGACCGGATACACGTACTTGAATCCGGGCGGAAGCAGCGCGGGGTTGGGAGATTTACTTTTTCCGCCACGGGAGGATCTGGTCGCCCAGGGGCGTGAAGGCTAGGCGACCGGCGACGTCGCGCCGCGTCAGTCTCGCGGGACTTCGACGCCTCGCGACAGAACCAACAGTTCCTCGTCGGTGTCGCGGCCTTCGATTTCCGCCTCGGCGGTCAATTGGACGCGGTGACGCAACGTCGGCAAGATGACTTCGACGACGTCGTCGGGGATCGCATAGTCACGCCCGTGAAAGGCCGCCAGGGTGCGGGCGGACTGCATCAAAGCGAGACCCGCGCGGGGCGAAGCACCGATGTGGAACGCCGGCCACGTCCTGGTCGCCCGCACGATGCTGTTGATGTAATCGGTCAGGCTGTCCTGGATGCGGACTTGGGCACAAGTCGTGATGGTTTCGGAAACCTGCTGCGGCGTCGTCACGCTTTCGATCTCGTTTTCCAGCCGCTCGTTCAGATCGATCTGCCGGCTGTGCATCCGTAAGATGTCGGCTTCCTCCGAAACGCTGGGGTAATCGACTCGCAGTTTGAACATGAATCGATCCAACTGGGCTTCGGGCAAGTTGTAAGTGCCCTCGCTCTCCAGCGGGTTTTGCGTCGCCAGAACCAAGAACGGTCGTGGCACGACGTGACTGGTTCCGTCGACCGTGACGCGGTACTCCTGCATGATCTCCAGCAGGGCCGCGTGCGTCTTGGCGGGAGATCGATTGATCTCGTCCGCCAGCAACAACTGCGTGAAGATCGGACCGGGACGGAATCGAAACTCGTTCCGCTGCATGTCGAATACGGGCGCGCCGGTGATGTCCGAGGGCATCAAGTCGGCGGTGAACTGGACGCGGCCGAACTGGCAACCCAAGATCCGCCCGAGCGTCCGCACGAACAACGTCTTGCCCAAACCCGGCACCGATTCGATCAGCACGTGACCACCGGAAAACAACGCCGTCAGCGTCCCCAGGACCAATTCGTCCTGACCGATGTACAGCTTGCCTATCTCCCCGGCGATCCGCTGATACAAGGATCGAACCTCGGCGAAACGAGGGTCCGACACCGCCGGATCGCTCTGGGCCGGATCGCTCTGGGCCGGATCGTTTTGGGCCGGGTCGTTCTGGGCCGGGTCGTCTTCCCGGGCGGCTTGTGGGTCGCTTGGTAAATCCATGAGGTCCGTTCGGGTCGGTCGCTGCTGGGCGGAAAATGGGCTCGTCGCGAGAACGCGGGCGATCGGGTCAGGATTCTTTGCCGCCGCCGCTGCGGGCGTATTCGCGAATCCGCTGCAAAGCATAATCGTCCGGCGTGATTTTGGTCATCAGGGCGGTGACGGCATTCAGGTGATCGCCGAAGTCGGTTGCCGATTTTCGGCGAGGTTTTCGAGGCCTTCCGAAAATCGGCAACAACACCAAACAGGCAATCATTCCCAGAATCGCGGCGTGAATCGTGATCAGACTCAGCGGCCAAACCGACAACAGTTCCATGCCCGAGGCGCGGGGCGGACCCTCGGTGGATTGATAGACGGGGACGTCGGTCGTGTCGGTGACCAAGAACGCGGCGTGGGGGGGACCGGTTTTCGCGGCCGCCCGGTCAGCAGACGTGGCTTGAACGATCCGGCCGGCCAAGCGTCGATTGACGGAACGATGCAAAGCAAAATTCGTCAACAACGACCCACCGGCGACGACCAACACGCGGGATCGCGGCCACTGCCCACTGGTGACTTCGGCGATCAAAGCGTCGCCGGACTGGTTTTCCAGCAAAGCCTTGAACTCCGTTTGCTTCGGGCCGGGATCGGGCACCTCGTCGCTCACGTAAAACTGGCTCGACGGGCCGGTGGGGGCGAGAACCTTGCCGGCTTGCTTGCGGACGGCCTCGTTCGCTTCTTGGTCAAACACCGACAATCGATACTCCACCTGCAGCGATCGCCAAGCTTGATCGCGCGATCCGCCGGCACCCTGGTCATCGGTGTCGATCAGGGCTTCGGCCCACGGCCCGCTCAAGCCCTCCGTTTCGGCTCGGCTGGCCGACGCTCTGGCCATGAACCACCCGTTCGATGCGACATCGCGACGATTCAATCGCCACGACAGTCTCTGGTTGATCGCGCGGGCCTGACGGCGACGATAATCCAGTCGATGGGCCGGCGGCGAACTCGGTCTCGTTTCACTCCAATAGTCGACCTCGCTGCCGCTATCCGGGATCACAAACACCAACGTGTGACCTCCCGCGGTCAGCCATTCGTCCACCCACATCGTCGTCTCGTTGTCGAACGAACCGAAAGTCTTGGGGGTCCATACCAACACGTCGTTACGGGCCGTCCGCCGGCTCAACTGCCGCACGTCGTGGGTCTCAAAACCCGCCAATTCAAACACGCGGCGGAAACCGTAAAAACCGTTGATGCTGTTGCGGCCCGTGTTTCCGTCGCTCGGTCCGTACGAAGTCTGCAAGTCCGAACAACCCGAAATCATGGCAACGACCAAACCGACGCAAATCGAAGGGCCGAAAACGCGACCGACACGGGCGAAACGCAGGGCGTCGATGCCCCGGTGCAATTTCAGACGGATCACGCGGCGACCTCCCGGTATCTGACGACGGATCGCTCCATCGAGGCGTTGGTTTCCCAAAGCCCTTGAAAGGTTTGCGAATCGATCGAGTGCTTGCCGAAATAAGATCGCTCGAAAGCGTCGACGGTTCGGCGAAGCAGTTTGGCGATGGCTCGGTCGACGTTTCCGGTTTCGCGGACATAGCGGTTGTTGGTTTTTCCACGACTCAGACGCAACAGGCCGTGACGGTCCAGCATCAGCAACTGGTGCCCGTACAGCATCACGATGGCGCGACCATAATCGCCTTGTGCCATCAGACGTTCCGCCTCACCGCGGGGATCACCGTGCGTCGTCTGCAATTCAAGCGGCAACTCGTTCCTGCGTTGCTGCGTGCTCTGGCCCATCGAACGGAGATCGGTGCCCTTGGGGATCGAGCCCATCAGTTCCGCTTCGCTATTTTTCAACGCATAGATGACCGTCCCGACGACCACGCACATGATCAGGGCGATCAAGATCCAGCCGATCGCCTGCGAAACAAGAC
Source organism: uncultured Pirellulaceae bacterium (assembly GCA_964453205.1). Lineage (GTDB taxonomy): Bacteria > Planctomycetota > Planctomycetia > Pirellulales > Pirellulaceae > Crateriforma. Next base: position 15,824 of record CAYVRC010000025.1, on the reverse strand, counting down.
TGCCTCCACCGGTCGCGCCGCCGACGGGCGTGTTGGGCCGCGCCGTCTTTCTGACCTTGTCTGCTTCGGGAAGCCAACGGCTGTTGCGGTTGACCGAATCTTGATTCGAAGTCGTCACCGGAACGGGTTTCAGTGTTCCGGTTTCACTGTCCAGCCACACCGTGTCGGGCAGAACTTCGGTCACCGGAGCCTCGGCGCCGATTCCCAAAGTGCCCCCGTACACGATGACGGCCGACATCATCGCCAATGACAAAGATGATCTCGTTTTCATGCCGGTTGCCTCGACGATCCGCCGGGAAATTCGGTATCGAACTGCCGAAGTTCTTCGGCACGCACCGCCAATTCGACCTCCCAGCCCTCCAACCGGATTCGGGTATCCAGGTAACTCAGTAAACGAAAGAACACGCTCCATCCGGCCACCAACCACAGCGACAACGGATACAACACCAACAGCGAAACCGAATCCGTCTCCCATTGTCCCAACAAGACGCCGCGGACCGTCGCCAGGCTGAAATAGATCGCGATGACCGCAAAAAACGCACCGATCGCGATCAGCAACATTCGACTGGTCAGCTCACCGGCCACCGGATGATGCAACGTTCTCATGCGACGCGCCAACTTCACGGTGCGTGGGTCGGTCGACTTTGCCGGACATTGTTCCAGCAACAAGACCTCGGGCAAAAACGGTCGCCCCGAACGAATCGCGACCACCAAAAAACCGAGAAACAGATAAAGCACCACGTCGAACGAAACGTTGAACGGCTGGCCCAACCGGAACAGCAACAAAACCATGATCACCAGTGGCAAACGCAGGACTCCCAGTCGCCAGATCCAAGTCGCGAAACGACGATTGATCTCTCGGCGAACGTTCGACCAAGTCGGCTGGCGTTCGAACACCGCTTGTCCCAAAAAGTAAGTCGTCCAAACGCCGGCCGCGGGGGCTTGGGCGACGACCAACAGGCCCATCCAAGCGAGATAACGAAACAACTCACTCGACGCGTCCTGATCGCCGAACCCGTAGGCGGCTTCGCGGATCGGAAGCCATCCCAGCAAAACGGCATTGCCCACCGCCCAAGGCAACGCCCCCAACGTGAACCCGACGAACAACGCCGACGGATAACGGCGGATCATCACCAGCGCGAGATCAGCGATTTCGGTCTGCATCCGCTTGCGAATCACGACGTGGGTGCGGTCCAGTTCCATGAGCGATCAAGCCGTGCCCGTGCCGTCGACAGCTCGCGTCGGCGTCTGGCGTGGAAAGCCCAACACGACGAAATAAAAACTGATCAAACCGCTCGACGCGATCGCCCAGCCGGCCTTCAGCAGATACGGCAACGGGCTCGGGCTGATGAATCCTTCGGTGAACGCGGCCAGGATGAACAACGCCACCGACGCGGCCATGATCGGCACGGCTTTGACCGCGGCTTGACGCAGCGAATCGATCCGCGTCAGACCTTCCGTGGCGAACCACCCCGTGCCGATTCGCAAACCCGCGGCCGCGGCCAACGCGATCGCGGTCAATTCGAACGGCCCGTGCGCGGTGACGAAATGAAAGAAATTGTCGCTACCCTCGACCCCTTCCCTCGCCATGTAACCGAACATCGCCCCCAACGCGACCGCGTTGTAACCCAGCGTGAACAAACAGGGAATGATCAAGATGCCCCAAGCGAAACAACGCAGACCGATCCCCGTGTTGTGCATGATGTAAAAGCCCGACATGCTGACGTAATGATCCAGCGACGACGTGCGACTGTCCATGGAGAACAAAGGCTGGTCGTACATCTCTTCCATTTTTTCCAGTTGCTTTTGTCCGACGACGCGGTCGGCGAAACCGGGAAACCAATCGTCGTTGAACGCCAACAGCAGCGACAAGGTGAACAAGCCGAAGAACATCAACGTCGCGACGCGGACGCAGGGATCGGCAAAGATCTGCTGCGGCGCCTGGTAAAAAAGAATGTCCACCCATGTCGACGGATTCAGCCGGCCGGAACGGTACAGTTGGCTGTGGGCGCGGGCGACCAGCCGGTGAAGATACGACACGGTGCCCGGCGGCAATTGGTAGCTATCGGCGAGCGCCAAATCGGCACAGGCCGCGCGGTACAACGTCGCAAACCGTGACACCCCGGCACCGCCCCGGTGATGACTTGCTCCCCCGCCGGCGGTCCTGCCGGAAACCTCCATCGCATCGCAAAGCTTCTCCAGTTCTTGCCACTGGACCCGTCGTTTCTCCAACAAGTTCGCCACGTTCATGAACTCGGCTCCGGCACACGGGGATTCGCCTCCGCCACGTCCTTGGCCAGCGGGCTGAAACCGGCCAACGCCCCCAAGTCGATCGGCTCGCGGGAAGGTTCCCACAAAAAGTTCTTGTAGTACAGCGACTGCATCAACAGGTCCGGATCGATGTCGCGGCGGAATTCGAATCGGTCGATCAAATGCGTCGTCAGCTTGCGGGCGATTTCGCGACGACGCATCGGCGTCAAGTAGTGCCGACGCTCCGCATAAACCGCCAACGTTCGCGCCATCGAACGACTGATGCGATAATCCTGAGGCAAATAAGACGACAAGGCCGCGACGCGAGGGTCTTCGATGCGGGTCAGCGGAAGGTCCCAGTTGCGCTCGTCCACAATCACCATCGTGCCCGCGGCCAAATCCCCCAGCCGTTGCATTCGCCGCGTGCAAATCATCGTGATCAAACCGAAAATGCCCATGGGCAAAAAAAAGATCGGCGGAACGTCGTCGTTGACTTGGTTCAGGACCGCGTAGGGCGCCAAATCGGCGACGCGAATCAGATTACGCAGCAGAGCCCGGCCGACATCGATCGGCCCGCCGTCGATCCCGACGACGCGAATCCCGCAAGCCCACTTTCCGATCGTTTTGCCGTTGAAATGACTTTCCATCAACGTGCCGTAAAAGTTCGTCAGCACGAAATACAACAGAAAAGTCGCGGCCAACAGATAACTGGACAATCCGGCAAAACTGATCAATCCGCCCAGCAACCACATCACCAGCACGATCAGAGCCAGCATCATCCAGCGCGCCAGAACGTCGATCAGATAGGCCGGCAGACGACGAAAAGGACCGGCGAGCTGGTAATCGAACGCGATGTTCTCCGGCGTCACCACGGCGATGGTCGTGTCGAGGGCGGCCATGGGTAACGAAGGCGGACTGGGAAAGAAAAGAAAAAAGAGACAACACGAAGGTAGCGTTCCCGCCGCCCGAAAACGACCGGAAACGACGAGTATACCGGTTTGGGACAATCGTTCGATCCGCTGCAACGTGCCGGTGCGACGAATGATAAACTGTCGCGGGTTGCCATCCCCCTTCCTTTCGCAGCGAACCCCAGCCTTGGCCGACGACCAGACGCCCGCGACGCCGGAACCCCCACCCGAATCTCATAGCGACGCTCCCCCGAACTCCCGGACGGACGGCCCCGGCGACGACACCCGACAGCCCCCGCGAACCGCTTGGCGAATCCTCCGCGGCGTCGGACCGGGGCTGATCGTCGCCGGATCAATCGTCGGCAGTGGCGAACTGATCGCGACGACCAAAACCGGCGCCGAAGCCGGGTTCAGTTTTTTGTGGCTGATCCTGATCGGCTGCGTCGTGAAAGTCTTCGCCCAAATCGAACTCGGCCGCTACACGATGATCAGCGGCAAGACCACGCTTCGGGCGCTCAGCGAAGTCCCCGGCCCTCGAATCGCCGGACGCGGCAACTGGTTGGTTTGGTACTGGCTGGTGATGTGGGTCGCCAGCATCAGCCAACAGGGCGGGATCGTCGGCGGCGTCGGGCAGGCTTTGGCGATCAGCTTTCCGATTTCCACGCAGGGTCAAGCCTACAACGAAGTCGCCGATGCGGAACAGCTACTGACGTTTGACGAATTCGCCCGGCAAGCTCTCGGCGATCAAACGACGCCGGACGACGAATTCGTCGACCAGCGTCGATTGGAAATCGAACAAGCTTGGCAACGCTATCGTGACGAACCCGACTACGGCGATTCCGAACCGATCGACACCACGGTCTGGGCGACGCTGATTGCCGTGGTGACCAGCGTGATTTTGTTCTTCGGTCGTTACGGTTTGATCCAATCCTTCTCCACGGTGTTGGTCGGCTCGTTCACTCTTTTGACCGTCGTGAATCTGTTCCTGTTGCAAGGCGAAGTGAATTACCGCGTCTCGCTGGAAGAATTTTGGAGCGGGCTGAGTTTCGGTTTCCCCGAAAGCGAAGTCGAAGGAGGATCGGCGATCACGACGGCCCTGGCCACGTTCGGCATCATCGGCGTCGGCGCGGCCGAGTTGGTGATGTATCCGTACTGGTGCCTGGAAAAAGGTTACGCCAAATTCACCGGCCCCAACGACGGTTCGCCCGAGTGGACCGCCCGTGCCAAAGGCTGGCTACGGGTGATGAAGACCGATGCTTGGGGCGCGATGCTCGTCTACACCTTTGCCACCGTTGCGTTTTATTTGTTGGGCGCGGCGGTGCTCCACCGGGTCGGCTTGAATCCGGAAAAGTCGAACATGGTGCGGACGTTGGCGGTGATGTTCGTGCCGGTCTTTTCGGATTGGGCCGCGGCGCTGTTTCTGTTCGGTGCGATCGCCGTCCTGTATTCGACTTACTTCGTGGCCTGCGCCAGTCACGCGCGGGTGTTTTCCGATGCCCTTCGGGTGATGGGGCTGATCGATCCGAGTGAAGAAACTCGCGCGGTTTGGATTCGCTGGTTAAGCGGGATCTTTCCGTTCGTGGCACTGCTGATCTTCATCAAGTTTCCCAAACCGGCGCAACTGGTGCTGCTCAGCGGTATCGCCCAAGGCATCATGCTGCCGATGCTTGCCGCCGCCGCGTTGTGGTTTCGTTATCGGCGGTGCGTGACGGAACTGAAACCGGGTCGCCTGTGGGACGTCATGTTGTGGACGTCGGGGCTGGCGATGCTGATCACGGGTTCTTGGACGGTGGTCGCCGCGGTCGACGGCTACTTCGGTGCCCGATGAACACGGCCGACGATCAGGGCGGCGTCCGCCTCTTGCCGGGCTACAATGATTTCCAGGGATGTGGTTTTCAAATCGAGCAGTCGGATGCGGGGAGGCCTTGCCGTGGTCCAGGTGACGATGAAACAGAAAGGGGAGGTCACGTTTCGTCGACGGCGACACGTGATGTCCAAGTCGGAATCGTGTCTGTTGTTCGTTCTGGGCGCCATCGTGGGCACCGAAGTCATCGGCGCCCCCGTGCTGATGCTGTTGGCACTGTCGGCGGACCTCGACCCTCGGACGGCCCCTGCTGTGTTCGGTCTCATCGGCATCGCTTGTGCAATCCTCGGCGGCCTCGTGGGATACCTGGTCTTGCCGCGGTTTCCGAGAAACCGAGGTCGGACGGCGGATCTTGGAATCGACCCGCGTCGGCTGGGCACCGGCGATCGAGCCGAACCGGCCCGTCAGCACTTGGTCCGGCAAGCCGGCCGCAGTCACCCCGTCTGACGTGAAAAAGTAATTGCGAAACGAACATGTGGAATCGAGACATTCTTCGGCGAATCGCCTTGGTATGCCCAATTTCGCGGCCTGTTTGCGCTGAGGTTTTTTAAGGAAGTACCGACCACGATTCTCGAACGTCTTCGGACGCTGCTGAAAAACGATGACACGGCGATACGGCAAGAGGTTGCTCGGTTGTGGCGACAACTCAGCTCTGAACACCACTCGGCCGACTCTTTAGACGCGTTGCTGATCGAACTTCGACAGTATCCGACGAAGCCAGATGGAGTCGTCATCATTCTTTCCGGAGTAACGCCGCACCGCGGGAACGGCACCGCGGGTAAAGTCGCTGTTTCGGCCAGAGAAAAGCCGCAAATTTTCGTCAGAGGCGACGGTGGGATTCGAACCCACGAATAAAGGATTTGCAATCCTTCGCCTTAGCCACTTGGCCACGTCGCCTGAATCGTTCGGCGGAGAAAAAAACGTCGCCGCACGCACGCATCATTGTTCGTCTGCGAAAAATACGGTGAGGGATCCGTTTAGTCAACCTTGGGCGATTAGACCCGATCCGCCTTTTCGCAGCGATCCTGACGGTACTATCGGCCCGCCGCGGGGGTGACCTTTAGCGTGAATCCGACGCGAAATCTTCACAGACCTACCAGATTTGCATCGCCGTCATGGATTCGTCACCTTGGTAGACTGTTCCATCATCCGACGTTTCCACAGGCGTGCCTTCTTGTTTCCGAGATTCCGTGTCCATCAGCCAAGCTTTGAAATCCTCCTCCTCCTCCTCCGATTCCAAGGCTGACGACGACTTGCGGTCGCGTCTGACGGACGTCCAAACGGCTTTGGAATCGGTCATCCGCGATAAACAAGCCGTTATCGAGCGGGTCTTGACGGCGATCTTGGCCGGCGGATCGGTGTTGCTCGAAGACGTTCCTGGCGTCGGCAAGACGACCTTGGCGAAGTCCGTCGCGGCGCTGATTGACCTGCGTTTCGCACGCATCCAATGCACACCGGATTTGTTGCCCGCGGACATCCTGGGCGGCTCGATCTACCAGCCCGCGACCGGCTCGTTCGAATTCCGGCCGGGTCCGGTGTTTTGCAATCTGTTGATCGCCGACGAGATCAACCGGGCTTCGCCGCGAACGCAAAGCGCGTTGCTCGAAGCGATGGCCGAACATCAGGTCACCATCGACGGCAGCCGTCACGATCTGGAGCGCCCTTTTGTCGTCATCGCGACGCAGAATCCGACGGGTTTTGAAGGCACCTTTCCGCTGCCCGAATCGCAACTGGACCGCTTTCTGATGCGGCTGTCGATGGAGTATCCCGATGCCCCCAGCGAGGTCGAGCTGTTGCTTCAGCAGCGCGTCTCGGAACCCTCGGCGTCACTGACGCCTTTGATGCACTGCGATGACTTGTTGAAACTGCAAGCCGAAGTCACCCGAACGGTGGTCGATCGCAAAGTCGTGGGCTACCTGGTCGAAATCGCCGGCCGGACCCGCCGCGACCCTCGACTGCGGGTCGGATGCAGCCCGCGGGGATCGAAAATGCTGATGCGGGCGGCCCAAGCGCACGCGGTTTTGAAGGACCGTGACTTCGTTTTGCCCGACGACATCGCCGATCTGGCACCGGACGTCTTGTCCCACCGGGTTTCGCCACGAAGCATGTCCGCGACGGCGACCGACTTGGTGTTGATCCTTCGCGACATCGTCTCCCAGGTCGAGGTGCCGATTTGAAGAAACAGCCAGTTAGAAATCCTCCGGTGCATCGAATCGTCATCCGATTGCTGAGTTGGATCCTGGCAGTCGTGCTCGCTCCGTTCAAGCTGGTTCAGGCGATTCGCCGAGCGATGACGGCGGCTTCGGTGACTTTGTTGCTGATCCTGATCGTGACCTTGAACATCATTTGGGGATACCCTTGGACGGGCATGTTTGCGGCGTGTGCATCGATGCTGGTGCTGGGATTTGCCGCCAATCGGATTTTTCGACCTCGCTTGACGGTGGAAATGGTCACGCCCTTGGCCGCGGTGGCGGGGGAGATGGTGAGCATCAAAGTTCACGTTCGGAACGTCGGATGGCTGCCCGCGTTGCAGTGCCAGCTGACGATCCGACTGAGCGATGAATTCGGCGCGGTGGAAAGTGCCGCGACCGCGCCGGGCCTCAACGGCGGATCGACAGGTCACCAGCGGGTCGAATTACCGGGACTCGGTTCGGGCCAACGCTTCGAGACCAATTTCGTCTTGAAAGCCAATCGCCGTGGTGTTCATCGTTTGCCGCCGCTGGTCTGCGTCTCGACGTTCCCGTTTCATCTTTTTCGCGTTTCGAAAACCTATCGGGGCGACCAGCGAATCACCGTGACGCCCCGACCGTTGACCCGCGACGACGGCGATCAAGCGTTCGAACTGGTTCATTCGATCGGCGCTTGGACGCGGCGGTTGCTGGCGGGGGATTCGCTGGAATACACGGGCAGTCGCGAATACACGGTCGGCATGCCCGTTCGACGCTGGGACTTTGCGTCTTGGGCGCGGTTGGGTCGCCCGATCGTGCGAGAGTTTAGTGCGACGTCGATTCAAGAGGTGGAGTTGATCGTCGACACGTCGCGCGCCGTTTCATCGCCCGACCGACGGTCCGCGGCCGGGCGGCTCCGACGATCCAAACCGGTCGTCGATGAATCTTTGGAACGCCTGTTGTCGACCGCCGCAACGGTGATCGGTGAATTGACCGACCTGGGGATCCGGATTCGATTGACGGTTACCGGGCAGGAATCGCTGCAGGAGGCCGGGGCGGGGCGGGCCGAGGCGCAAGCCTTGCCGATGTTGATCCGCTTGGCCACCGCGACGCGGGTCGATCTCGGCGTCGCCAAAGCTTGTTTCGAAAAGCACGCCGGACCGGGACGAGCGACTTCTTTATTGGTGATCAGGAACGACGATCCGGAGAAATCGGGAATCGAGCTTCCGGCACGGGGGGTCGTCTTGACGGTGGACGATCCGGCGGTGCCCGCAAGAACGGAGCCCGCTGATGCCGCGTGATTCGCTCAAGCTGGCTGGACTGCTGCTGATCCTTGGACTGTTCATCGGCGCGGCTTTTCAGACGTCGGCGATCCTGCTGGGTTTGACGTTGTCGGCGTTTTTTTATGTGTTCCGATGGTCGCCCCGGACGCGGCGGCCGACGCCGACCGGCGGCGTACGCCTGGATCGATGGCTTCCGATCATCGCGGCGTTCTCCGCGGGGCTGTGGCGTTTCAACCAATACGGCGGCATGAATTCGAATCCGATTCAAGCCGGCGCCGATTCGATCGCTCATTCCTGTTTCGCGGGCAGCCTGGTCGTGTGGGCGTTTCGGCCCGCCCGCGGTCATCTGCTGATGCTCGGTGCGGGCTTGATCGCGGTTTTGGCATGCATCATCGCCGGCGGATCCAGCCAGAGCGATTTGGGACAGAACACGGTGGGCTTGGTCGCGTGTCTGGGTTTCCTGCTGGCGTCGGAAACCATTTTGAGACCCGAAAGCGGACGCACGGATCACGCGGACACACGATTCGGGATGTTTTCGACGCTAGCGGCGACGGGAATTTTGGCGGGCAGTTCGTTGCTTTCCCAGGGTGCCGGCGTGGTGCTGCCCGACATACAAAAAAGCCTGCAGGACCGACTGAACAATTCATTCGAAGCGATCACCGACAGGATCCGTGTGGGCGGGGCAAGGTACGTGCGTGGTTCGGTCCTGGGAACGGTCCGAAACCACATGGTGGGATCACCCGACGAAATTGCGATTCGCGTTTACGCGGATTCGGCGCCCGGCTATCTGCGTGGCAGTATCTTTCATCAGTATCAGTTGCGACGGTGGAAGATCAACCAAAACGAAGCCCGCTCGGGTCAACGGTCCGCCGACGACTCGTTGCTGGCCAAACCCGTCGAGCCGGGCAGAGGCTTCCTCCGCGGTCCGAGCGAGAATCGGCTGAAGCGTTTCGTCATGCACTCGGTGGAGGAAAACAGGCAACCGGGCGGCACCTCGGTGGCCGATCGAGAGACCAAGGTGATCGAAGTCCACAACCGACCCGAAAAAGGTTTTGTGATCTTCACGCCGCTGCACACGACGTGGTTGGAGGCGGACGCCGAGGAGATTCGCTTTAACCTGGACGATGGAATCGTGGCGGGCATCAACTGTTCCGAACCCTATTTGCTTGGCGTCGTTCGCGAACCTTGGTCGCAAAGACTGACGGAGGCTCGGCGGGAAAGTCTGCTGACGGTTCCGCGGAGCGTTGCGGAAATCACCAAGTCCTTGGCCGACGAATTGTGCGTCCCGGGCCTTTCGCCTCGGAAAAATGCCGAGGCGGTGGCGAATTACTTTCAATCCCGGTTCCAGTACTCACTCGACCCGGTTCCGCGACGCCGGGGTCAAGATCCGATCGACACGTTTTTGCGCAGGCGACATCCCGCACACTGCGAATATTTTGCGACGGCCACGGCGTTGATTTTGCGACAGGCCGACATCCCCACGCGTTACGTGACCGGCTACGTGACCACGGAGTTGAGCACCGAAGAAGACTACTACATGGCTCGCAACCGCGACGCTCATGCCTGGGTCGAAGCTTACGACGATCGCACGTCGCAGTGGTTCTCGGTGGAATCGACCCCCGGTCGACGTTATCGCACGGTGACGTTCGAAGAAACCGAAATTGCACAAACGGTCATTACCGACGATTTCAACGACGGGAGCGGAACGGGAAACCAGGGTTGGCTGACTCGCATCAATGCGTTCCTGGCCAGGTACGGCGTGCAGACATTCGTCTCGATGATTTTTCAGTCGGTTCAGTTGCCGCTGTTCATGGCCCTGGTGGGTCTGCTGTGGTATCGCACGCGGGCTCGCGCCGGGCAAGGCCAGGATGCCGACGAACGCGAAGCGATGCGCCGGCTGAAAAAAATGGATCGGCAAATGAAACGCTTGGACCTGGTTCGGCCGTCGACGGAAACCCTGCATCGCTTCGCCGCTCGGATCGACGACGTTTGCCGATCGGATCCGGCGATGACGCGTCGACCGGTCGAGTCCGCTACATTGAGCACGGCTGCCGATTGGTACCGGAATTTTGCGGTCGACCGCTATCGCGGCGGTCAATCCAACGGGGCGGCGACCAAGTCATAGCCGCTGGCGACGACGATCTCGCAGCGGCGAATCTGGCCGACTCGGAGGTTCGAATCGTCGTCTCCGGAAACGAAGACGACGCCGTCGATGTCCGGGGCTTCGCCACGACTGCGTCCCATCCAAACGCCGGGCTGGTCGGGGACTGCGGCGTCGATCAGAATGTCTTCCATCGTTCCGATACGGCTTTCGTTCCAGTCAAAAGCGATCCCTTGTTGCAACGCCATCAGTTCGTCTTGGCGTTGCAGGGCGATCTTTGGATCGACACGGTCGGGCAATTTGGCCGCCGGCGTGTCGGGTTCGACGCTGTAGGTGAACACGCCCAAGTGTTCGAAGCGCTGTTGGTCGACGAATTCCAACAGTTGTCGAAAATCATCATCGGTCTCCCCGGGAAAGCCGGTGATCATGGTCGTCCGCATGATCAAGCCATCGATGCGTTGGCGTAGTTTTGCCAAGATGTCCTCTTGCAACCTCCGCGTCGTTTTGCGTGACATGCGTTTCAGCATCGAATCGCTTGCGTGTTGCAGCGGCATGTCGATGTACGGCAAGATCCGCTGCGCCCCCGCGAGGGTGTCGATCAAGGCGTCGTCGATGTACATCGGATAAAAGTACATCAGACGGATCCAGTCGACCGAGTCGATCTTGTCCAACTCGGTTAGCAATTCCGTCAGACGCGGTTCGCCGTAGATGTCTTTGCCGTAATAGGTCGTGTCCTGAGCGACGACGACGATTTCCCGGACGCCGCTGTCGCCCAATCGCTTCGCTTCGTCGACGACTTGTTCGATCGGTTTGCTGTAGTGCTTGCCTCGCATTTTCGGGATCGCACAAAACGTACACAGCCGGTCGCAGCCTTCGCTGATTTTCAAATAGGCGAAATGCCGCGGAGTGATCGGACGTCGGACGGCATCGCTAAGCGGCTGAATCGCGGCGGGCTTGAAAACCGTCCGTTGTTCTTCCAGGCCGGAGTACAGATCGTCGACGACCGAAACGATATCGTTGCGTCCGAAGACGCCGACCAGAGCGTCGATTTCGGGACGATCCTCCAGCAATTTGCCTTGCCCACGCTCGGCCAAGCACCCGGTGACGACGACGTTGCGAAGCTTGCCGGCTCGTTTCAGACCCAGCATCTCGTCGATCGCTTCGAACGATTCTTGCCGGGCCGAATCGATGAAGCCGCAGGTGTTGACGACGACGAAATCGGCCGAATCGACCGAGTCGACCATTCGGTAGCCGTCCTGATCCAGTCGGCCGAGCATCTGTTCGGTGTCGACCAAGTTCTTCGGACAGCCCAGGCTGATGACGGCATAGTTACCTCGTGCCTTGGCGTCACCGGACGTAGCAGCCGCCTCCGGAGAACGGGCGATGCGGGCCGACTGCGGCGAATCGGACTCGGTAACGATGGGAAGCTGCATGAGAAACGCAAAGAGTGGCGGGCGAATTCGTCGAACGAACGGCCATTTAACCGCCGCGGCAAATTTCTTGCAAACGGTTCTACCAACCCGCCGAACCGGGAACGCCCTTGAAGGGCCCGGCCAAATCCGACGTTACCCAGCCGCCGTAAAACCCGCCCGGCTGCGGCGTCGCCCGCTGCTCGCCCACGTAACACTCGTCGACCTTCCCCGCATAAAACGCCAAATGACGAGCGATGGCGGCGAAACGCGGCGTCGGATCGGGGTAGTACCAGGCGACTCCGGCGACCGGCAAGGCACCGGGAACGTGTAAATCGACATACCTGGGTTCGCCCTTCCATTCGCAAAAAGATCGTCCCCCGGCCGCCGGCATCCAGTCCAAGCGACAATCACCGGGCGGGAAGTAGTAGACCGGCGGATGGCTGGTCTCGAGGACACGGTATCCGTTGTCGGTCCGGGCGATCACCTGACCGGCGTGAACGATTCGCAACTTTCGACGGACTTTTTCCAGCGCGGGCGGGCGGGGATAGTCCCAGACAGATTCTTGGTCGCTTCCCGGTGGGATCGGAGTGGGTCTCATGCCATGATGGTAGGCCCCCGGACACCGCCCCCTTTCCCGCCATCACCATGTCGAACCCCTACGACCCCCCATCGCCCGATGTCGACGCGTCTGCGTCCGATCCGCCCGCGGAGTTGACGCCCGACGACGCCGTGGAGGCGGCCGACGGGCCCGTCGGTTTCTGGACGGAGGATTTGCTGGCGATCCTGCTGGGTTGGACGGTGCTGATCGTCAGTCTGACCGCGGTTTGGGTAAGCTCGACCGCCGGCGATGCCACGCTCGACGCGGCAATCACCAGCCCGATGTCCGGCTGGTTCGCCAAGCCCGGCGGCTGGACCGACAGCCCGCTGGAATCTTTCGCGCCCGCCGACAAGCCTGCGTCGTGGCCGGGAACCCTGGGCGTCTTGATCGTCTCGTTGCTGTTGTTCGGACTGGGCGAAAAGCTACGCGGCGGGGGTGTCGGCAGGTTCGCAATCGCCTTCGCCGTGATCTTTGCGCTCGGCACGCTGGCCTACGTTTTGGCCGGGCAAAGTTTCATCAAGCAGTACAACTTGGAATACGCGTTGTGGGCGTTGATGGCAGGACTGTTGATCAGCAACACCGTCGGCGCACCGGACTGGTTGCGGCCTGCGATGCGGACGGAGTTTTACGTCAAGACGGGGCTGGTGTTGCTGGGCGGTGAGATCTTGATGAGCCGTTTGATGGAACTGGGCTTACCGGGTGTCTTCGTCGCCTGGATCGTCACGCCGATCGTGCTGATCACGACTTATTGGTTCGGTCAACGTGTTTTGAAGATCGAATCGCGGTCGCTGAACATGGTCATCTCGTCCGACATGTCGGTTTGCGGGGTCAGCGCCGCGATCGCATCGGCGGCCGCTTGCAAAGCAAAAAAGGAAGAGCTGTCACTGGCCATCGGCATGTCGCTGACCTTCACCGTCGGCATGATGGTCGCCATGCCGGCGTTCATCAAAGCGGTGGGCATGGATCCGTTGCTCGGCGGCGCTTGGATGGGCGGCACGATCGACGCGACCGGTGCCGTGGCCGCGGCCGGCGAGTTCCTGGGCGATGAAGCTTTGCAAGTCGCCGCGACCGTGAAAATGATTCAGAACATTTTGATCGGCGTCGTCGCTTTCGGGATCGCCGTCTACTGGACCACCCGAGTCGAACGAAATTCGCAAGATTCCAAACCCGGCGCGATCGAAATCTGGCGACGTTTTCCCAAGTTCATTCTCGGTTTCATCTTGGCGTCGATCCTGTGTTCTTTGATCCACGGGCTGGCCGCCGACGGTCCGGCGATCGTGGAAACGTCGATCAAATCGACGACCAAAGTCTTGCGCGGCTGGTTCTTTTGTTTGGCCTTTGTCAGCATCGGTTTGGAGACAAACTTTCGCGACCTGAGTCGATACCTCCAAGGCGGTAAGCCGTTGATTTTGTACGTCGCCGGTCAATCGCTGAACCTCGTGCTGACATTGGCGATGGCCTACTTGATGTTCAAAGTCGTGTTCGCCCCGTAGGCACAGTAGGCACCGTCACAGCCTCGTCCAGTGATCCGGTGCGACGGATTCGCGTGGGTCGATGGTTTGCCAATCCAGCGCTGATGCGATTCGTTGATGGATCGTTTCTAGACTCGCGTGCCGGAACCCTTCAGCGTCGACGGGGATCCCCAAGGATTGAGCCGCCCAGAGGACGACCTCCTGGGCCGTCACGTTGTGTTCGCGAAGATGACTCAGTCGTGTGTCGCCGTGCCGTTTGGCCAGCCGACGTCCGTCGCGGCCGACCACCAGCGGAACGTGCACGAATTCGGGGATCGCCAGGTGCAAGGCTTCGGCCAAATCGATTTGCCAAAAGGTGCTGTCGACCAAGTCGTTGCCGCGGACGACTTCGGTCACCCGCATCGCCGCGTCGTCGACGACCACGGCAAGCTGGTAAGCCGCTTCGCCCGATTTCCGAGTGACGGGAACATCGCCCAATTCCAGCCTCGGATTGCATTGCCGGAATCCCAAGACCCGATCGTCGAAAGCGATCGGCCGGTCGCTGACACGAAACCGCCAGCAATAGCTGCCTTCGTCGGGCAAGGGCTCGCCCTCGGCCCAGTCGTCGCAAGTGCCGGGATAGATCACGCGTCCGCGGTCGTCGTGCGGTGCCGACGCGGCGTCTTGGATGTCGCGGCGGGTGCAGGTGCAGGGATACACCCGCCCGGCGCGACGGAGTTCCGCAATCGCGGCGTCGTAAAAATCGGTCCGCCGGGTCTGGATGTACGGCGCCCGATCGCCGCCCACATCGGGGCCTTCGTCCCAGCGGACGCCCAACCAGGTCAGATCGTCGATCGCTTGCTGCACGGCCCACGGTTTGACGCGAGGCGAATCGATGTCCTCGATCCGCAACACCATTCGCGCGTCACGCGAGATCGCCGACCAATGGGCCACCAGGTAGGTCCGCGCGTTGCCCAAGTGTTGCGCTCCGGTGGGCGACGGTGCGAAACGTCCGGTCGGTACCCATCGACTGCTCGAAACACGGTTGTCGATCAAAAGTCCGCGTTGCCGGGTGTGCGGGGGAACGGAATCACGTCACGGATGTTGGTCATTCCGGTCACGTACTGAACGGCACGTTCCAACCCCAAACCGAATCCGGCGTGGGGAACGGTGCCGAACCGCCGAAGGTCGATGTACCACCAGTAGTCGGCCCGGTTCAGCCCGGCTTGATCCATCCGCTCGGTCAAGACGTCCAGGCGTTCTTCGCGTTGGCTGCCGCCGATGATTTCGCCGACGCCGGGCACGAGCACGTCCATCGCGGCGACGGTCTTTCCGTCCTCACTGACACGCATGTAAAACGGCTTGATCGTTGACGGGTAGTCGGTCAGGATCAGCGGACCTTTGACGTGTTGTTCGGTCAAATAACGCTCGTGTTCGGCTTGCAGATCGATGCCCCAACGGACCGGATATTCGAACTTGACGGACGCCGACGTCAGCACGTCGATCGCATCGGAGTACGTCATGTGCTGAAACGGAGTTTCGACGACGGATTGAAGCTGCCCCAAGATCCCTTTTTGGATGCGCGCTTCGAAGAACTGCATGTCTTCGTCACATTGTTCCAGGCAATCCTTGAACAACCGCTTCAAGTAGGCTTCGGCCAGTCGCATGTTGTCGGACAAGTCAAAAAAGGCGGCCTCCGGTTCGACCATCCAAAACTCGGCCAAGTGCCGGCTGGTGTTGCTGTTCTCGGCGCGAAACGTCGGCCCTAACGTGGAGATGCGGCCCAGCG
>CAYVRC010000024.1:0-46325 GCA_964453205.1 uncultured Pirellulaceae bacterium | reverse complement strand
CCGGCGGCGGGCGGGCCGGCGGCGGGCGGCGGTAGCAAGCTGGGCGGAGTCTGTTGAGCCAACCGGTTGTCTCCACCCGTCGTGGCCGGGGGCAGGGCCGTCCGGTACCCCGCGGTGCGGACACCGCGGCGGGGCGACGCGGCGCCGCCTTCGGATCCGCGACCCGGCACGGACGCCGGTGACGGAGCGACGCCGATCACGTCGCGTAGGTCGCCGACCAAGCCTTTGACGCTTTGGCCGGCGTCTTCGATCGAGTCGCCGGCACCACGGATGGCTTCCATCGTGACACGAATCTCGTCTTCCAAGCCGTAGATCACGCTGAAGGGATCGGTGGCCTTAAGCCCCTTTTTGAAAAAGTCGCCGTCGGAATACGGTTGGTCGATCAAGTCGACGTTGCCTTCGAGCAGTTTGATCAATTCGGGCCGGGACAAACGAACGAATTCCAACTTCGAATCACCGGTGATGAAGGATCCGGTGCCGATCCGCGGGACGTATTCGTGCGTCAATTCATATTCCTCGTCCATCCGCAGCCTCAGAATCACACCGCCTTCGGGGTGTTCATCAAAGTCGTCGACCAGGCGGATATCGCTGACGCGTCCGATGCGAAATCCGTCCCGCAGGACCGGCGTGTTCGCGCTGACGCCTTCGGCCGAGGGGAACCACACGTCCAAGGTGTATTCGCGATTTAAAACCGTCGGAAAGGCCCCGAACAGAAACGTCAAGATGATTCCGATGCCGATCGCGGCGATCACCAAGACGCCGACGCCGAAACGCAGTTTGTTGTCGTCCACGCGAGAGTTCCCTATTTCGAATTCGTCAAAGAGTCGACTTGTCGGGTCAATTCGTCCAAGCGTTCGCCCGCTTCTCCGCGGACGAACTGTCGGACTCGCCGATCGTCGGCATGTTCCAGATCACTCGGCGGACCGTCGAACAGAATCTGACTTTCGCCGTCCGACAATCTCCACCTGGGATAAAACATCAGCACACGGTCGGCCACTTTTCGGGCGGTATTCATGTCGTGGGTGACGACGATGCTGGTCACCGGATAACGCCGCCGCGTGTGTAGAATCAATTCGTTGATCACGTCGCTCATGATCGGGTCCAGTCCGGTCGTCGGTTCGTCATACACGACCAGCTCCGGTTTCAAGATCAACGCGCGGGCCAAACCGACGCGTTTCCGCATTCCGCCGGACAATTCCGCCGGCCGTTTCGTCGCGACGGTGTCGGGCAATCCGACTTCCGCCAAGTGCTGCATGACACGCCCGCGGACTTCGTCTTCGCCCACCGGATCGACGTCCTGACGCAGCGGGAACGCCACATTTTCGAAAACCGACATGCTGTCGAACAGCGCCGCGTTTTGAAAGACGAATCCGAACCGTCGCCGCGTCCGGGTCAGCTCGGCTTGCGACAGGCGACCGATGTCGGATCCGTCGAACAGCACGTGCCCGTCGGTCGGCGGAATCAGACCGACGATCGTCTTCATGAAAACCGTCTTACCGCATCCGCTTTCGCCGATCACCGCCACGGTTTGCCCGCGAGCGATTTGCAACGAGACGTCTTGCAGGATCGTTTGTCCTTCGAAAACGACCGACACGTCGACGACGTCGATCAAAGCATCGGTCTGGACCGCGGGCGTCGCGTCGGCGCCACCTTCGTTTGCTTTTCGAAAGCTCATATCAACGACGTTCCCGAGGGGTACATCCAAAAGTAAACCGCGTCGAGAACGATGTTCAGGAACAGGTCGATGGCCAGAATCAGAACGAACGAATAAACGAACGCGGCCGTCGCCGCCTTGCCGACGCCTTCGGCCCCCGGGGCGCAGTGGAAACCGCGATAGCAAGACACCACGGCGATGATCCCGCCGAAAAAGATGCTCTTAAAAATCCCGTTGAACAGGTCGAACCCGACGACGCCTTCGCGGGAATGATTCAAGTACGCGGCGTGGTCGATCCCCAAGATGATCACGCTATAAAAATACCCACCGACGATCCCCATGAAGTCCGCCATGATCGTCAACGCGGGGATCAATAAGATGCAAGCCAAAAACCTCGGCACGACCAAGTAGTGAATCGGGTCGGCACCCATGGCCGTCAAGGCGTCGATTTGTTCGGTCACCCGCATCGTCCCCAGCACCGCTGCCATCGCGCCGCCGACGCGTCCGGCCAGCATCGTCGCGGCCAGCACCGGACCGAGTTCGCGGACCAGCGACGTGTTGATCACCACGCCCAGCCGACTTTCTAATCCGATCGCGTGGAACTGGTAATAGCTTTGGACGGCCAACACCATTCCGATGAAGGTTCCCGTCAACGCGACGACCGGCAAACTGAGAACGCCGACTTGATAAAAGTTGATCAACAGCGTGCCGCGTTTGGGTTTGCGGGTGAACATCCAAACACACATCCGCCAAGCGAACACCGCCATGTCGCCGATCGTGGTCACACCGTCGACGACCGCCGAGCCCCAATCGAAAACCCATTTTTCCAAGGGACGCATCGTGGCGCTGGGGTCCGGCGACGGCACCGGCCGGCCGGGCTTTTGCCGCGACGTTTGCTTTGGAGTTTCGTCGGCCCCGCGCAGCGACGATCGATCAGGCTCGGCAGCCTGTTCGGTTCGCCCCGATCCGATCAAAGATCGAATCGAATCGCTGATTCGCGTGGCAAGATCGGCCAAGGAACGGGCTCTCTCTGGGGTGGGGAAAACTTCGACGCATCGGTCCCGAAGCGCAGCACCACGCCGCGGACTAGGCGGACGCTCGTTCCATTTTATCGGCCGCTGATGTCTGCACGGGTGAGAGAATTTGTACGGATCAGGAAAACCTGCCGGGCGTGAAATCCGGCGTGTGAAACCCGCGACCGGGCGGGCCGGCCGTCCCAGGGGTGGCTCGTCCCGCCGCGTCGGCCCGGGCGGTGAAAACTTGCCGCACCCGGCACGTGGCTGGTATCATGTCGGACCGGCCCCTCGCCTCACTCCCCCCTTGCCGCCCCTCCAGGTCATCATGAATCGACTTCGTCTCGGAATCCTTTTGTTCGCACTCACCGCTTTAGCTTCGTTGACGGGGCTGAAGGTCGGCGATCCTCCCGGCGTCCAAATGCAACTGTTCGCCGACGCTTTTCTGGACACCTTGAACGAGGAAGAGACCGCGACGGCGGTGATGCCCTACAACGACGAGAGGCGAGTCGACTGGCATTTCATCCCGAAGAAGGAACGCAAGGGTCTGATGATGGGTCAGATGAACGAGTCCCAGCGGGCCGGAGCGTTGCGACTGCTGAGAGCCGCACTGAGCGAGATCGGATACTTCAAGTCACAACAGATCCGCGAACTGGAACAAGTCCTGCACGTGCTGGAAGGCGACGGCGGCAACTGGGACCGCGACCCGATGCGTTATTACGTCACGATCTTTGGAAAGCCCAGTGATACGGACGCGTGGGGCTTCAGTTTCGAAGGCCACCATCTGTCGTTGAATTTCGTTTGCCGCGGTGGCAAGATCGTCGACAGCACGCCTCAGTTCATGGCGGCCAACCCGGCGACGATCATGACCCGGATCGATGACCCCAGCGTCAATCTGAACAAAGGCACGCGGGTGCTACGTGACGAAGAACAGCTGGCCTTTGACTTGGTCAATTCGCTCAATCCCGCCCAAGCCACCGACGCGGTCATCGCCGAGGAAGCCCCCAGCGAGATCCGCTTCGCCGGTGAACCCCAGGCGGACGTCGCGGCCCCCGAGGGCATCGCCTATGCGACGCTGAACGGAAAACAACGACAGGTCCTGCGGCAACTGATCAACACCTACATCGAAGTCGCCCCGGAGAACATCGCCCGGCAACGAACCCGGCAGATCATTGGTGACGGCTGGGAAAACATTCACTTCGCCTGGGCCGGAGCAAAGAAACCGGGCATCGGACATTACTACCGCATCCGAGGCGATTCGTTTTTGATCGAATTCGTCAACACGCAAGCCGATGCCGTGGGCAATCCGGCCAACCACATCCATTGTGTGTATCGCGATTTGACCGGTGATTTTGACTTGCCGCCTGCGGAATAATGGCACGCGGAAACCACTCCGGTTTCCTCGCTTTATCCCCAGGGCCGACATGATCGCACTGTTGAAACATCTTCGCCGGAAATGGGACGACTGGTGCGGTGATCATGAAATGGAGCAGTCGATTCGCCGACATCTCACCGACAACGGCTACTTCGGCGGCACCGCCAAGCTTCGTGGCGTCCGCCTGGTGGCGGTGCAGCGACCCGGTTGGCAGCAGATTTACCGATTCGACGCCACGGCACGGGTGAACGGACGGGTCGATTCGATTCCACCGCCGCGGAGTCCACGATCCGAGGCCGAGACCTCGGCGGGTGACCCGGACGAGGAGAAGCAAACGGGCCTGGAAAGCCCCGAATATCACGAACTGTTCGGGCTGATTCGCGAAGACAATCGTAAGAAGATCAGCAAGGCGCGTGTTTTTCGGGAGGAATCAGAACGCCGCAGCTTGTTCACCCGTTGGAGCGAAGACATGATCTGCCTGCGGGGAAGCTACGGTCTTCTGGAAGACAAAGCCCAAAAGGCCAAGTAAAAACCGCGGCGACGTCGCCGCGGCATCGCTTCCGAGTCGAATCCCGAGGGGCCCCGCACCGGTCCGGCGGGCGACGGAAATCGGCCGGTCTGATCGATTTAAAATGCGACAACTTCCTTTCGCTTGATGTTAACTGATCCATGAAATATTCGACTTCGTTTTTCTGCCTGCTGGCCGCTTCAACGTTTCTTTCCGGCCGGGCAACCTGTCAAGACGCCGACGTCGCTCAGGCGGGCGAAGCGACGGCCGAGACCGTTGCCGAACAAGAATCGAATCTGCTGACCTCGATCCGCCAGATCACCTTCGCCGGTCGACGTGCCGGGGAAGGCTATTTCGACAGCGAAGGCACGCGGATGGTGTTTCAAAGCGAACGCGATCCGTCGAATCCGTTTTATCAAATCTACGTGACCGATTTGGAAACCGGCGACGTGGAAAGAATCTCGCCCGGGACCGGCAAAACCACCTGCGCGTGGATTCATCCCGATGGCGATCGCATCTTGTTCGCCAGCACGCATCACGACCCGGGGGCAAGAGAGAAGCAGGAAGCGGAATTGGAGCTTCGCGCCAGCGGCGAACAACGCCGTTACTCCTGGGACTACGACAAGCACTACGACCTGTTCCGCTGGGATCAGTCCTCCGGTGCACTGACTCGTCTGACCGACGCCGTGGGCTACGACGCCGAAGCCAGCTACAGCCCGGACGGGGAACAAATCGTGTTCGCGTCCAACCGCGCCGCCTACCAAGAAAAGCTGACCGAGCGGGAAGAAAAGCTGTTCGAGGTCGATCCGGCATTCATGATGGACTTGTACATCATGGACGCCGACGGAACGAACGTTCGGCAACTGACGGACGTTCCCGGTTATGACGGCGGCCCGTTTTTCTCGCCCGACGGCCGACGGATTTGTTGGCGTCGTTTTTCGCAAGACGGCGCGACCGCGGAGGTCTACACGATGAAGACCGACGGCACCGAAGCCAGCCGGCTGACCGATCTCGGGGCGATGTCTTGGGCTCCCTTTTTTCACCCCAGCGGCGATTACCTGATTTTCACGACGAACAAACACGGCTTCGGGAATTTCGAGCTTTATCTGGTGCGTGCCGACGGCCAGGGCCAGCCGATCCGCGTGACCTACACCGACGGTTTTGACGGGTTGCCGGTGTTCTTGCCCGGCGGCGATCAGTTGTCTTGGACCAGCACACGGACGCCGAAAGAGCAGTCTCAAATCTTCTTGGCCGATTGGAACGATGCCGAAGCGAGGCGTCTGTTGGGCTTGGATGCGGCGGTCGGCGATTCCGCCGCGACCGGCGAATTCGTCGACGACGTGAAAGCGGCCGAGGAGTCCATCGCGGCAACGGCGCAGGACTTTCGCCCCGGGGACACCGGCCGTCACGTCGATTATCTGACCCGCCCCGAACTCGGCGGACGACTGACGGGCACCGCGGGAGAACGCAAGGCGACCGCTTACGTGGCAGCCTATCTGGAAAGCTTGGGCCTGGAACCGGCCGGCGAAGAAGGCACTTTCTTTCAGAATTTCGAATTCCCCGCCGGTTCCAGCTTGACCGACCCGAACGAGTTGACCGCCGGCGGAGCTGACTTGGAACTCGGCAGCGACTGGACCCCGCTCGCTTTCTCCACGACCGGTCGCATCGACGAAGGTGAAGTCGTTTTCGCTGGCTACGGCATGGTTGTACCCGGCGGCGACGAGGTCGAGGAGTACGACAGCTACGTTCATTTGGACGTCCAAGATAAATGGGTCGTCGTGCTCCGCGACCTGCCGCAAGACATCACGCCGGACAAACGTCAGCAGCTGGCCCGGTACAGCGCCCCGCAACGAAAAGCCGCGGTGGCCCGGGATCGCGGTGCCAAGGGCATCATTTTCGTCGCCGGGCCGACCAGTCAGGTCAAGCGAGAACTGATCCGCTTCGACAGCACGTCCTCCGGTGCAGGCGTTAGCATCGGCGTCGTCAGTGTCGTCAACGAGGTGGCCGAACGATGGTTCCAGACGGCTGGCAAAAACTTGGCCGACGTTCAAAAGGGACTCGACGACGGATCGATCCAGATGGGATTCGTTCTGACCGGCGTCAAGGTCGGTGCGACGATCAATATTGATCGCAAGACCGGGACCGGTCGCAACGTGATCGCTCGGCTGCCCGCCGCCGATGCCTCTGCCGGATCCGAGCCCGTCGTGATCTTGGGCGCGCACATCGACCATTTGGGTCGCGGTGCCGGTGGCAACAGCTTGGCCCGCGACGACGAACAGGAAAAGATTCACGTCGGGGCCGATGACAACGCCAGCGGCGTCGCGGCGATGTTGGAAGTCGCGCAGTACTTGGCCGCCCAAAAACGCGCGGGCAAGTTGCCGGCGAAGCGGGACTTATTGATCGCGGCCTGGAGCGGTGAAGAACTCGGGCTATTCGGCTCGCAGGCGTTCGTCAGCCGGTTCGACGAGATCTATCCGCGACCGGCCGCTCACTCGCATGCCCACGGCGAAGCCCACCACGGGCCCGATGCGAAAACCCACGGCGACGACGATGCGGACGCCGTCGCCATCGCTCACGCCCACGGCGCCAGTCCCGACGCCGAACCTTTGACCGATCGCATCGCCGTTTACTTGAACCTGGACATGGTCGGTCGGCTTCGCGAGAGCTTGGTGATTCAGGGCATCGGATCCTCGCCCGGCTTCGAAGCCGAAGTCCAGCGACGAAACGTGCCGGTGGGCTTGTCGCTCAAATTGGACCCGACCAGCACCCGATTGCCCACCGACGCGTCCGCCTTTGTCGGTCGGGGTGTTCCGATCCTGTCAGGCTTTACCGGGGCGCACGAGGATTACCACACGCCGCGTGACACAGCGGACAAACTGAACTACGAAGGCATCGCTCAGACCGCCAACCTGTTCGGCTTGCTCGCCCGCGGCTACCTGGTGGCCGATGAAACTCCCGCGTTCGAACTGGACGAGGGCGAGCAGCCCGAGGACGCGCCGCGAGCCAGGCTGACGGCGTACCTGGGCACGATCCCCGACTACGCTTCGGGCGACATCAAAGGCGTCAAGCTGAGCGGTGTTGCCGCGGAAGGCCCCGCCGCGAAAGCCGGCTTGAAAGGCGGCGACGTCATCATCGAAGTGGCCGGCAAAAAGATCGAAAACTTGTACGACTACACTTACGCGATCGAAGCACTAAAAATCGGCGAAGAAATCGAAATCAAAGTCGTCCGCGGCGACGAGCAAGTCAGCCTCGATGTGACTCCGGGTTCGCGTGACTGACGCGTCGCGTCCAATTTTATTCGTCGCTCCGTCTCGGTCGGCGGCAGAGGAGGATCGGCCGAAGGCGTCAATCGTCTAGGCTGTCCGAGGACGACGCACCGTTTCGCGGAGCTTCTGTTTGATCTGATTGAACAGTTGCAGCACTCTCGTCGTGCTCAGCCCGACTTCGTTGGCAATCAAAGAAAAGGAAGCCCCCTGCTGGCTGCGACGGATGCCAAAGCGGGCCATCACGATTTGACGCTCTCGATCGTCCAAAAGGGCGAGCATCTCATCGGCGACGACCTTGGCCTCGGCCGCTTTCAACTCCTGCCAAATCGATTCCGATGCATCTTTCTCGATGCGGTCCAGTTGATCAGGATTTTCACATCCGTGATCACGGGCCGCCCGTTGTTCGCGGCGGAGGGCGCTGAAGATCGACCGTTGAACGGCACGATACGCGTAGGTGCTAAAGCGAAATCCGCGGCGATGATCGAAAAGTTCGACCGCGCGGATCAACGCGTCGTTCCCGATGGCCACCCATTCCTCGAACTGATTCGCTTCGCGTTGGGCGTAACGTCGGGCCAGCGAAACGACCAGCCGCAAATTCGCCTCGACCAAGTGATTTCTGGCTTGATCGGCTTCCCGACACCACTTCGTCGCATCCCTGGATCGCTCCGCCCTCCCGGCTCGGTATCGCGCGTAATTGAATCGGCGAAACAGATACATCTCCTGAGCCGCCGTCAGGAGCGGCCGTTGCCAAAGGTGGGCCATGTAGGCCGGCGTTCCGTCCGGAGGTGACCGCCGACGATGGTTCGGGCCCGCGGGAAAACGCCCTAACTTCCTCAGAAAGTTGTTCTCCGCGAAGGCGTCCTCGTAAATACAGTCCGTCGCGGTCACCCGCGCCAGATCCTTGGAGTGGGGCGATTTTTGCGGGACAGTCGCGTTGACCATGAATAGCCTCGTCTGGCAGGGGAGGTCGGCGTGGGGCATCGAGACCACAGGGTAGCGCCACCTTGCCTGTTCGGCAAATAGAATGGAATACGCCAAGGCATAGAAAAAACCTATGCAATACTCGTTTCGGTCGGGCGAATAATCCGAAAACACGCGACGCGTCCGTCGACTTTGCCTGTTAGAGTTATTTTGGCCCGACGATTGCCTTGTAGGACGCGTATACTTCAGCGTCTGCCGATTTGGCGGTCGCCGAAACCCTTTTGGTTGACAGGAATTACCTTCGATGTGGATGACCTATTTTTTGTTCGTGATTCCGCCTTTTCTGTTGGGCTTGTACGCCCAGTGGAAGGTGAAATCGAACTTCAGCAGCATGAGCGAGATTCCGGCGCGGATGTCGGGCGCCGAGGCGGCGCGGCGGATGCTGGACTCGGGAGGATTGCAGGGCGTGCCGATCGAAATGGTGCCGGGCCAGCTGAGCGATCATTATGATCCGGGTGCCAAGGTCGTCCGTCTTTCCAGCGACGTGTACAACGGCCGCAACATGGCGGCCCTGGGCGTCGCCTGCCACGAAGCCGGCCACGCTTTCCAGGACGCGCGGCAGTACGCCCCGCTCGTGATTCGGAACCTGGCCGTGCCGGCGGCGAATTTCGGCAGCGGAGCGGGGATGTGGATGCTGATCGGCGGGATCTGGCTGAACATCGCGGCGTTGGCCTGGGTCGGCGTGATCCTGTTCGCCGGCGTCGTGTTCTTTCAGTTGGTCAACCTGCCGGTCGAGTTCGACGCGAGTGCGCGCGCCAAAAGACAACTGGTTGATCAGCATTTGATCGCGGAGATGGAACTGCCTTACGTGTCCAAGGTGCTCAACGCCGCGGCGTTGACCTATGTCGCCGCGACGCTCCAGTCGGTGATGACGCTGGCTTACTACTTGTTCATTCTGCTGGGACGCCGTGACTGATCCGCTCGACGGCCGGAACCAAAACCCTGTCCGAAAGGCCGTGGTCGAGACGAGTTCTCGGTCACGGCCTTTTTTCGTTCCTATCGGTACGCTGCCAGCTTGTCGGCGATCGGTTGCAGTTGTCGGCCGAAACGATGCCACTTGCCGATCGAGGTCGAATACATCGGCTGGCGGACCTGGTACTTGCTGGGCGTATGAACGGCCCGGCGATTCTGATCGAAACGCAGACAGGCCTCTTGCCACGGCAGGCCGCAGTCACCGATCAGTTGCCGAGTCGACGCCTCGGGGGAACGAACGAGAGTCTCGTAGTCGACATCGATGATTCGCAGCGGCAAGACGCGCGTCCAATGATCCATCAGCCGTCGGTATTGGATGTAGTAGTCCGCCAACAGATCCGGATCACAAAAAGGCGGCGTCAGATTTTGACAGAATGCGGAGACCAACACGTCCATCGGGTCTCGGCGACAGTGGATGATCGTGGCACCGGGAAAGCAGACGGCGATCAGTCCCAAGTGATTGAAGTTGGTCGGCATCTTGTCGGTGACATGATTCGAAGCTTGTCGATGCGTTTGCAGGCGATCGAGATACTCACCGGCGTACCATCGGAAATCGTCGGGCTCGGCGACTTGCAACGCGAGCGGATAGCGAAGGTCGGAGAACGGATAAACACATCCGTCGCGATCGAGCAAGCGTTGCTGCCAACTGCGAAACAGGCGGCAACGCAACCTCTCGACGTGCTTGAGTTCCCCGGCACCGGAAACGTCGTCGTGGCAACTGAGGATCTGTTCGGTCAGTGTCGTCCCGGATCGCGGCATCCCCACGATGAAAATGGGCATGGTTGACGGATCACCGCAGCCCCGGAAACGATCAAAGAAATCCCGGTCGATCGTAGCGATCTGATCGGCGACGAAACGTTTCATGCGTCCGGCATCCTCGCCATGCGATCGCCGCCCGAGTTTCAGTTGATTCGCGTGATGGTACGCCACCCAGGCTTCGTCGAAACATCCGCAGTCGTCGAGGACCTTGGCCAGCGTGAACAAAATCTGCACCCGTGCCGAATTTCCAAGCGACGCTTGGTTCAATTGTTGCCGCAGCGATCCGATGTAGCGATCGGTATCGTCGCAGGGGCAGAAGCGGGAGATGCGAGAGTTGCGAAAATGGGCGAGCGCCGACGCATCGCCTGATTCGATCAACGATTGGAACTGTGATTTCGCCAGTTGAATGTCACCTTCGTCGACGTTCAAGCCGGCCAACCGGGCGAGCGCCGGGCGGTGCAACGGATTCAACCGCAGTGCCGATTCGAATGCCCGCCGTGCTTCGGGAAATCGCTCGCGTCGCAGTTCGCCGGTGCCGATGCGAGTGAATCGTTCCGTCGTCGGGGCGACTTCCGCGGCCGTCCGCAGGTGTTGCAATGCTTCGTCCGCCGAACGAACAGCGGCATCGATTTGCCGCCGGCGGCGCAAGCGAGCGGCCCGCCGCAACAACAAGGAGGCGTAGGTTTCGTTCAAGACCGCCGAGCGAGTGGACCGCGCCAAGGCGGGCCGCACCGCCGCGATGGCGTGGCGTACTTCCTGACGATCCAGATACAAACGGACCAACGACAAGACGCACGCGTGCCCGCGTTCTTCGAAAAACGCACCGCGCTCGTAGAACGAAATGGCGCGATCGGGCGTCCCGCGAAGCTCCGCGATCTTTCCGCGACCGTACCACGGATCGGGGTGCCAAGGCTGAAGCCTTGCCGACGCGCGAAAATGACGGTCGGCGGTCTCCAGATCCTTCGTCAATCGAAACGCGTGTCCCAGCAGACGCTGCGCCAGGGCCGATTCGATGATCGCCTCCGGGGCGTCTTGCAACGAGACGATCGCCCGAACCGCCTGATTGACACGAAGCTGGTCCGCTGCGATTAGCAATCTCGATTCCAAAGACGTCGGCGATTGCCGAAGCAATCGACGGGCGGTTTGAATCGCCAACCGAGCCGAGGCCAGGGACGCCGCGTCGGCTTGCCCGGACGTGAAAAGAGCCCAGGAAGCCTCGGCGAACAATTCATCCAAGGCGGCATCCCAAACGGCATCCTCCGTACGACAAAAGGCATCCTCCGTTTCCCTAGGTCGAGGAATAGTATTCATCGTAGCCGAAGGGGTCATAATTATAGTATTGGTAGGGGACGTCGGTTTCGCCATAATAGTAATAAGGGTCGAACATCGGATCGGATTCATCGGGATCGGTGTAACCGCCCGGATCCTGGTCGTCGGACAACCCGTTGGTGAACAACGTCGCGCGGATGCTGTCGACGGCCTGGCCGCTTCGCGACAAGGCTCTCAGTTGAAAGATGTAGTCGCCGGCATCCAGCATGGCGTAGACCGAACGTGAGCTTCCCGAGGTCGCACCGACGACCAGTTTCACTTCCTTGGTGAAGGCGTCGAAGACAGTCAGTTTGACCGCGTGATCGACGGAGCTTCCTTCGGCAAACAAGTCGAAACGATACATCTTGGATTCGTGCAAGTGCCATCGCACGAACTCATCGACGTCCGACGAGACCACACGAGATATCATTTCATGTGCCGCTTCCATGGCGGGAGTGAATTCGGCCGTCGCGACGTAGTTGCCGACATCAACGACGGACGTCGGATCGACACTGACGCGGAGGAAGTAATCTTCGCCCGCGTTCACTTGGTTGACGTTCAGCGTCCACACGCCGTTTGCGTCGACCCGCCCCGACGCACCGACGGGCAAGCCGGCCGCGTCGAGAATTCGGATACGAAGATCCGGGGCCTTGTTGCCGACGACGGACAACTGGATTTTCATGGCGCCGCTGGCTGTGGTCGGCTCCGTCAATTTCCAAACATCGACATCGGTGTTGCCGTCCGCATCTGTTCCGCCGACGGCGGACAAAATTTCGAAACGGCTTCCGTCCACACCGTCGAGTGCGACGTCAAAAGGGGTCGCCGAGGCGATCGAATCGTTTTCACCGATCTCGTCATCGGCCAACACGAAATCAAGACCCAGCGTTTCGACGCCGAAATCATAGGGCACCACGGGCGCGTCCGACGCCTGCCGGTCGGCGGCGCGATAGTCCAGTTCCAACACGTAATCGCCGACCGAATAAACGTCGCCGTCGGCCGACGTCACTCGGACGAACAGGTCATCGTGCCCGGCCAAGCCGTCGACCCGGACGGCCACGTCGTTTTCAAAGACGGACCCCGCCGCGGCGGAGCCGAGCACGGTGCCGTCGGCGGTCAAAACTTCCACGCGGGCCTTCAACAGACTAATCGTTTCCGCGTTCAAACGGACCGTAAGCGAATCCTGTGACGTAACGGGCGAGAAACGATAAACGTCCACGTCGGCAAGGTCTCTCAGGCTGCCGCGAATTCGAACCGTGTCCTCGGCGGCATCGAAATCGATGGGCTGCGGGATCACGCTGGCAATGGAGATCGAATCATTCGAAGTGGATTCGAACGCGTCGGTACGAGGGCCGTACAGAGACTGAATCTCCGCGATGTCAAAATCGGTCAGCGCCCCTTTGGGGGCGGTGTAGTTTCGGAACATGACCGACCAATCCAAGGCATTGTCGGCCAGCCCGAACGCGTTGCCCGATTCGTGCAGCAGTAGGCTGAACAAGTCATAGGTCGGTTCGATCCCCGAGGATTCGGCGGGAGCCGTGCCGTCGGCCCAATCGTGAAAAGAAAACGCGTTGTCACTGTTCAGCAGCAAATCACCGGACGAAGTGCCGGCCAGAATCTGATAGGGCAGCGTGTTGGCCAACGCCCCGGATTGCGAAATCGCACCGATGCGAAACTCTCCGAAACGGGGATCACCGACGGTTAAGCCGGGCGTCCCGAAATCCGCGTTTTGGTCGTTTCGCAGACCGACGTTGATGTCGGCGTGGTAGGCCCAGGTTTGAAAAGCGCGCAACGCCAACTCTTGCCACTGCTGACGATCGGTGATGGCGTCGAGTGTTTTGTTGACTCGGTTTTGTTGGCCATGAACACCGACACCATCGGCCGGGAAGCTGATCGACAGCGATTGGGCGTCGGGCCAAGGCATTCCGAAAGCGACCAGCAACCTTCGGGTTTCCAGAGTCTCCGGCGCCAAGGTTCGACGCAGGTTTCTGCGTTGGCTGGGATTCATCAACGATCTCCTCGTGAAATGCTTGCAGCCTCGACTGCAGATCGAATAATTCGTGTCAGTCCTCGTCAAACAATGACGCGGACTCGTCGGTATCTTTGGAAAGCAAGAGTGATCGCGACCGCATGGCGAGTTCGGCCGTTCGGACGATCGCACGGTAGCCCGGAACGTTGGCAAGCGACTGAAGATCCGGATCACGACGCACCGATTCCAGGCCGTAGCCCGAATGAATCGCGTTGGCCAACAGAGTGGTCGAACGCGGGTATTCGGCCGGGTTTCCCGAAAGGGCAAGGACGCAAGCGGCTTGATAGAGGGTGCGGGCATCGTTGGGCGGCACCAACGCGGCGTTCATCGCGCCTCTGGCCTCGTCATCGCGTCCCAGCCTGGCCAGCAGGACTCCGCGGTCGATCGTCGCTCGTTCGTCATCGGGGGCGAGTTCTTCGACTTTGGCGAGTGCATCGATCGCATCTTCTGTCCGTTGCATTCGCGTCAAAACGGATGCCAGCCGGTATTGGACTTCGGAGGACAACGGGCGAAGTCGTGCGGCTTCTGTGAGATCAGTCAACGTGCCGTCGAGATCTTCCGGCCGTCGGTATTTGGCTCGATTGAGCAGTTCCGCAAAGTCATCGGAGTCTTTCGACATCGCGTCTTGGTAGTCGCGTTCAGCGAGTCTCGATTCACCTTGACGCCGATAGATCACACTTCGCATGACCAACAGCGAGATGCTCTCGGGCTCTTGCCGCAAGCCCTCGTTCAGGCTCACGATCGCTTCGTCGTACTGTTCGCGCGCCGCCAGACATTGTGAATGCGACCACCGTGCAGAAACGAGAGTGGGTTCCAGTTCCAGAGCCCGCCGAAAATCTTTGATCGCCGCCGGGTATTGTTGCAGACTTTGAAAACAACGTCCGCGTAGATAGCGGAGTCTTGATGATCTCGGCGAACGCTCGATGGCTTGGGTGAAGCACAGTTTGGCTTCCTCGTACCTTTTCGCACCGCGGTGGGCGCGGGCCAACATCGTCCAACGAAGCGAAGACGGGATGACTTCCTTGTCGGCGAGTGATGCCAAGAGGGCTGATGCATCGTTGAATCGATGATCTTTGATGTCGCGAACCGCTTGCAGGTAGGCTTCCTGGTCGCCGGAAAACGGCAGCCCGGCGGCACGCCGACGCAACCCGCCGGCGGTGTCGAGATCGCCTTGCAACTCCGCCAGATCGGCCCGCAAGAATGTCAACGAACGCGACCGCTCCGGTCGGCTCGGCCCGGCGGCGATCAACGTCTCGGTCGCAGCGACGAGTTTAGGCAAACGCGATGCGGTGCCCGATGGATCGGTTTCGATTGCCAGGCCGTCGGAGTTCCGAGCGGGCGATTGCAACCGTTCGATTTCGTTGATCGCGGCGTGTCCCAGATGCCGAAACAATATCTCGTAGCGAGCTCGGGCGTGCGATGGATCGCTTCCGGCGGGCCGCACCCAATCAGCGACGGCGTCCGGATTCAACAGCCGTCGCTCGGCCAACGGACGGATGATTCTCTCCAGACTCGCGTCGCTGGCACGCTGTGGATCGACGATTTGGCCCGCCAAGAGCGCCGACGACTCCGCGGCAAAGTCGTTCAATTCCATCTTCGCAGACAACTGCACGGCATGGCGTCGCCACCGCCAAGCCAGCGGCCCCACGAACATCAGCGTCAACAAGGCGATCATCGCGACGCCGCCGCCGGAGGTCCATCGGGGGTGTCGACGAAACCATTTCGCGATTCGGCTGCGTAAGGGTTCGTTCGCGTGAACCAGCGTCGCGTGCTTGGCTTGGCGAAAGATGTCTTTTTGCAAATCGTCCGCCGAGCCGAATCGATCCGCCGGATCAAAGGCTAGGCATTTTTCGATGATCCGCCGCAGGCCGATCGGCACGTCGACGTGGTCGTCCCAGGTGACCGGTTGTCGACGCCCCTCGGCAGCGATTTCCAGATCGATCGCGGCGGCCGATCGCGGTGACGGAAACGGCAGGCGTCCGCTGACGAATTCGTACATCATCACGCCCAGGCCGTAGAGGTCCGTCCGTGGGTCCGGCGGAGTGTCGCATCCCATCAAGCCGTGATAGGTCTCCGGTGCCATGTACGGAAGGGTTCCGCCGACACGATGATTCAGCGGGGTGTCGACCGACCGAGACAGATTGAAATCCAACAACGCCGGTTCACCGTCGTTGCGAATCAGCACGTTGGCCGGTTTCAAATCGCCGTGAAGAATGCCGCGTGCGTGCGAATGCGCCAAAGCCCGGGCGAGCCGGCCGAAGATCCACAACGTCAATTCGTTGCGTCCCAGCCCCGTCAATCGCTCCAGCGGAATCGGAATCGCGCCGCCCGCGTCGCCCCGCGACGTCGTCGGGGACACGCCATCGTCTGGTGATTTCGAAGGACTCGTCGAAGCGGCGGACGCGGAGTTCTCGTTCGGCTTCGAAAGGTGCTGACTCGGTTCTCCTGGTCGGTTGCCGAGCTGCAGCGTCGATTCTGTGGGGACCACCGTGTCCTCACAATGGCCTTGCAGCATCCGCACCAGGGTTCGGCCGCCACGGTCATGGGCGTGGACATGGCGTCGCAAAAATTCCCGAAGCGTCAAGTCGCCCGCGTAGGGCATGCAGATCACGGTGCGGTCGGACACGCGATGGACCGAAAACACCGGCACGATGTTGGTGTGTTGCAGGCTGGCCATCCGTTGCGATTCGGACAAGTCTTCGGCGACCACCTTCAACACGACGTAGCGTCCGGCCAATTCGCCTTGGGTCGCCAGATAGACTTCGCTGAAGCTGCCATGACCGATGCACTGGTGGACCTCGAAACCGATGTCCCGCAAACCTCGAAGCAGTCCCGGATCGATGGGCAACAAGGTTTCCGGATCGCGACGGTCTCGGACCGACAGTGCGCCCGGATTCGACCGAGCTTCTTGCACGACGGGCCCCGGGGTGGCCGTGAAGATCGGCATCCCCAGATAACGCGCCGCGTCCTCGGGCAATCCGACCAGTTTGCGGGAGCGTCGGTCTTCGAACGCGATCTCGGCGGCGCTGCGAGGGTCGGCCCAGATCTGGGGAAAGCCCGCCCGATAGATGGCCAGATCCACGTCGTATCCGGCGGTGTAACGTCGTTCGATGTCGACACGAACCAATTCGGTGATCGCGGATTCTTCGCCACCAAGCCCGAATTCATCCAAGACGAACTGAATGCGTGTCGAGGAGTCGTGGTCCCAATCACTCTCAAACGCCTCGACTGCTTCCTCAAGCAAATCAGCGTTTTCGGTTTCCAGAATCATCGATCGTTAGGCCCTCGTGTGGGAAAGAAGATCGCCCCGCGACAAAACAGTCACGCCGACAGAACGAAAAACTGTCTTAGGGAAGACCACAAAAACGACCGGTCGCCCGCCAACTATTTCCGAATTTTTCCGAATTCGTCTCAAGTGCGGGGATTCAAACGCTGCGGCGCGGACTTTTTGAATGTCAGTTCGATGACGAATCGCGGAGTTGCGCCGACAGCTGGCTGCGACAGCGTTGTAAGATTCGCTCGATGCTGCGGCGACTGCGACCGATCCTCTGACTGATTTCTTCGACGGAGTACTGATGCAGTCGTAGCGTGACGATTTCCTTTTCGGCGGGACGAAGCGGTTCCAAAAACTCGCGGATCCCCTCTTCCAGGACCTCCAACGACTGGCCGTCGATCACCTCGTCCCAATCGATCGTCTCGTCCAGCCTCCGGTCACCTCCTTTGGAAGGCTGGTTCATCTCGCGATACCTCTTCTGGAGCTTTCGCATCGCGATGATCGCCATCAGATTCCACAAGGTCGATCCGGCGGGTGCTTCGTAATGACCGGATCGGACGCCCATGAACACGCTCCGCAGGACGGACTGAACCACATCCTCCGGTTCGGTGCTCCGCCGCATTCGCGAACACATCTTCTTGCCGATCATCGACATCAGACGACGCGAGTAACGGTCGTACAACTGACTCGCCGCGTTTTCGTCGCCCCCACGAAGGCGACGCACCAAGACTTCTTCGGGTGGTTCGGCGAGGGACAACCTCAAAGTCTCCGAGTGGACAGCGAAAGGCCGGGCAGACACAGGCCCCTAACATACCTTCGGGCATCACCGAACGACAGAAACGTTCGGGAAAAGTCGCCGAGAAGTCGATCGAAAGTTTTTCGCCGGAGCCATCGCCCGCCGAAGGCGGCTCGCCTTGCCCCTTGGCGAGCCGCTCTCGACGGACGGTTTGATCGACCGCGGTGGATGCGGCTTGGTGCCTCAAGACGAACGATTTCGCATTGAAGGTGCCCCACCGATTACCGCATCCACCGTGGCGTTCTCAGGACGATTCGGCGACCGAGTCGACGAGACGCCCCGCCGTCGGAAAAGTTGTGTCAGAATCGTCTCGGCCGTCCGGAGGCCTTTCCGCTAAAAGAGAAGACCACAAATCCGACGCGTCAACCGCCAGAAATCTCGGAAGAATCTCCGGGATTCTCGAAAATCGCCGTTTTTTTTTCGTCCACCAAAGCATTCCACGCCCCCCCGCCATGACCGAAACCGATTTTTTTGCCGCCCCCGCCGACCGGGAAAGCTTGCTGACTCATGCCATCGGCCCCCAAGGAAAGTTGCCGCTGACCGACGAAATCCTTCGCACCTGGAGCAGCGGCGACATTTTCGGCCTGACACAAAGCGTGGGCATGGGGTTCGACCCCCGACGGGTGCTGGGCGATCAGTACTTGATCCTGAGCACACAGGGGGGCGTGCGCAATCCGGACGGCACGCCGCTGGCTTTGGGTTATCACACCGGTCACTGGGAAGTCGGCCTGATGGTCCAAGCCGCGGCCGAACAAATCACCCGTGACGACGGCGTGCCGTACGCCGCGTTCGTCAGTGATCCTTGTGACGGTCGCACGCAAGGCACCCGCGGGATGTTCGATTCGCTGCCGTATCGCAACGACGCCGCGATCGTGATGCGACGTTTGATCCGTTCGTTGCCACGGCGAAAAGGCGTCATCGGTATCGCGACATGTGACAAAGGTTTGCCGGCGATGATGATGGCTCTGGCCGGAACGAAACAGCTCTGCAACGTCTTGGTGCCCGGCGGGGTGACCTTGCCGCCCAGCGAAGGCGAAGACGCCGGGAAAGTGCAGACGATCGGGGCGCGTTATTCCAAAGGCGAAATGACTTTGGAGGAAGCTTCCCTGGAAGGCTGTCGGGCCTGCGGAACCCCCGGCGGCGGTTGTCAGTTCTTGGGAACCGCGGCGACCGCGCAGGTCGTCGGCGAAGCGCTCGGGATGACCGTGCCCCACGCGGCGCTATGCCCGAGCGGCCAGCCGGTCTGGTTGCAAATGTGTCGCGACGCCGCGATCGTCGCGGCCGACATGCACGCGCGCGGCGTCACCCTGGGCGACGTTCTCACGGACGATTCGATCCACAACGCGATGTTGGTTCACGCCGCGGTCGGCGGCAGCACCAATCTGCTGTTGCACATTCCGGCGATCGCCGCGGCGGCCGGACTTCGACGTCCCACCGCCGATGACTTTCGCGCGGTCAACGCGTCGGTGCGACGGTTCGTCGATTGCTTGCCCAACGGACCGGTCGGGCACCCCACCGTTCGCTTGTTCTTGGCGGGCGGCGTCCCCGAAGTCGCGTGGCATTTGAGGGAACTGGGTCTGCTGCGTGGCGAAGCGTTGACGGTGACCGGCATGACGTGGAACGACTTGCTGGACCGCTGGCATACGAGCGACCGCCGCGAAGCCTGTCGAACCAGACTGGTCGAAGCCGACGGCGTCGATCCGGACGAAGTCATCCTGCCGCCGGCCGTCGCCCGCAAACGCGGATTGACCAGCACGGTTTGTTTTCCGCACGGCAATTTGTGCCCGGAAGGCTCGGTCATCAAAGCCACCTCGATCGACCCGTCGGTCCTCCGCGACGGCGAGTATCACAAGAAAGGCCCGGCGCGGGTCTTCGTCTCCGAACGTGACGCGATCGCGGCGATCAAAGGACAAGGCGAAACGGAAATCCGCGCCGGCGATGTGATCGTGCTGATCGGCCGCGGGCCGCTGGGCTGCGGCATGGAAGAAACGTACCAGATCACTTCGGCGCTGAAGTATTTGTCGTTCGGAAAGGACGTCGCCTTGGTCACCGACGCTCGTTTTTCCGGGGTCAGCACGGGAGCCTGCATCGGCCACGTCGGCCCGGAGGCGTTGGCGGGCGGACCGATCGGCAAAGTCCGAGACGGCGATACGGTGGAGATCCACATCGACCCGGAGACGATGGTGGGCCGCGTCGACTTGATCGCGACGGTCGACGGCCTTTCGCCCGAGGAAGCTTTACGGTCGCGTGATCCCCATCAGGACTTGATGGTGGAAGCTGAAATCCCCGACGACACCCGGCTCTGGGCGGCGCTGCAACAAGTCGGCGGTGGCACCTGGGGCGGCTGCGTCTACGACGTCGACGCGATCATCGCCACGCTGGAGAAAGGCCGCCGGGCGGAAGCCTGACGGGCGGGGCTGGTCGCTTCCGAGTCTCCCGCTTTCCTCCTCCCTTGCGGTCAAGCGCCGGGGGCGGATAATCGAACCTGTCAATTCCCTCCGAGGAATTTCCGTCGCACAAAAAACTGACAGGACCTTTCGAAATGCCTTTGGTGCCCCTTCGCGTTGTTTTGGACCACGCAGCCGAAAACGATTACGGCGTTGCCGCTTTCAACGTCAACAACATGGAACAAATTCAGGCGATCATGGCGGCCGCCGAGGAAACGGATTCGCCGGTCATCATTCAAGCCTCTCGAGGCGCCCGATCTTACACGCAAGACAACTACTTGCGTCACCTGATGATCGCCGCGACCGAGCTTCACCCGCACATCCCGACCGTCATGCACCAGGACCACGGCAACAGTCCGGAAACCTGTCAGTCGGCGATCGAAAACGGTTTCACCAGCGTGATGATGGACGGGTCACTTGAAGAAGACGGCAAGACGCCGGCCAGCTACGAATACAACGTCAAGGTCACCGCCGACGTCGTCAAAATGGCACATGCCCGCGGCGTCAGTGTCGAAGGCGAACTGGGCTGCCTCGGTTCACTGGAAAGCGGCGAGGGCGAACAAGAGGACGGCCACGGCGCGGTCGGCGAACTGACCCACGATCAACTGCTGACCGATCCCGACGAAGCGCAGCGGTTTGTCGAGGAAACCGACGTCGATGCCTTGGCCGTCGCCATCGGCACCAGTCACGGCGCGTACAAATTCACCAAGAAGCCGACCGGCGAAGTTTTGGCGATGTCACGAATCGAAGAGATCCACGCCAAATTGCCCAACACCCACTTGGTGATGCACGGATCCAGCAGCGTGCCGCAAGAATTGCAAGACATCATCAACAAGTACGGCGGCCAAATGAAGCAGACTTACGGTGTGCCGGTCGAAGAGATCCAACGCGGCATCAAGAGCGGTGTCCGCAAGATCAACGTCGACACCGATTGCCGCATGGCGATCACCGGTGCGATCCGCAAGGTCTTTGCCGAAGACCCCTCGGCGTTCGACCCTCGGGCTTACCTGAAACCCGCTCGCTCGGCGATGCAAGCCGTCTGCGTCGCACGGATGACCAGCTTCGGCCAAGCCGGCAACGGTTCCAAGCTGCGTCAGGCGATGGGCGTCACCGCCTGATCTTTTTGCACAACATGACGACATTCATCGAAAAGCCGGCGCGGGATCCTCGCGTCGGCTTTTTTTAAGGTCCCCCCGGAAACCTCGTGGCAAGCGACTGCCGGTTTGCGTGCGCCAGATAGGCTTCCGTCCGAGCTTGCCTCGGCGGGGCAACAACTGCCAGCTGCCATCGTCGATCTCATCCCGCTCGCCGACCAAAAAGGGGACGCCAAAAAGGGGACGCGCCAAAAAGGGGACGGGGGGATTTTTTTGAACCGGGGGAATTTTTTTTCAGGTTTTGCGATCACCCTCGCTTGCTGGGTAAGGATCGATGCGTTGTCCCAGCCGTTCCGTTCGCTCGTGATGAGCGACGGCTACGAACCGGGCGAGCCGCATTGGCAGATAAGTTCCGATGGTCGCATGACGCTTTCGGTCATGGCGGGAGATGAGTCGGACGTGCAGGCTCGAAGCGACGCGGAAGAGTATGTCGTATGGCGTGATCCTTGGCACAAGGTCTACTACAGTCCTACGATCTGGGACTTGAGCGACCGTGGCCGCTGAATGGACTTGGCCTCGGTGCATGACTCGCCCGGGCGACTTGTTCGACATCTTGTCGACGGGCAACAAGTCTCCGAAGAACCAATCGCGCCGCAACACTTGGCGAAAACGATTCGCTTCGGCAACGTCGAAGTCGGCAATTGGGGACAGCCCTACCGCAAGACGTCCGCCTTCGCCGTCCGCAATCTGCACGGTGCGATCGACGAGGTCATGCTGTTCCGTACCGCTCTCACCGGCCAAGAAATCGCCGAGATTTACCGAGCCGGCTCGGCTGATACGCGAGTCAAAAAACCATGACCGGAATGGGAGTCTCCAATCCTGAGCCAACGGCTCAAACCGAAAGTCATTTTTGCACGGTCTCGTGTGCTAGACTCTTGTTCTGCGATGACCATCGTGCCAGCGTAGGCACAGTACGCTCTATTGCTTTTCAATGAGGTATCAGAACAGCGATGTGTCATTCCCTCTATCGGAGAGTCATCCTCCTGTCGCTACTGACCGCTAGCAGCGCGATCGCAGAGGACTTCCCCGCGACGCCCCAGGGGGTCGACGCTGTCGATCGCGATGGACGCAGCGAAGAGACCGCCTCGGCTTCGCAGGCGTATGCCTTTGACCGAGTTGACGGCCACGTCTCCGTTCGGGCAGCACAAGCTGAGGAGATCGTCTTCCCCGCCGACGCCGGGGTGGTCGACGTCACTCAGCCGCCGTATGGCCTCAAGGGCGATGGGCAAACCGATAACACAGCCGCACTCCGTCGCGCGTTCGACGAACTGCGAGGCAGCAATAGCACACTCTTTTTTCCCAACGGCACGTACCTCTTTGGCGACCGAATCAACATCAGCGGAGATGAACTCAGCAAACCGCATAGCCGTGACCGCTTCCTGAACCTGCAGGGCCAAAGCCAGGCGGGCGTCGTCCTGCGTCTCAAGCCCGACTCGCCAGGATTCGGCGACGCCGACAAGCCAAAAACCTTTATCAGTTTGTACGAGGGCAGAAGCACGGGCGACGCGATGCACACCTACGTCCGCAATCTCACCATCGAGATCGGCGAGGGCAATCCCGGCGCGTCGGCGTTGCGTT
This sequence comes from uncultured Pirellulaceae bacterium, assembly GCA_964453205.1. Taxonomy (GTDB): domain Bacteria; phylum Planctomycetota; class Planctomycetia; order Pirellulales; family Pirellulaceae; genus Crateriforma. The sequence goes on along the minus strand of CAYVRC010000024.1, from coordinate 23,214 downwards.
TCCTCACCAATAACTCGGGCGCCATTTACGACGTCACGCTCCGATCACTTGATTCGAATCGACGCGGCGCGATTGGGCTGGACCTGCGGCAGAGCCAACAAGGTCCAGGGCTGATCAAACGCGTCACCGTGGAAGGATTCGATCACGCCATTGAACTCGGCAACAGCTTTTCGATGGTGTTCGAGCACATCACGTTGCAGGATTTTCGTCGCGTGGGCTTTGCAAACAACAATGCCCGGTCGATCATCCGAAACTTAGTCGCCTCCGGCAGCGGGCCGGCGATCACCAACGGCAAGAACGGCAACCTCACGCTCGTCGAGGCGGAACTGTCCGGCACAGGAGATGCCGCGATCGTCACCGGAGGCGATCGCTTATTCGTCCGTGACGTGCGTACCAACGGGTACGATGCCGCGGTGCGCGACGCCGGCGGCGCGTCCGTGTCCGGCCCGCTCCGAGAGTGGTTTCCCGGTCGGTCGCGGTCGCTGTTTGATGCGGCTGATCAAACACTGCGTCTGCCGATTGAAGAAACGCCCGAGGTCCCGTGGCAGGCGGATCCGAACAAGTGGGTCAAGGTTGAGGTCGGCCAGGACACGCTGCAGCGGGCGATCGATCAAGCCGCTGCTTCGGGCGCGACGACCGTCTATTTTCCCAAACAGGACAAAGCCAATAAGTATGTGCTAACCCGACAGGTACGCATCCACGGCAGCGTCAACCGCATCATCGGCATGGAGAACATCCTCTGGATCGATGCGAAGCTGCCGGTGGGCGAGGTGGCGATGGTGTTCGAGGATCTCGACGGCCCGCTGGTCTTCGAACGATTCTTCAACATCCTCAAGCATGGTGGGTGGGGCGGGCTCAAGGACGAGGGCGAAGAGCGCTACCTCTTCGAGAATCGCAGCGATCAGCCGATCGTCATCAGGAACATCGCCCACGGCGCCTGCGTCCTCAAACAGCCCAACCCCGGCAAGACATGGTATCTCGAGGACGTGGTCAGCAAGCTCCAGGTCGGCCGGGACGAGAAGGTCTGGGCCCGCCAACTCAACCCCGAGTCGCCTGAGATGCAGATGGTGGTCGTCGACGGCGGCCAGGTGTGGATCCTCGGGATGAAGACCGAGGGCCGCGCCGCCCACATCGTCGCCCGCAACGGCGCGAAGGTCGAACTGCTAGGCGGCGTGAGCTATCAGTCCTGGAAGAACCAGCCTCTCGATCCGCCAATGTTTACGGTGGTCGATTCGGACGCGTCTTTTACGTTCGGCTTCTACCACTGGAATCTGCATTTCACGACGATCGTGGAGGAGACGCGGGGCGGCAAGACCAGAACTCTGGCTCGAAAGGAACTGGAACGCTACCACCTGCCTTTGTACAGAGCAGGCGGGGGCGAAGCAGCCAAGCCCCAGCCGGGACCGACTCCGGAATAGCCCGACACGAGACAGGCAACCGATCCTGCATCCCACGTTCGTCACTATCCAGAAGGTGCCGCCCACCGAGCCAAGTCATTCGGGAATTCCATGGGAAGCGACTGCTGGACGAACGTTCCTTTGGTCCCTCACCAAAAAAGGCGGCCGCTGCCGTTCGTCTCTGCCGGCCGTCGGTCGCTCCTTGGCAGCACGCGAGCGACCACTGGGTCGGCTCCGACGAAGGCAGCTTGAACCCGGTAACATGAGCCTTTTCCCGAGCACTCTTTGCTGATCCCGAGCGGCGGCGTGAACCACGAACCCAAGATCATCCCGGATCGACTTTTTTGATGGATCTTCATCGCTTTCTGGATCGGCGGCGACGCTGCGTCGCAGGGACCTTTTCCTTTTCATCGGCGGGCGATGCCCAGCGGTCATGAGCCGAGATCATTTCTGGCCGATTGTTTTCGATCGGGTCGAGCGACGCGGTGACGCCCCGGCGTTGATCGCCGCCGATCCCGCCGGCGACCGGATCACGCTGAGTTGGCGACAACTCGCCTCGGCGGCCGAAGCCGTTTCGGCGACGCTGGCCGCGCGGATCGGTGATGACGAATCGCGGCGGGGGCCGACACGTATCGTCCATCGCTGCAGCAATCGTCTGGGCGACGTGCTGATTTGGTTGGCCTGTTTGCGTGGCAACCTGATCGACGTTCCGATCGACGGGCGACTGCCGGCGGCGGCCCTGGACGACCTGCGGCGGCAATCCGGCGGAGTCTGGATCGACGACGAAACCTGCGAAAGTTTCGCCCGCCTGTCGTCGCCCCCCCCGCCGCTCGATCGTCAACGGCAGACGGTCAATGGCGATGCCCCCGCGTTGATTCTGTGGACCAGCGGGACGTCGGACCGTCCCAAGGGCGTCGTGCTTTCGCATCGAGCCTTGGTCACCAACGCGGCGGCGAAACTGAAAGCCGTGCCGCAATCCCCAGACGACGTCCGCTTGACGGTGCTGCCGATTTGTCACGCCTACGCTCGGACGTGCGACCTGGGAACGTGGCTGTTGAGCGGATCGACCTTGGCACTCGGATCGGGTTTCGAGGGCTGGCGGGGACTCGGCCCGTCGGTCCGCCCGACGATGATCAACGTCGTGCCGTCGCTGGCCAAGCGGATGTTGCGTGAAGCGGTCGATGGCGACGCGACGCATCGATTGCGGGTGCTCGGGTGCGGCGGGGCGGGGCTGGATCAAGCCACGTTCGATGCTTGGCAAGCCCGTGGCGTTGCGGTGGTGGCCGGTTATGGTCTGACGGAAACCGGCCCGGTCATTGCCAGCGCGTCCAGCTCCGGTGCAACCTTCGGTAACGTCGGCCGCGTTGTGGACGGCTGGCAGACCCGGTTGGTGGGCGAACGGTTGTCGGTCCGCGGACCGTCATTGATGCTGGGCTACCTGCAAGGTGAATCGATCGATCGACGCGGCATCGATTCGGACGGCTGGTTCGTCACGAACGACTCGGTCCGCATCGACGCGACGACCGGTGAAGTGACTGTCCTCGGACGTACCGACGACGTGATCGTGTTGCCGTGTGGTCACAAGGTCCACCCGGCGGCGGTCCAGCAACGATTGGAATGCGTCCCCGGGGTTCAGCACGGCTTGGTCGACTCGGACGGGCAAACGCTGACCGCTTGGCTGGTCCCCGATCACGAAAACGCGTCGATCGATATGGCGGAGATTCGCCAAGTCCTCGAGGCATTGCCGGCGTACGCCCGCCCGACCAGGATTCACACCGTCTGGCCGCCACCGGAATTCGACGAGGGCTGTGTGACGATCAAAGGCACGCTTCGTCGCAAAGCTTTTTTGGCCGGCCTGGCGAATCGCCGGGTCGACGAAGTTTGCTCGGATCCTTGGTAACCCTCCGCGTCGCAAAACATCCGCTCGGCGGCGCCCTTTCGTCGCGGGCTCGGCGTCTCTCTTTCGTCGCGGGCTCGGCGTCTCTCTTTCGTCGCGGGCTACGCCGGATCGTAAGCGGCGGCGCCCAGGCCGCGACCGCGGGGCAGGAACATGCACATCAGGATGCCCAGCAGGTACAGAAACAGCAGCGGGATCGCCAACAACACCATGCTGGTCCAGTCCGCCGGCGTGACCAACATCGAGATCACAAAGATCACGACCACGGCGACTCGCCAACTGCTGGTGTACGCTTCGGTTTCCAACAGCCCGATGCGTTGTAGGAACAGCATCACCAAGGGCAGTTGGAACGCGATCCCGAAACCCAAAGGCAACAACAGCACGAAACTGATGTAGTAGTTCAAACGGGGTTCGAAGGCCACGTCCATGCTTTCGTTGAACTGCAACAAGAAATGGATGACGTACTGCAGCACGACGTAAAACGCCATCAAGACACCGGACACGAACAACGTCACGCTGACGGGCAGGTACAGATGCACGTACTTGCGTTCGTGGGCGTGCAGCCCCGCCGCCACGAATGTCCACAAGTGGTAAAAGACCATCGGTGATGCCAAGACCGCGCCGAGAACCAGGGCGGCCTTGAACCAGATCATGAAACCTTCGGTCATTTCGAACGAGCTGACGTTGGTCGGCTGCTTGCGGAGCTGGAACTGGGGAGGCGCGGTGGCCAAGGCGGCCAACTTTTCGGCCATCAACAAAGCGGAATCGGGATCGGCCGCTTCGGCGGGGTCCGGTTCGGTGGGGTCGGCGTCGGGAAGGGCGCCAGCGCGGAATTCGCCGAACGTGTCCTGCAGTTCCGACGGAATGGTGATGACTTCCTCGACCACGTAGGCGCCATCGGCGAACGCGTCACGGAGCGGTTTGAGCACTTCCGCTTTCGGATCTTCGAACCCCAACTGGGCCAGCCCGCGTTCGGCGTTGTATCGATAGATCGCTTGTTCCAGCGGCGTTTTGACGTACGCGACGATGTTGTTGGCAAAGATCAATCCGACGCTGACGCCGAGGACCAACCAAATCGTCGCGCGGGTTAACGCGCGTTGCAATTCCTTCAAGTGTTCCCCGAAGGTCATGGTCGAATTTTCGAACAGGTCGTCTTTGGGGTTAGCGATACGGTCCACGAAAAACCAAGTGGGTTGCGGGAATCAGGCGGATTGCGAAGGAGACCAAAGGACGGCGGCGGCTTTCGAAATCATCCCTCGCCGGGTTCCCCAGTGTACCCGCTGAACCGAAAATCGGACCAGGGACATGCCGCGTCGGTCGATCGGCGGGATCCTGACGGTTTTACTTGCTTTCCGACGACAAGGGGCGAAGGGCTTTCATGAATTCGATTCCACACCAAACGACCCGCGAGACTGAGGATCCAGAACCCCGGCCGCTGCGTTTCACGCCGTTGCTGAAACAGACGATCTGGGGCGGCCGGCGGCTGGGCCGGCAATTGGGCAAGCCGATCGGCGACGGGAATGACTACGCCGAAAGCTGGGAAGTGGTTGACCACGGACGGGATCAAAGTGTCGTCGCGGACGGGCCGCTGGGGGGTCTGACGCTGGCGGAACTGCTGACGCGATACCCGGCTTGGCTGATGGGCAGAGCGCGGGCGGACCGTGTGAGTCCCTCGGCTCAGGGCTCGTCGGCTCAGGAGCGTGTCGGTTTTCCGCTGCTGCTGAAGTATTTGGATTGCAATCGCGTGTTGTCGGTGCAAGTTCATCCGGACGACCGGCACGCGGCGAAGATGGAACCGCCGGATCTGGGCAAGACCGAGGCTTGGTACGTCGTCGCCGCGGAGCCGGAGAGTTTGATCTACGCGGGTTTGCAAAGCGGCGTCGATCGGGAAACCTTGGCCGCGGCCGTGGAAGCCGGTCAAACGGAGCAAGTCCTGCACTCGTTCCATCCTCAGCCTGGTGATTGTGTGTTCATCCCGGCGGGAACGGTCCACGCGCTCGGCGCGGGTTTGGTGATCGCGGAGATCCAGCAGTCCAGCGACACGACGTTCCGGCTGTTCGACTGGAACCGCGTCGATGACGAAGGCCGTTCGCGGCCGCTGCACGTCGAAGCCTCTCTGGAGGTGACCGATTACACCCGCGGGCCGGTCTTTCCGAGGCCGACCGATCCGTCGATCGGCGGATGGCAGTCTTTGGTGAGCTGCGAAAAATTCGTGCTCGTCGCACTGACGCTGGGCGTGGGGACGGTGGGCGGTGATGACCGGTTTCACATCCTGACGGTTCCACGCGGGACGGCGACGTTGCGGATCGGCGAAGCCGAATCGACTTTGGCGACCGGCGAAACCCTGTTGATTCCCGCCGCGATGGGGGCGATCGAAGTCGAACCGGCCGAGAATTCGGTGGTGCTGGCGATGCGGTTACCGGAGGAAACTGTGTGACCGGAACACCCGCGTGATGTTTCCCGGATGCCGCCGGTGGTGTCGTGATCCGGCCGGACCGCGTCGGTCGATGCTTTGAAGGTTGACTTTCGCGGGCCGCAACCCGTAATGATCGAGACGGCGGATCCTGATCGCGACTTCGATCGCGACCGAAGCCCCGCCCGAAACCTCCCCTAGGAATTCCAGCCATGAAACGATCCGGACACTGGCCGATCTGCGTCGCGATCGTGATCACCGTCGGACTGTCCGCCGCCGGTTGTCGTGGCCGCGGCTTGCTGCCCCCGGCCGGAACGATGGGTCAGCAACAGGCCGGTGCGGTCGTTCACGACCCGTATCCCCAAGAAGACATCGCACCCTCGGACCTGGGCGCTCGTCCGCCTAGCTATCAGCGTCCCTTGGCCGAACCGGTGCGCAACCGTTTGGTGCCGGATCTGATGCCCTGGTTGGGCCGCTAGTCCTTGGTTTGCGGGGGCGTTCGGGTACACTTCGGGATTCTTTTCTCAACCCGACCCACACCGCCCCCCATGCCCAAGCGTTCCACTTCGAAACCTTCGTCCAAGCGGGGAGCGCCGAAAACGAAAACGCCCCCGTCCGGTCCGCAACGGCTGCAGCGTGTCTTGGCCGCCGCGGGTTTCGGCAGTCGACGCCAATGCGAAGAGCTGGTCGAAGCCGGCCGGGTGATGGTCGACGGCGAAGTCGCCAAACTCGGCACGACCGCCGATCCGGCCGCCAGCAACATCTTGGTGGATGAAAACCCGATCCGGCCGGCCAAGCACGTCTACTACGCCGTGAACAAGCCGACCGGCGTGGTCACGACGAACCGTGACCCGCAGGGCCGTCCCCGGGTCATCGATCTGGTGCCGCCGACCGAACGGGTCTTTCCGGTCGGACGATTGGACTTGAGCAGCGAGGGCTTGATCCTGCTGACCAACGACGGCGACCTGGCGCAGCATCTGGCACACCCCAAATTCGGCGTCCGCAAAGTCTATCGCGTCACGGTGGCCGGCAAAGTCCAAGGCGAAACGATGCGCAAGATGCGTGAAGGCATCTACATCGCCGAAGGCATGGTGCGTGTCGAAGGCGCCAAGATCATCAAAGCTCGGGCTCGCGTGACCGACATGGAAATCGTGTTGCGTGAAGGCAAGAACCGCGAGATCCGGCGTATCCTGGCCCGATTGGGACACAAGGTGCAACGTCTGCGACGCATCGCGATCGGGCCGCTGCGACTGGGCGACATCCCGGCGGGCGCCTATCGTTCGTTGTCACGCGAGGAAGTGGTCAAACTGCGTGAATCGACCGTGGAAATCGACGAATCCGCCGACGCGACGCGGCGCGGGGCGTCCAAACGATCGGCAAAGAAAAAATCGGGTCCCCGCACGAAACCCTCGGCCAGTCGACCTTACGCGCCGCAGCGGGCCGCCAAGGGGACCGCCGGCAAAACCGCCAAGGCGGGACGCAAAACGGCCAAGAAACGCGGCCCCGCGCGGGACGCCGCCGGACCGGCAAGGGCCGCGACGTCCGAGCGAGCCGGGAGCGCCGGGCCACGCGTCGGCACCGTGATCGGTGGCGACCAGCCCGTCGCCGAATCGCGCCCCCGGGACGAGAAGAAACGGGTGGCCAAAAAACGGAGTGCGAAGAAGAAAGTCGCAAAACGGACCGCCCGCGGCTTCGGCAAAGGCAAGCCGAGCGGCCGAAAAGCCGGCAAGCCCGACCGGCGTGGTTAGACCCTTTCCCGAGCCGAACGAACCGACGCCGAGAATCGCCGATGACAGAACTTCACGCCGACTACTACGCCGATCGGCTGGTCCAAGTCGAAACCCCGCTGGTCCGCAACGAACCGATCGCCCGCGACACGCTGCTGTGTCGTGTCGAAGCGGCCGAGATCGCCGGCCGCGTCGTGCCGGGACAGTTCGTGATGATCCGCATGGCCGGTCACGACTCGCCGCTGATCGGTCGTGCGTTCGCCGTTTGGGATGTGATTTCCGACGACGACGGGCGGCCCCGATGGATCGACTTGGTGTATCTCCGCAAGGGCACGTTGACCACCGCGCTCGCCGCCGCGCCGATCGGTTCGCCGGTCGTCCTGTGGGGACCACTGGGAAACGGATTCGATCCACGGCCCTGTGATCGGCTGATCATGACCGCCGGCGGGATCGGGCAAACGCCGATGTTGCTGTTGGGCAAGGAAGCCATGGGCGTGGACCGGTACGGCGAACCCCCGCGCGCGAACCACTGGGCCGATCGAGTCGAAATCATTTACGGGGCCCGATCGGCCGACCTGCATGCCGGCGTCGACGATTTCCGCCGCGCCGGTTTCGAGGTGACTTTGTGCAGCGATGACGGCAGCGTCGGCCTGGCCGCCCGTGTCCCCGACGTGCTGGCCGAACGCTTGCAGACAATCGGCGACACCGAATCGCTTCGCGTGGTGACTTGCGGACCGGAGATCATGATGCAAAAAGTCGCCGTCGCCTGTGAAGCGAGAAACGTGGATTGCCAAGTCAGCATGGAGACGCCGATGGCCTGCGGGATCGGGATCTGCTTTTCTTGCGTCGCCAAGATCCGTCAGGACTCGGCCCGGCAGCCGTGGGATTACAAACGCACCTGTGTCGAAGGCCCGATTTTCGACGCTCAACGGATACACTGGGATGATTAAAAACGCGATCCGCCGAAGCTGTCTTTTGTCCGCCTTGTCGATCGCCGTGATCGGATGCGGCGGCGGTCAGGACGTCGCCGAGAACGACGAACCGCGGCGGGACCTTGAAAACGGCGATTTGCCGCCGGTGCCCGATGAACCGGCCGCCTGGGCCGACGAGAACGCCAGTCCGTCGGACGTCGCCGGGCGATCGGGGCGGCGACCCACGCAGATCGAACCGGCGAGATCCACCGCGCCGGTGTCCGGTGAACTGCGGCCGATCGAATCTCCGCAGCCCGCCTCCGGCGAGTCCTCGCGAACGACCGCGGCGCTCGGCGACCGCTTGAAACTGGCCGGACCGGACGAAGATTCCTCGGCCGTGCCGGATTTGCCCGGCCCGCTGAAAGCCGACTTGAAACCCGACCAGCTTTCGCGAATCTTGGCCAGCGCCGACCAAGACATGGCAATGGCGCTCGGCGGCGGTGACGAAAAATCGCAAGACGAACGGCTGCAACAGGCGCGAAAAATCGCGACGGTCAAGCTCGAAGCGGCGGACCGACTGGCCGGCCACGCCGACGCCACCGAAGATCAACTCGTCGAAGGCCGGCGGGGCCAACTGCAAGGGCTTTCCCACTTGGCCCAGCTCGGCGACCTGAAATCCGCCCAGCGTCTCGAAACGTTGGCGGCCGAGTACGCCGATGATCCGTCACGCGACGTCCAAGTCGATAGCCGGTTGGTGCTGATCGGATTCGCGCTCGAAAAACTGCAAAACGGGAAACCCGGCATCGCCGACGACTTGGTGCGGATGACACGCGAACTCGGTGAGATCGCCGGGGACGAAAACGTGATGGCGATGGTCACGATGGCACAGGCTCGTCAGTGGCTGGCCAAGCTGGAGCACAACGACCAGGCGGCGACGGTTCGCCGACTGATCCTGGAAACCTTCGGCCGATCGACCGACCCCGACGTCGCCCAGATGGCCGCACAGTACGCAGGCAACGTTCGATTCGACGAAATCGACGCTTTGGTCAACGCCGTCGCCACGGGCCGAGACGTCAGCGCGGCGCGTTGGCGCGAATCGGTCGACACCTTGCTGGACGTCGCACCGGACATCATGTCGGTGCGTTACCTTTGCGGAACGACGTTGCAATTCGAGGCGAACGATCAAGCGGATCTGGCGGCGATCACCTACAACACGCTGGAGCAACGATTCGCCGACGACGAAACCGCGATCGGGGACGACGTTCGCTTGGCTTTGGAGCTCCGCGACGCTCGTCGCGCCAAGATCGGACGCCCGTTCGACGTCCCGGTGGCCGCCGTCCAAGGCACCGTGACGTCGATCGACGACCTCAAAGGCCAAGTCGTGTTGATGCCTTTCTGGTCGACGCAGTTCCCTGATTCGCTGCAACTGATTCCGCTGTTGCGCCAGCTTGAATCGGAGCACCCCGAAACCGTCAGCGTGATCGGCATGAACCTGGACGCCTCGGAATCCGCGGTGCGAGATTGGATGAACGAAGTCGAACTGGACCTGCCGACGGTTCGCGCGACGACGACCGGCGAAACACAAAACGTCAGCCCCGTGGCCAGGCAGTTCGGAATGGGCGGTCGGCCGATGACTTTAGTGATCGACCAGACCGGGACGGTCGCGGCGATCGAATTCGGCGACGCGCGGCTGAAAAAAATCGTCGAAGACTTATTGGCGACGCAGTAGGGCAACGGATCGCTCGAATCAAACGGAAACCGCCACGACGACCCACAACACGATCATCAGTCCGATGATCGATTTGCCGGCGGTGCCCAACGTGCGACCGACGAAGGCGGCCCGTCCGATCGTCCAGCTCTCCCTCCACGGCCTTCCGTTGGTGCGTTCGGCGTAGATCGCGCCGGCCGTCGCCCCCAGTCCACCGAACAAGACCGCTGCCAGGATCGGTCCGATCAGGGGAACCGGCAAACCGATGAACGCCCCGAGCAACGCCCCGGTGACCGACCCGCCGATGGAATACAGCGTCGCCCGTCGGCTGGCCCCCGCACGGCTGGCCCCGAAAGCCCCGGCAGCGAATTCGACGCCTTCGCCCGACAACGCCAACACGAACGCGGCGACCACCGTGCCCAGGTGCAAACTGACGCGACCTTCCTCAGGCCCGAGCCAAGCGAACAACGCGACCAAGGCCACGACGATCCAGTTGCCCGGCATGGCGACCAAGTTCAAAAACCAAGCCGCCACGCAAGACGCGACCAACGTGATCGCCAACACCGACGCCCCGGCGGTTCCCCACCAAGGCGATTCCCACCAGCCGTCGGTCCACCAGGCCGCTGCGCCGGTGACGGTTTCGCTCACGCCGAGCGGTGAAAGTTCTAAAATCATCTGATGAAGATCTCGCCGATACGGGGAGGTTTCGGGCATCCGCTTGGTCGTTGGCCCGGGTCACCCGAGACCGCTTCGCCGGTGAACCCATCGGCCGTTGTGGCCGTCGTAACGGACGAAAGTCCTGTCTACATGGCCGGCTGATCTCGCGAAACGACAGCCCGTCGTCGCCGCGGTTCCAACGGGCAGGGTGCAAACGGCGAACCAAGTTCCGCGGACAGGGCTCGTGAGGGGGCCCGGTTCCTTTATGGTTGCCCTGTGGGCCAACCGGTACACTGTTTTTCAGTCTCGGGCGCCTGACTTCGCCCGAAATGTACGAACGAACGAGGAAGGATCGGGAGCGGCAATGTCAAGAAGTGTCCTCGACACCAACGTGTTGGTACTGAATCGGTTTTACATGGCGATCCGGGTCGTCAACGTGCGCAGGGCGCTGACCTTGTTGTACCGCGAATGCGCCGAGGTCATCGGGACGGACGACGGTCAATTCGTCAGCTTCGATTTCGAAAGCTGGTGTGAGCTGAGCCGATTGACGTCCACGGAGAAACAGCAGGGCGAGGAATACCTGCAAGCGGTCGGTTTCGAACTGCAAGTTCCCCGCGTCGTTCGCTTGATCCGATTCGATCGCATGCCGGTGCAAACGGTCCGGTTCAATCGCAAGAATTTGTTCACCCGCGACGACCACCGCTGTCAGTACTGTGGCAAAAACGAGCCCACGCACAAACTCAGCTTGGACCACGTCGTGCCGCGATCTCACGGCGGACCGACGACGTGGGAAAACGTCGTGTGCTGCTGCTTGCGATGCAACAGTCGCAAAGGCGGACGAACGCCGAAACAGGCCAACATGCAATTGCTGACCAAGCCGATCAAGCCGCGTTTCAACCCGATGTGGGCCGGACCGATCGATGACCCTCGCTACGAATCGTGGAAGACGTTCATGCAGGCGTGAGACGCGATTGTGGTTGGCAATCTCCGTCGCGTGGCGTCACGCGACCGCCGGTCCTGGCCGAACCCGACGGACGGATAAGAGGCACGTTGACGTTTCCGGTCACTGATCCGCCAGCGGCTCTTTCTTTTCCGTGATCACGTCGCATTCTTCTGACTTGGTCGCGTTCAGCTCGATGTAGCTCTGCCACTCTTCGGGCAGGTTGTCTTCGTGGAAGATCGCTTCCACCGGACATTCCGGCACGCAGGCTTCGCAATCGATGCACTCTTCCGGATGGATGTACAGCATCTGATCGCCCTCGTAAAAGCATTCCACGGGGCATACAACGACACAGTCGGTGTATTTGCATCCCTTGCACGGCTCGGCAACGATGTGTGTCATCTTCCAACCTTTTCTGTTTCTCTCGAAGTTATCTCGAATCACCCCAATCTATCGACCCGTCAACCGTCGCGGCTGAAACCCAAATTCGGACCGTCGGTCGATCGAGTCGTCGGGCGAACGCCTTTTCGTCGGTGCGAATCGCCACGATCCTCTGGCCGAGCCCATCGGCTTCAGGCCGGGGCCACCGCCTCAGGCTGGGGATTGTGCCTGAGCCTGTATTCTGCCCTGATTCGTGTCGGCTGACGAGACGGGCGACGGTTGGTCGCCATTTGAATCAAGTCGACGTGTCAAAAATCATTCCCCGAAACATCGCGACGGGTCGCAGCGAAAACGGTTGTTTTCGCCGCGAATACCGGCCGCCGGCCCGGCCGGCGGCTCGACCCCGTGATCGACATTTGCATCCCATTCCCATCCCTCCGAACATGCCCGAATCCCCCTCGCCCGAAAAGACGTCCACGTCGGTTGCCCGGCTGCGTTTGAAACCGAACCGCCATTTTCCCTTTCATGCCCGTCACCCGTGGGTTCACGCGCACGCCCTGGCCGACTTGGGAAACGAGTTGAAGGCGGGGGAGATCGTCGAATTGCTGGACCATGACGGCAATTGGATCGCCCGCGGCCTGATCAATCCGGGCAGCCGGTTGCGGGTGCGTCTTTATTCGTTCCACCAAGACCTGCAGATCGGCGACGATCTGTGGCGCCAACGCATCGACTCGGCGATCGCCCGGCGGCGACGGATTCCGGCCGGGGCGCCGGGCGGCGATCCGGCCGATCAGGCTCAACGGTTGGTGTTCAGCGAATCCGATTTGTTCAGCGGCTTGATCGTCGACCGATATGCCGATTGCTTGAGCGTTCAATTGACCGCCGGAGCGCTGCTGCCTTGGCGATCACTGATCATCGACCATCTGCGGCAGGCGACCGGCTGTCGCGCGGTCAAGGTTCGCATGGACGAAAAAACAGCGAAACACGAAAACATCGAACCGTTTGACGATTGGATTTCCGAGGACGGGGCCGATGCCGCGTCGGACGGTATCGTCGAATACCTCCAGAACGGCTTGCTCTGGAGCGTCGATCTGCGAACGGGCCAAAAAACCGGCAGCTATCTGGATCAACGCGTCAATCATCGGGTGGCTGCCGGCTACCTAACCGGCCGAAAGGTGCTGGACGTGTGCTGTTACCACGGCGGCTTCGGTTTGGTCGCGGCAAAATCGGGGGCGGAGTCGGTCCTGGGGATCGACTCCAGCAACGTGGCACTGGAGAACGCGCAAAAGAATGCCGATCGAAATGAGTTGTCCGGGATTCAATTTTTGCAGGACGATTGTTTCGACGCGTTGAAACGCCTGGGCGACGAAGGCCGGAGGTTCGACGCGGTCGTGTTGGACCCCCCGCGGTTTGCCGGTTCTCGTCACCAAGTCGACGCGGCGATGCGAGCCTACCGACGCCTGAACTCTTTGGCGCTGGATTTGCTGCCCTCTGGAGGAATCTTGGTGACTTGCAGTTGTTCGGGGCGGGTCACACGCGCCGACTTCCACACCATGCTCGGAGAAGTCGGCAAACGAAAACGTCGTGACTTGATTTTGATGGAGACTCGCGGGCCGTCTGCCGACCACCCGGTCGCGGCGGCTTGCTTCGAAAGTGATTACTTGAAATGCGTTATCGCCGAAGTTGTCTGACAACGGTGCGGTTTGCCCCACCGTTCCTCGCGTTCATTTATACTGCGGCTAAATGTCCCAAGCTTATCGATTGATGACGGTAGCCAAAGTTTCTGACATCCAAGTTGCTGCCGCCTCGCTTCTGACGCGAGCCACTTCCCTGGGAGCCTAACCCATGTCGGGCGTCACGATCAAAATTCTTCACGGAGCCGACCGCGGGCGAGTCTACGAGGACTTGCAGCTGCCGCTGACGGTCGGTCGCGAGGAGGGCAACGACATTCAATTGAACGACGAACGGATCAGTCGTTGTCATTTGAAAATTCAGCGGGACAACGACCGTTTGGTCCTGACGGATTTGGACAGCACCAACGGAACCAAAGTCAACGGCGTCGAATGCCAACTGAAAATCTTGCGTCACGGTGACCTGATCGCGGTCGGCCGCAGCCTGATGCTGTTGGGATCCGAGGAACAGATCGCCGCTCGTTTGGCGGCGATGGGAACCGACGGGCCGACGGCGAATCGCGAAATGAGTTCCTCGGACAGTTCGATGGCCGTCGAGCTGCAAGGACCGAACTCGCCGATCCCGGCGGAAATGATGCAGATTCGCGAACTGCCGAGCATCCCCGCCGATCTGACGCCCGGCCAGAAGGCTCAAATCTGCGAGGTGCTCGATTACCTGCAAGAGCGACTGCACCGGCTGATCGATTCGGCCAAGAACGACGAGGCCAAGCAGGAAGTCACGCTGCAGTTGGGGGCTTGGCATCGCCTGCTGGACACGCAGGCCGAATTGTCGGAGATGGCCCGCCATATCGCCGACCCGGAGTGGCCGGGATGATCGTCAACGTCTCGTGACGACCGGTCGATCACCGTTTTCGAATCGCCCGGCTTTCGTTTCCGCCGTTCATCGACGGGCGGCGTCGGCCACGGCGGCCGCGTTGATGCCGAAATGTTCGTACACCGCGTCGTACGGCCCGCTGGCACCGTAGTTGTGCATGCCGATGAATTTGCCCGCCGAGCCGATCCAACGATCCCAGCACATGCGGATTCCCGCTTCGACCGCGACACGGTTCGTGACCTCGGGCGGCAAGACTTCGTTGATGTACGCCGGATCCTGGTCTTGGAACAAGTCCATGCAGGGCATGCTGACGATGCGAACTTTTCTGCCCTCGGCGGCAAGCGCCTTGGCCGCTTCGACGCACATGCAAAGTTCACTTCCGCTGCCCATCAGGATCACCTCCGGCGTTCCTTCGCAGTCCGATAAAACGTAACCGCCTTTGGCGCATCCCGACGCCGGTGCGTAGACGTTTCGGTCCAGGGTCGGCATGTTTTGACGCGACAAGACGAACGCCGACGGATGGTCGTTGGTCATCATTGCCGTGCGATAACACTCGGCGACCTCGTTGGCGTCACCGGGGCGGAACACCAGCAAGCCGGGGATCGCACGGCACGCGGCCAAGTGTTCGACGGGCTGGTGGGTCGGCCCGTCTTCACCGACACCGATCGAATCGTGAGTCAGGATGTACAACACGGGCCGATGCATGATGCTGGAAAGCCGCATGCCGCCGCGCATGTAATCGGTGAACACGAAAAACGTCGCGGCGTAGGACCGCAAGCCGCAAAGGGAAAGCCCGTTGGTGATGCCGGCCATCGCGTGTTCACGGATGCCGAAGTGCAGGTTCCGGCCGGCTTCGTTGCCGGGCAGAAAGCTGGTGCTGAATTTCAAGTCGGACTTGTTGCTGGGCGCCAAGTCGGCCGAACCGCCGATCATGAAGGGAAGGTTTTGGGCGATGGCGTTGAGGACCTTGCCGCTGCTGTTGCGTGTCGCGTCACCCTTTTCATCGGCGGGAAAGACCGGGATGTCTTTGTCCCAGCCCTCGGGCAAACGTCCGGCGAACATCGCCGATAATTCGGCCGCTTTTTCCGGCTGAGCTTGCTGGTACTCGGACCACAGATTCGACCAAGCTTCGAAAGCCGTCGCCCCGCGCGAACCGATCCCGGCGGCGAAATGCTCCTTGACACCCTCGGGGATGTAAAACTTTTCGTCCTCGGGAAACCCGTAGTTCTTTTTCGCCAACGCGACTTCGTCCCAGCCCAGCGGAGCGCCGTGGGCGCCGTGCGTGTTTTGCTTGTTCGGCGCGCCGAAACCGATGATGCTTTTGACGATGATGATCGTGGGTTTGTCGTGGCACGCCTGGAACGCGGTGATCGCTTTGCCCAACGCGTCCAGATCGTTGGCGTCATCGACGTGAATGACGTTCCATCCCAGTCCTTCGAATCGCCGGCCCACGTCTTCGCTGAACGCCAAGTCGGTTTCACCTTCGATCGTGATCCCGTTGTCGTCGTAGATCCAACACAGGTTGTCCAGTTTTTGATGACCCGCGATCGAGGCCGCTTCGCAAGCGATGCCTTCCATCAAGTCGCCGTCGCTGCATAGCGCATAGGTGTTGTAGTGAAAAAGCGTCAGATCATCGGTGTTGTAATTCGCGGCCAGCCATTTCGCGGCGATCGCCATGCCGACGCTGTTGCTGACTCCGGCGCCGAGCGGGCCGGTGGTGGTTTCGATGCCGGCCGCTTCGCCGTACTCGGGGTGCCCGGCACACACGCTGCCGATCTGGCGGAACTTCTTGATGTCCTCCAGCGTGACCGCCGACTCGTCGGTGACTCGGTGGTCATCGTCCAGGGCTTTCACGCCGATCAGATGCAAGGTGCTGTACAGCAACATCGACGCGTGGCCGCAAGACAACACAAAGCGATCGCGACCCGGCCACAGCGGTTGGGCCGGATCGTAGTTCATCGTGTTTTGGAACAGCTGATAAGCGATCGGCGCCAAGGCCATCGGCGTGCCGGGGTGCCCGCTGTTGGCCGTTTGCACGGCGTCCATGCTGAGCGTTCGGATCGTGTCGACGGCCAGATTTTGGAGATTGGTCGAGGCAACGCTCATGACGGGATTTCACTCGGGAAAACGGCGGAGAAGGACGGTTTTTGCTGCGCCGAAAATCGTAGTCGGAGCGTATTTTTTGCGGAAGGGGCGGCCTGGGGGCCCCTGCCCGGGCTTCAGCTTTTCAGGTTCCAGCCGGCCATCTCGCCGAGCAACTCCGATCGAGTCAGGTCGAAATGCAAGGGCGACAGCGTCACGTTGCCTTGGCGAAGCTGGGTGACATCGGTCATCTCCGGCGGCGGTTCTTTGGTTTCCGACCACAACGCCCAGTAATAATCGCGACCGCCGGGGTCTTGCCGCTTTTCGTAACGCCGACCGTACTGGGCCAAGCCCATCGGCACGATCTTCACTTCGCTGGGCGACTGCGTGGCGGCGGTCGGGATGTTCAGGTTGAACAACCCGCCCTTGCTCTCAGGATGCTTGATCAAGCCGCCGATGACGTTGCGAGCGATCACCGCGGCCGACTGAAAATCCGCGTCCTCGTCATGCTCCAGGGAAACGGCGACGCTGGTCACGCCGAAGAAAGCACCCTCGATCGCCGCGGCGACGGTGCCGCTGTACAGCACATTGATGCCCGCATTGAGCCCGCTGTTGATACCACTGACGATCAGATCGACCGGGTCGTCCTTGAGCAACTCGGCGATCGCCAACTTCACACAGTCCGCCGGCGAACCGTCGACCGCATGGGCCCAGTGTCGTCCGTCGCGATGGATCGACTTGCACACCAGCGGCGTCAGGTAGGTGATCGAGTGTCCGACGCCGCTTTGTTCGGTCGCCGGAGCGATCACGACGACGTCACCCAGGTGCCGAATCTGTTGCTCCAATGCCGCCAAGCCTGGCGCGAAAACGCCGTCGTCGTTGGTCACCAAAATCCGCATGTCAGCCTTTCGCTTGGACGTGGCAAGCCGCGGGCTGCATCACCCGCGGCGATCAACCCCAAAGACTACACCGCGAACGGCCGACGGCGAACCCGCGCTGTTTCAAAACCCGAAATGGATGGCGGTGCCGTGTGAACGGTGATAACGATGGGCCGGCGCCGGATAGTAGTAGCGACGAACCGGATAAGCCGGCAACACGTGCGTTTCGTGAATCACGGTCGGCTGTTGAACCACGACGGGCGGCGGCCCGGGTGCGGCGACCGCTTGACCGCCGACGCGAGCCTGCTGCATCGCGGTGATGACGTGCTCGCGAACGCCCTGCTGGTGCAGGGTGATGATGTCCGGCACCTGAAGTTCCTGTCGGACGCCGCGTTGGTTGATTTGATTGATGATCACCGAATCGCTCAGCCCGCTGCGGGACATGTTGACGACGTCGCTGATCGACACGGCGGACATCGTTTGCACGACGCGCTGGGTCTGCTGCTGCTGCTGCTGGTAGTAATACTGTTGCTGCTGGGCCGCCCGCTGCTTGTCGTTCGCGTCGCCCAAGATCCCGCCGGCGACGGCCCCGATGACTCCGCCGATCGCCGCACCGGCACCGGCTTCGTTGTTGTTATCGCCGATGATCCCGCCGGCGACCGCGCCGGCCAAACCGCCCAGCGTCGCGCCACGTTGTTTGCCTTGGGCCGACGCGGTGTCGGCCGGACCGGCCAAGACGACCGAAAAACACAAAATGGCAGTGGAAATCGTCGGAGTGTTGAAGAATCGGCGCATGGCGATTCACCCTTGGTGAGGCTGCGAGACGGAGAATGGTTCACGGCGAAAAGTGGAACACCACTTCTAAAGTCGGACGCGGCATCACGACAAGCTCAGTTTCACCGCCGCCGACCCCTGCAAACCCTCCAGTCCCTAATCACCGCTGCGAGCGACCGGCCCGATGATCTCGGAAATCGCCTGAAGGAAATCGTCGGCGTCGTCAAATTCGCGATAAACGCTAGCAAATCGGATCGACGCGACCGCGTCCAGTTCGGCCAAATGTCGCAAAACGATCTCCCCGATCTGGTCGGCGGGGATTTCCGAATCGAACGACGCGTACACGTCGGCCTCGATGCGTTGGACGCAGCTCTCGATTTGGGCGCTCTTGATCGGACGCTTGGAGCAGGCCCGTTCGATGCCCCGCCGGATTTTTTCGCGATCAAACGGCTCCCGCGTTTGTTCGCGTTTGACCACGCGCACACCCAGTTGTTCGACGGTTTCCAGCGTCATGAAACGTCGGTGACATTGGCTGCACACGCGTTTACGTTTGACCTGATAGCCGTCTTCGACCGCTCGCGTGTCGACGACTCGATCGTTATCGACGTGACAGTAGGGGCATCGCATGGGCGGCTCGGCATGACGGTGGTCGGGTCTGTCGCTAGATTATCAGAAGTCGACCAAGCTTCCGACAAGCCCGACGAACAGACATTTCCCGAACAGGGGTTCACCGGCTATCCCCCCGATCACCATTTTCATCCTCATCCTCAAAGCGGCGACAGCATGTCCGACGATCATCCCAAGACGAACCCCGACAGCAACGATCTTGCCACGCCCGAAACCGAATCCGACAGCCCGGCGTCATCTCCGGCCGACGATGCGTCACGCGGTGGTGAAACCGCGGCGACGAAGTTCCGCCAAAAACTGACTTCTGGACAAGGCTCGCTGGACGATTACGAAGAAGAAGAGGAGATGTGGGCCGGCGGCTACAGCCCCAAAGCCATGTTCGGCACCTGGGCGCTGATGTTCCTCGTGACGATCGCGATCCTGGTCGCCGCCGGCATGATCATCCAGTTCACCTGGACGCTGGCCATCGGCCTGATCGTCTTGATGTGGATCGTCGGGCTCGCCTGGTACGCCAGCAAACGCCTGGGCGTGCACTACCAGCTGACCAACCAACGCTTCATCCACCGCGTCGGCTTGTTGACTCGCAAAACCGACCGCATCGAAGTCATCGACATCGACGATGTCAGTTACAGCCAAGGCCCGGTCCAGCGAATCTTCGGGATCGGCACGATCGTCATCACCAGCAGCGATCGATCGCATCCGGTGCTGACGATGGTGGGGATCGAAAAGGTCCAGGACGTCGCCGGCCTGGTGGACGACATCCGCCGCAAGGAACGTCGCAAAAGAAGCGTCCGTATCGATTCCATCTAGAAACGCCCCCCCCCGGGAGCAAAGCCCTCGGATCTTTTCACCCCGATCCGAGTCTTTCTCTGATCACCCTGGCCCCGTTTCCTAGTACTTGAACTCGGCCGACACCGTCAGTCCGACCATCACGACGTCTTCGTCGATGCTGATTTGCTCGTTGCGATCGACCGACAAGTTTCGTGACTCGCGAACCGAGGTGGCGATGCCGGTCAGGTACCACAGTTCCGATCCCGCACGGATCGACAACGCTTCGCCCAAGTTGAACCGCACACCCGAGCCGATCTCGAACACGCCGGCCAGTTCCTCGTCCTCGCGTGACCGACGTCGCACCGGATTGACCGAGCCGCTGTTGAACAGTCGTGAATCGGTTTCGGCGAAATTGAGGTAGGCACCCGCACGTCCGCGGAAATCAGCGACCGCGTGACGAGCGATCGGATAAAACAAGTCCAACCCGACTTGGCCACCGATCAAGTGGTTCTCGGTCCTGTTGAGGAACTCGGCGTTGGTGATCGGCCCGGCGGACTTGACCGAAGTGAACAAGAAGTCTTCCTGATAGTCGATGTATCGGACACCGTACAGGATTTTGGCGATCTGCCATCCGATCAGGGTCTTGCTGGCTTCGAACGAGAAATACTCCGCGTTGTGACGCATGGTTTGACGATCCGCATCGTAAAACGGATCGTACTCCGGCCGGGCAACGACGGGCGTCGCCGGGTTCAAGTCATGGTCAAAGAACGCGCCGGGGAACTGGAACGCGTTGAACGCGCCGGGGTTCAACACGGTCGAAGCGCTGCGATTCCATTCCAACGGACCGGTGAACCCGGCTTCCCAGCCGTGAACGCAATCCGGCACGATTCCCAGCGTGATCCGCGGCCCGATCTCCCAGTCGAAATCGTCCAAGCCAAAGCTCTCGCTGACCGTGAAGTTGTCATCGCCCAGACGCTTCATGTAGATCGCTTCGCTGTGGACGTAGCGATACGGAATGCAAGGTTCGCCGCAGCCACCCCCGCCGGCGAAG
The DNA here is from genome assembly GCA_964453205.1 of uncultured Pirellulaceae bacterium. Lineage (GTDB taxonomy): Bacteria > Planctomycetota > Planctomycetia > Pirellulales > Pirellulaceae > Crateriforma. The sequence goes on along the minus strand of CAYVRC010000024.1, from coordinate 2,495 downwards.
CCGCCGAAACCGCCACCGCCGAAACCGCCACCGCCGACGCCACAGCTTCCGCCACACGACGCGGTGCCACAGCTTCGGCAGCCCGCCGCGGCGAACGCGCCGGCGTCGCCGAAGCCGACTTGATCGACCTCGTTGCCCGGCTGCGACGCGAGCGAACCGGCGGCGGTCTTGACCTGCGACGGATCGATCACGGTGAACGCTTGGCCGTCGCTGACCAACTGTCCGTTGCGGAACAGGACGCCGGCGCCCGTGTTGGGGACGCCCGAGGCCGCCTTACCGTTTTGACCGAGCAGGCTGCTGTCGTCCTGCGCGGCGGCGTCAACGCTCAGCACGGTGACGCTCAGCAAGAGGGCGCTGCTGAGGGCCGTCCCCCGGGAAAGCCTTCGGCAGATGCCTTGACGGATCGCTTGGATCTTCATGATCAAACCTCGTTGACTCTTGTCGCGGCGTTCTAGCTGCCCGCGCGGCTGGAAAACAAAAGATGGTGAAAGTTGGAAGTGAATCGAAACTACAAATTGACAAACATGCGACCGCTTCAGCGGACGACCAGCTGATCTCGGACCGGGATCAAACAGGTCTTGCGAACCATGCGGATGATTTTCTTGGCCGACTCTTCACTGGGAACTCGCCCACTGACGATCATCTCGTCGGTCAATAATTGAATGGTGACGTCGGACGTCGGAAACGCTCCGCAAATCGACTGACTCAGGACCGCGATCTTTTCGCTCGTCGGATCGCTGGAAGCTTCCACCGGGTCGGTGACGTGAATTTCAAACTCGCGGGTGGCCGGTTGATCGCTGCCGGCAGGAGTCGCCCAGACGGTCAGTCGGGCGATCCCGTTGTTCGTTCCGATCAATTTGATTTGACTGTGACCGGCAGCCACGGCTTGGCAAACCGATCGGTCGTCGACACGGACCCGGTTCAACCGACCGCGAATGGTCAGCGAACGGACTTGAGCCCGCGTCATGTACAGCGGCGTCGCGTCGGCCGTCGCCAAGGGTTTTGACGTCGCCATCGGTGTTGCCGACGTTCGGGAACTGACCGTCGTCGCGGGCATGGCCGCCGGGCCGACCCGTTGGGCGTCGGGCTGTCGTGACGGATTGGGGATCCAATCCAACGTTTGGGGTTCGTTCGTCGCGACCGCGTCCGTCGAGGGATCGGCCGCACTGCGAACGACGCCGACGGAATGATCCGAAGAATCTTGAAAAACGGCCGGCGGCGCGGCAACCGCGACCGGCGGACGCCATTTCTGGGTCGCGTCCTTGCCCCCGCGGATCACGATCGACGGCCCGGCTTGTTCTTGCGACGATTCGACTGGTTCACTGTCGGCGAGGGTCGCGTCGGGAGAATCCGTCTCCTCGGATCGGTCCCGGATATCGACGTCGGCAAAACGATCATCGCGGATCGGTTCGGCCCAACGGTCCGTTGCCGCCGCAGCGTCGGCCAGCTGATCTGCCGGCATTTCATCCGCGACGATCTCATCCGCGACGACGGAGTCGTGGGCCGGCGAAAATTCCGGCCGCTCCGATCGACCGACCGCTGCCGACATCGGCGGCGTGCCGGTGGAATCCTGCGCGTCGGAAAGCAAGGACGGCGGAATCGCTTCGGCCAACTTGGTTTTCGGCGCCGCATCGGCCAGGACGGCCGGCGCTTCGCGGACGATCGCTTGTCGGGGCGTTTCGGTTGGTCGGTTCCGTTGGGCGACCTCGGCCGGCGTTCGGGTGACTTCGTCGGCAGACTCGTTTTCCGGCGTCGCCGGCCGTTGAGTCGGTCCGGGCGTCGAATCGGAGAAAGAGAACGCCAAGGCCGATCGGATCGCACCTTCTTCGGCAGCATCGTCCTTTTCGTCGTTCAGTGTGGTCGGCGATTTTTCCGATGCGGCTTCTTCGACAACGCGATCGTTGTCGACACCACGATCACTGAGCGAAAAGCTGAACGGCTCGGCCGCTTCGACCACTTCACCGGCAACCGTCTGGCGAATCGTTCCGTTCGTGCGTGGCACGGAACCGCGAGGGACCGAACCGGAGAACGTCGCCGGTCGATCGAAATAGGCTTCGTTGCCGGAGTTTTGCCGCGATCCGGTTCCGATGACGCGTCGTGGGACGCTGACCGGATCGCCCAGGCCGACGTCCTCGAGTCCCCGTCGGCCGTGGTGCGCCGAACGCAACATTTCGTTAGTGCGAACGGGGGACGGGGCGGGGCGTTCGACCCGCAGAGCCGGCCGAGCGGATTTGAGCACCCTGGCGTCGGATCGCTCGGCTCCGGTTCGTCGCTCATCGTCGATAGGATGCAGGCCTACGGCGACGCCGATCGGTTTCAAGCGAATCGCCGACGGCTCGCCGCCGGATGCCAATTGCACCACCGCGGGCGGACGGTTCGGTTCGCTTCGAAAAAAAGGATTTCGTTGGACGGCGTTCTTGTCGGCGGCTCTGTCGTCACCCGACCAGGGCGCCAGTTTGATCGGCAGAGGCCCTCGATCCTCGGCGCGGAGCCCG
>CAYVRC010000023.1:37448-46878 GCA_964453205.1 uncultured Pirellulaceae bacterium | reverse complement strand
CACCAGTCTGTGGAACCCGAAGATGGCCCCGTACATCTTCGGCCGCAAAAACCAGATCCACGTGCTGGACATCCGCGAGACGCTCCGCGGCCTCCTGCGTGCCAAAAAATACCTCAGCCAAGTCGCCGCCGGCGGCAGCCTGATCTTGTTCGTCGGCACCAAGCGTCAAGCCGGGGAAGCCGTCGAGGAGCAATCGCTGCGTTGCGGCATGCCGTTCGTCAGCGAAAGATGGCTCGGCGGCACTCTGACCAATTTCCGCACCATCCGCAGCCGGCTCGGTCGCTTGGAAGAATTGGAGGAGCTGCGATCCAGCGATCGGATCAACGAGTACAGCAAGAAAATGCAGTCCTCGCTGAACCGAGAGTACCGCAAGATGTACCGCAACCTGAACGGCTTGCGGACGATGAACCGTTTGCCCGAAGTCATGTTCATCGTCGACCCCGGCAAGGAGCGCAACGCGGTCCGCGAAGCCAAGCGTCTGGGCATCACGACGGTGGCCCTGATCGACAGCGACAGCGATCCGTCACAGATCGACTTGCCGATCCCGGGCAACGACGACGGGATCCGTAGCGTCGAACTGATCATGACTCAGCTGGCCGACGCGGTGATCGCGGGCAAAGGACATTCTCAGACCCAAGCCGCCGAACCGGCCGCGGCTCCCGCCGCCGCCGCGCCCCCGACGCAGGAAGCTCCGGTCGCCGCAGCCGCCGCCGGCGAACAGACCGCCGGCGAACAGACCGCCGGCGAACAGACCGCCGGCGAACAAGCGCCCGCGGAACAAGCGCCCGCGGAACAAGCGCCCGCGGAACAGGCGCCCGTCGAGGAACCCGCCGCCCCCGAAGCGACGTCTTAATCCTTGGCCCTCGACTTAATCCTTGGGCCCTCGACAAGGCCCCCGGGGTGTCGTGGTTGACCCGCCGTCGACGGGTCCGCAAAGTTTTTCGGCCGCGCCCCGAGACGGACGACGCGACGACCGCGGTCGCTTCGGCCGCGACGTTTTCATCCCAACGATTCACCTTTTCATTATCAAGACAGTAGATAACAGGAACGAGATGACCATGACGACGATTTCTGCAAAAGCCGTCAGCGAGCTCCGCAAGTCGACAGGTGCCGGCATGATGGATTGCAAAAAGGCGCTCGAGGAATCCGGCGGCGACCTGGACGGTGCCCTGGATTACCTTCGCAAGAAAGGCCAAAAAGTGGTCGCCAAACGCGCCGATCGCGAAGCCAACGAGGGCGTCGTGGTGGCGATGACCGGAGACAACCGCGGCGTGTTGTTGGCGTTGTCCAGCGAGACCGACTTCGTGGCCAAGAACGAGAACTTCGTCGAACTGGCCGAACAGGTCACCAAGCTGGCTTTCGAAAAAGGTGCCAAGACGGCCGAGGAAGTCCACGCGTTGCCGATGGGCGAAGGCACGGTCTTGGAACGGCTGAACGAAGAAACCGGCAAGATCGGGGAAAAGATCGAAGTCTCCGATTTCCAGACCATCGAAGGCGACAACATCACCTCGTACATCCACGCGGGCAGCAAGATCGGCGTGCTGGTGTCCTACAAGGACGGCGGCGCGGACGCGGCCGACAAGTTTTTCCGTGGCGTCGCGATGCACATCGCCGCGATGAAGCCGCAGATTTTGGACCCCGCCGAGTTCGACGCGGACTTCGTGGAAAGGGAAGCCGAAGCCTTCCGGGCTCAGATCATCGCCGAAAACGAGCTGAACGAGAAAGAAAACCTCGGCAAGCCGATGAAAAACGTGCCCCAGTACGCCAGCAAGCGTCAGCTGACCGAGGAAGTCTTGGCCGCGACCGAAGAAGCGATCAAGGCGGAGCTCAAGGCCGAAGGCAAACCGGAAAAGATCTGGGACAAAATCCTGCCCGGCAAGCTGGAACGGTTCATCGCCGACAACACGCTGCTGGATCAAGAACGCTGTTTGCTGAGCCAGTTTTACGCCTTGGATGACACCAAGACGGTCGGCGTGGCGGTGAAAGATTTTCACGGCGACGCAGAAGTCTTGGCCTTCCGACGCGTTTCGGTCGGCGGCTGATTCGCCCCTCCTCCCCCCCCAGCTTTCGATGCCCCGTCTTGAGCCGACATGACCGATTCCAACCTCCGCTACCGCCGCGTGATTCTGAAACTCAGCGGCGAAAGCTTGGCCGATTCCAGTCAACGCGGCATCAGCGGCGACGAACTGACGGACATCGCCGGTCAAGTCAAACAGGCTCATGATTCCGGCTGTCAAATCGCGGTCGTCGTCGGCGGCGGCAACATCCTGCGGGGGGCACAGTTCAGCGGCAGCAACGCCGTGGTCCAGGAGGCGACCGCCCATTACATGGGCATGATGGCGACGGTGATGAACTCGATGGCGATGCAGGACGCTTTGGAAGCGATCGGCTGCGAGACCCGAGTCTTGGCGGCGCTGCGGATCGACCGGGTCTGCGAAAACTTCATCCGCCGGCGGGCGATCCGTCATTTGGAAAAGGGCCGCGTGATCATTTTGGCCGCCGGCATCGGCAGCCCCTTCGTGACCACCGACACGGCAGCGGCACAGCGGGCGCTGGAACTGGACGCCGACATCGTGTTGAAAGCCACCCGCGTCGACGGCGTGTACAGCGACGACCCGGAGAAGAACCCTCACGCCGTTTTGTATGACTCGTTGAGTTACAAAGAGGTCGTCGAGAAAAATCTGAAAGTCATGGACGCCACGGCGATCGCTTTGTGCCGGGAATACGACAAACCGATCCTCGTGTTCAACTTCAAAACCGACGGCAACATCGTCCGCGCCGTCCGGGGCGACAACGTGGGGACGCGAATCGGCTAGTGGGTCTTTCGGCCATTGGCACGACAACTGCAACGAAGACACGGTCAGTCCCCGCCACTGCCAAAAAAGCGTCTTTGAAGGGTTGGTCTGTCATGTTTTTGCGTCTCCTGGCCGCGTTCATCTTGATCCCGCTGATCGAGCTGTTCCTGCTGTTGCAGCTTTCCGAAGCCACCAGCGTGCTGACGACGATCGCGTTGGTCGTCGTCACCGGAATCATCGGATCCTGGCTGGCCCGCCGCGAAGGTTCGGTCGCTTGGCGACGGTTCCGCATCGCGCTGGCCGAAGGCCGGATGCCCGGCCGCGAGATCCAAGACGGCATGATGATCGCCTTCGCCGCGGCGCTGTTGCTGACCCCCGGCCTGTTGACCGACGCGTTGGGTTTCACCCTGCTGGTGCCCGCCGGTCGCGACGCGATTCGCAAATTTTTGGTCAAGCGATATCAAGGCCGTTTTCGTTTCGAGATGCATTCCCAAACGATGAATCGGAGCGAAAACAAGCCCCGCGATGCTCACACGATCGACGCCCAATCGGTCGAGCGAGTCTCCGGTCGATGACACGCTTCGCTCGGGTGTCGGATGCCAAAAAACGCTTGGCCTCCCCCCGAAGGCCAAGCGTTTGACGCTTTCTCTCTCTGTGCTAACGGCTGATCAAAGCGGCTTCTGGACTCGTTCGCGTCCTCGGCGTCAACAACACCGGCTCCCGTCCGAGACCGTGCGAGTCCGAAACTCTCCGATCAGCTGGAAGCAAGAAAGCGTCGTTTGGATAGGGCTTCGGCCAGTTCGCCGAAGTTGAAATCGACCGCGTCCGTGTCGGCCGCCAAGCCGAGCTGGGTGAAGACGTCGTCGTTGGTCACCGCGGTGGCGCCCGTGCCCACGGTGTCTTGGCCGTCACGGAAGCCGGCCGGCTGGGTCTGAGCGACCTCGTAAGTGCCTTGGGGCAGGTTCGTGAATTCGTAGAACCCGTTGGCGTCGGTCGTTTCGGTGCGATTGATCGCGTTGCCCAGCGAATCGGTTCCGGTCAGGGTGATCGTGACACCGGGAATTCCGGCTTCGTCGGGATCGAACACGCCGTCGTTGTCTTCGTCGACGTACACGTTGCCGTTGATCGTCGACGTCATCGGATCGACGGTCGTCGATGCGATCGCGGTGTTGTTGTTCGTGTCCGTTTCGTTCGTGGTCGTCGATACCGAGACGCTGTTTTGCAACGTTCCCGTCGCCCCCGCGTCGATCGACGCGATGATGGTGAATTGGAAACTGCCGTCGTCCGCCAAGTCGCCGCCGTTGACCGTCACGGTTTGTCCGGTCGCCGTCAAAGCGCCACCCGGACCGGTTCCGCTGACGAAGGTCAGCCCGGCGGGCAACGTGTCCACGGCGGTCACCGCAGCGGCCGTCGAAGGCCCGTCGTTGATGACCGTCACGGTGTACTCGACTTGGCCGCCGACTTGTTGATTGGCCAAATCGACGGTTTTGGTGACGCGGACGTCCGTCGTCGGTACCACGACCACATTGGCGTCGTCGTCGTTGTTGGTCGTGTCGGTCTCACCGGGATCGGTCGCCAAGCTGGCCGTGTTGGTCAGCGTTCCGTCGGCGTCGTTGTCGGCCGTCGCCACCACGGTCAGTGTCCGCGTCGCTCCGGTCGCCAAGTCAAAATCGGGGAACAAGATCGTCGTGGTGCCGTCGGCGTTGACCGTGTTGTTCGTCGTCACGGCGGAACCTCCGGAGGTCGCCGAAACGAACGTCAAGCCGTCGGGCAACAGGTCCGTCACGGCGACACCGGTTGCGGCGCTGGGACTGACTTCGGTGCCCGCGGTGTCGTGCGAGACGACGAGGTCGAAGGTGACCTGACCGCCGGGACCGACGTTCGATGTTCCGGTCACGGTCTTGTCGACGATCAAGTCGAACTGCGGCGTCAACGTCGTCGTCACGTCGTTGCTGGTCACCGGCGTCGTGTCGTCGCTGTCGACGACGGCGTTGTTGACGATGTCGCCGGTCGCCCCGGCGGGGATTTCGGCGCTGATCGTGAAGCTACGCGTTTCGCCGGCAGGGATCGTGCCGAAGTCGACGGTCGGCGTGTTGTTGGGGTTGGTCACCGTGAACGCACCCGCGTCGACGATCACGCTGGTGATTTGTCCGTTGATGTTCAGCTCGTCGTTGATGTCGTCGACGACGGTCACGCCCAAGGCGTCCGAAACGCCGTTGTTGGTGACTTCGATCGTCCAGACCAGTGCCGGATTGACCGCGTCGATGACACCGGGCACGGCGGTGTTCACGTTGACGGCTTTGGTGATCGCCAAGTCGACGTCTTTGGCGACCGTGACCTCGACGTTGTCGGTATTGTTGGTCGTGTCGGTGTCGGCGCTGGTCGTCGACACGACGGCCACGTTGTCCAGCAAACCGGTGGCACTGGAATCCAACATCACGTCGAAGGTGAACGTGACGGCGTTGGCGGCACCGGGTGTCAAGTCGCCGATGTCGAAGTTCAACAGGGTCGGATCGGTGCCGTCCTGGGTGAAGGTGATTGTGTTGCCGTTGTCGTCAAAGCTGTTGGCGACGTAGGTCAGCAGGTCGTCCAAGTCGTCATCGACTTCGACGTTCTCGGCGATGCTGGGACCGTTGTTTTGAACGACGATCGTGTAGGTGAACGCGTTGCCGCCGGCGATCGGGTTTTGCGTGCTGATCGTTTTGTCGATCTGCACGTCGACCGTGCGGTTGATGGCGGTCTGTTCGTCGTCGTCGTTGTCGTTGGCCGCGGGGATGGTGTTCGGATCGGCGCTGACCACCGCGGTGTTGTCGATCGTCGCCGGCGCGTCGGTCGCGACGTCGACCAGGATCGTGACGACGACGGTTTGACTAGGCGCCAAGTCACCGATGGTTGCCAAAATGTCTTGCGGGTCGGCGCTGCCGGGGTCTTGTCGGACCAGGTTGGGGCTGCCGCCGTCGACGGTACCGCTGACGAACGTGACGCCGGTGGGCAGGCTGTCACGGACCTCGACGCCGTTGGCCGTGTCCGTCGTGCTGGTGTTGGTGACTTCGATCGTGTAGGTGAATTGACCGCCGGCGGTGGCCGGGTCGACCGAGTCGGACTTGACGATCGTCAGCGGAGTGGACCGCAAGTCGACGACGGCGTCGTCGGTGTTGTTGGTCGGGTCCGTGTCGACCTGATCTGTGGTGGACACGGTCGCCGTGTTGGTCACGTCGTCGGTCTGGTTGTCGTCGATGCTGGTGACGATCTGAAACGAGAAGCTGCCGCCCGAGACGATGTCACCCAAGCTGACCGTCACGGTGGTGCCGGCGACCGTCGCCGTCGCGGTGCTTTCGTTGGCCAATCCGGTAAAGGTCAGCCCGGCCGGAATGATGTCTTCGACCTCGACGTCGGTCGCCGTCAGCGGGCCGGCGTTGGTGACGACAATGTCAAACACGGCGTTGTCGTCTTCGTCGTCCCCCGACGCGGCGGCGTTGAGCGTCTTGGTGATCGCCAAGTCGACGATCGGGATGACGCCGAAGTCCAGGGTCAGGTTGCGGTTGCTGTTCAACCCGTCGGCGTCGTCGTCGTCGACTTCGTCGGTCGGTTCCGAATTGCTTTCGAGCGTGATCGTTCCGGTGACCACGCCGAACCCGTCGACCAAGTTTCCGTCGTCGTCGCTGTCGACGTTGTCATCGGGATCGGTGGTCGGATCGTTGCCGAAGCTGGTGGCGTGACCGAAGAGTTCTTGGCCGGGCGCGAACTCCGAGATCGGAATCACGGTGACGTAGTGGCCCGGGACAAGCCCGGTGAACAAGTAAGTCCCGTTGGGTCCGGATTGGACCGTCGCGATCGGGACATCGTTGACCGGGTCGACGGTGTCCCCGGGCGCGGCGACTTGGAACAACTGGACGGTGACGTCTTCGACGCCGGCTTCGGTGCCCTGACGGATGCCGTCGTTTTGCTCGCCGGGGTTCGGGCCGTTGTCGATGAAGACCTGGCCGCCGAGCTGCACGAGTTGCTGGTTCGTCAAGTTCGTGACGACCGGATCGGGACCACGAGATTCGACGACGGAAAAGAAAATGTCGTTGTCGGCCAGCGTCGATTCCGCTTGGGCGCGGACACCGATGATGCTGTCAAAGTCGGCTCCACTGGTCACCCCCGCCTCGGCGGATTGGATGAAGGTGGAAAAATCGACGAAAATCGATTGCAAAGCCCCCGACGTCGGGATCGTCACCGTGGTTTCCGACGCGGAAGTGGCCGAGGAGTAGACCGTGACGGTCAACGTTTCGTCTTGGTTTTCCGCGCGAGCGAGCACTTCCAAGCCCGTGTTGGTCGCGACGATGCCGTCGCCGGCGGTGCCACCGGCCAATGCCGACGTGGGCGAAAATCCTGGCGGGATGTTCAACCCGAACGCGCCGTCGGCGCCGTCGTATTCGACAATCCCGATGCCCGTCGCACCGCCCCCGGCTTGCAAACTGAGCAATTCCGTGCCGACGTCGATCTGGACGCTGATGCTACCCGAAGCGTTCGTGTGTTCCACCTGAACGTCGCGGGCCCCACCGAGCGCGGCCGCGGCGGCGGCCGAGCCTTCTTCCGTCGCACCGCCGGTCGCCGTGACCAGTTGAGCCCCGCTGGTGAAATCGTCGATCGTCACGATCGTGGCCCCGTCGGCATCATCGGCGGTGATCGTGACCGCTAGCGGGGCCGGCGCGGTCAGCGTGCCCGACGTCGCCTGAACGACCAAGTACTGGCCGGGCGACAAATCGTCGAACACGTATTGCCCCGGTTCGTCGGCCGTGCCCGGTGCCGTGAAGACCGTCGCGGCGAGCGTGTCGGTGCCACCCTCGAACGTGCCGTTGGTGTTGACGTCGTTGAACAGCTGGACCTGGACGCCCGAGAGTCGCGGGTCGTCGCCGGTCAGGCCGTCGCCGGACTGGTCGACAAACGCGATGCCGGCGATCTGGCCGATGTTGGCCGCCAAGACTTCGCGTTTGTCTAGGGTCTCCAATCGCATCGGACGCCGCTTGTTGCGACGGCGGGCTTGCCGGTCATGCTTGGCGTTCGTTCGCTGAAACAATCGCTGAAAAACCATCGTGACGATCCTGTGATTCGGTCGGAGCCGTGTGAACGGTTCGGTCGGGTTGAACGGTTCGGTCGGCTGTGCTTTTGGGGGGGGTAGGCGCGGAGCATCCGCACCGACGCGGGGATGAAGTGACGTATCGACTTGGGCAATCTGGGTAAACGAATCAGGTTAGCGAATTCGTGGCTCGACATCCTAGCTTCGCCCGATTCATCGGGAGGTTCCGCCGAATCGTTACCACCGGTACTCGCCACCGAAGCTGAGGCCTTGAGCCCAATAGTCCGTCGTGTCGAAGGCGAACGAGGGACGCAGGACGCCGGTGAACGGTGTCGATTCGGGCGGCAGCAAGGCCGGGTTCAGATCCGTGGAGATGTGTTCGCCGGGACGCACGACGTTGGACCAGTACAAGAACGTGTAACCGAGCGTGATTCGCAGGTTGTCCGTCAGTTGGTATCCCAATTTGGCGTTGAGTTCCGGGATCACGGCGAATTCGTTTTGCTCGTAAACGCCGATGTTGGATCGCTGTGCCAGCAGGCCGCCCTGAAAGGTTTGGGGCGTGTTCGGGTTACCCGACGGGTCGGTGATGATGCTGGATCCGGCGATCGCGACGCGTTGTCGGTTGTTGCCCAAGGCCAAACGGACGCCGGTGTCCAGCGTCCAGTAGCCGCGGACGAGTCGCTGGCTCCAACCCAGGTCGATGCCGTTGAACTGATTGCGGGTGTCGAAGCTGTCGGTGATGTCGAACTGTTCGCCACCGGCGGCCGTGGTTCCCGGGACGCCGGTCAGTCGTTCGCGGATTCGGACGTTTTCGTCCAGCTGCATGCCGCGGTAGCCGAACAGGCCTTCGGTGCGACGGCAAAAGTGTTGGGGACAGCCACAGAAGAAACCGCCCGAGCAGCCTTCGCTGGCATGGCTCAGTCGTCGCAGGTGAACGCCCCAGCCCTGCAGTTCGCTGCTGGCATCGACGTTGACGCGGCCGGTGACGACGCCGGGAAAAGCGATCAGCTCGCTGTCCTCCAGGCCCGTCGCGGTATTGAAAAACGGTCGGGCGAGAATCGGGGCGCCGGTGCTGTCGCGTTGGAAGCCGATCGATTCGCGGCCGATGCGGAACAGGTCCGCGCCGATGCCCCAGGTGTGGCACTTGTCCAACCAGACGCCGAAACCGACTCGGGCTCCGTCGAAGTTGTCCTCCAGGACCTCGCCGCCGCCGAACAGCGTCTGGTACCCGGGGGCACCACGGACACCGGCTTGGGCTTGAGGGACGGCGGTCGCGTTGCTGCTGACCAGCGGCGGCAGGCTCATGCCGTCCTGCCACCAGCCGAGGTATTCGACGCTGAGCCAGCCGTCTTGGGGCAAGCAGATGGTGGCACAGGGACGCCATGCGTTGCCGCCGATCAGTTCGCCGCAGCCGCCCGGTCCGCAACTGTCGCAGCCCATCGCGTCGCAGCCCATGCCGTCACAAGATCCGTCGCCGCATCCGTAAACGCCGTGGGGAAACCCGTCGCCCTCGTACAAGACGCTGCCCTCGTGGATCGGGCCGCTGTGGATCGGGCCGCTGTGGATCGGGCCG
>CAYVRC010000023.1:0-37348 GCA_964453205.1 uncultured Pirellulaceae bacterium | reverse complement strand
GTGGATCGGGCCGCTGTGGATCGGGCCGCTGTGGATCGGGCCGTCATGGACGGGACCCAAGATGACTTGGCCGTCCATCGGCATTTGCTCGCCGTCGACGATCGGCGCCTGCATGGTCGAAACCGAGCGGACCCGGGTCGTCGGTGGCATCGACGGGGCGGTGTGGTAACCCGACGCTTGCCGAACGCCCGCGGTTTTTTTTGCAACCGGGACGCGCGAGCCGGCTCGGCGCTGGGCCGGGGATTCGTCGTTTCGGTCGTCCAGCTCGGGTGCATTGGCACTGCGAACGGGCTGCCAAGAGGCTCGAGCGACCTTTTCGCTCGCTCGGGTGCTGGCGGTCCGCCGTGACGAAGCCTGCTGGGCTTGGGCAGCGTCGGCGAGGACGAACAGGAACACCTGGCACACGACCAGGGTGACGGTGGAGCAGAGGTTGCCGCGAGAGAGACGCACTGGCTTTCCCCAAATTGGATTGGAAGGGAGGTTGGACCGACCGACCGGCCGCATTCGGCCGACGGAGAGTCATTCACCAGCGATATCGGCGAGATTGATGAAGATCCTGGACCGAAATCCGGAAAAATCCGAAAAATCCTCAGAGCCGGCCTGATCCGCAAAGTCTTCCTAGATTGCCAGGTCGGCCTTGTCGATCACGGCGAGGAGTTTTCGCTTTCGCCCAGCCCGAAATCCTTGATCTTTTTGTGCAGCGTGTTTCGATTGATGCCCAGACGCGACGCCGCCTTGGTCTGCACGCCGTCGCAGGTCTTCAAGACCTGCGTGATCAACTCCTTTTCCACCGTTTCGACGACTTTCGCGTGCACGTCGTTGGCCTCCGCCCCGGCTTCGGCCAAGCCGCGGTTGACGACTTCGCGGGTCAGCGATTGCAAGTCCATCGCGACTTCCCCGGTCACCGCCGGCGGCGACGATTCGGTCAAACAGAACGGCAACAGGTCGGTCGTCAACTCGTCGGTCTCGGCCATCACGACGGCGCGTTCGATGTAGTTTTGTAATTCGCGAACGTTGCCCGGCCAGTGGTAGTCCTGCATCGCTTCCATGGCCCCGTCGCCGATGAATGACACGAAGCGGTCGTTGACCTCGTTGTAATGATCCAAGAAATACGACACGAGCGCCGGAATGTCCTCGCGTCGCTCGCGGAGGGGCGGGATCCGGATCGGCACCACGTTCAATCGCCAATACAAGTCCTCGCGGAAACGTTCGTCGCGGACTTCGGCCATCAGATCCCGGTTGCTGGCGGCGACGACCCGCACGTCGGTGCCGAGCGTCGTCGTGTCGCCGACCCGTTCGAATTCTTTTTCCTGCAGCACTCGCAACAATTTGACCTGCAAGGTCAACGTCGTGCTGTTGATTTCGTCCAGAAAGATCGTGCCGCCGCCGGCCGCTTCGAATCGTCCGGTGCGATTGGCGACGGCGCCGGTGAAAGCTCCGCGGACGTGACCGAACAGCTCACTTTCCAACAGGCTTTCGCTGAGGGCGCCACAGTTGACGCGAACGAACGGCCCACCGCTGCGATGGCTGAGCACGTGAATCGCGCTGGCGATCAGTTCTTTTCCGACGCCGGTTTCGCCCAAGATCAGCACCGACGCGTTGCTGCCGGCGACCCGCCGGGTCACCCGGTACACGCCCAGCATCGCCGGGGACCGACCGATGATCCCTGGCAACAGCGGTTCATCGGGACCGGTGGTGGGGCTGCCGATCAGGGACATGAAAAACAGAATCGCTGCGGGGGACGGAGAGGACCTCGAACTTGAACCGCCGTGCAAACGATACCGTCAAGCGTAACCGGGCGGAATGACAATGCCGCAGGCGACCCGGTCAATTTGCCCCCGTGACGGCACGACGCCGAAACATCTGCCGTTCGGCGGGTGATAGCGGCAGCAAGTCGGCGTCCTGATCGATCTGTTCGATCACCGGTCGCAGCCCGCCGGCGGTGTAAGGACGCGGAATCACCATCGTCCGGCCCGGCCAGCGGGGCCGTTCGATTTGGTCGAAGTCCAGCGGGGTCGACGTTTCGTCGGTGAAGAAAACGATGGGCAGCTCGCGACCCAGCGTCGTGCGGCGAACCCGATCGACGAACTCGACCGGCGTCGCGTCCCACAACAGCGTCTTGGCGAGGATCAAGCGGATGTCACCGCCGGAGGCCAAGGCCCGCAGTGCTCCGGCGGTCGAACCGACGTAGCGGACTTCGTAACCCAGACTGGCCAACAAGGCTCCCAATTCGCCGCGAACCTGCGGCCGTGTCTCGACCAGCACAGCGACCGGACGTTCGACCAGGGTCGCCATTTCCCCGATCGTTCGTCGAACTTCGCTTTTGCCGGCATAGGGCCGGTCCGTGCGGAGGGCATCGATCGCCGTCGCCGCCTCATAACGAACCCGGGGGATCGACGACGAGGCCAGTTCGACCAACACACTCTTGGCCGGCTGATCGGCGGTCAACAACAACGGCGAAGCGACGCCGGCGGATTCGTCGGAAAGGATTCGCAGCCCCGCGATCACCGCGGCCGGTCGGTCGGCTCGCTTCGCGGCTTCCAAAAAGTCCAGCAGGCCGCGTGTGGTTCCCAGGTGGGGATAAGTCGTCAATGCCGCGTCGACTTGGTCGTCGTCGCCCCAGTCCGGATCGACATGAACTTGGTAGGTCAAGTCGTTGATCGCGATCTTGGTCATCGCTTCCCGCGGCAGGTCGCCGATCCGACGCAACATCGCACCGATGTCGACGGCACGGCGTCGTGCTTCGGTTTTGGCGTCCACCATCAGTGACGAGGCGTCGCCGGTGGCCGGTTCGAACACCCAAGCGGTCGTCACGGATTCGCCGGCGACTTGGCGATCGACGATGTCTTGTTGACGATGCAGCAGCCGCATCAGCGCGGCGACGGCCGCGTCGCGCTGGGGCAACGAATCGGACGAATCGACAAGCAGGTTCGCCGCCGCCGTGCGTTCGGCGTCAGTAGAACCGGCCGCGTGAAGGCTGGAGAGCGCCGTCGCGGTCGCCAACGGATGCTTCAAAAGATCCAGCGCCACCATCGCCCGCGCCCGTTGCTCCGGCGCGGCGTAGATCGCGTACTGCAGCAAGAGGTCTCCGCCGCCGGCACCCAATCGCGCCAGCAGTCGGGTCAGCGTTCCGATTCGTGCGTCGTCCTCGCCGCCGACGATCGCGCCGACCATTTGCACGACCGCCTGTTCGCCGCCGCCCAGCAGGGTCCGTGACGCCTGCAAGCGTCTGTCGATCGCCCCTCGGTCTTCCGGGGCGACGTTTCGATCACCGAGCTGTTTGATCGCCTGGGCCAGACGCTCGGGTGATTCTCGCTGAGCGCGGTCCGCCGCGGCCGCCTGTTGCAGGACGGCCTCGGCCGCCTCGGAAAGTTCTTCGCGGCCGCTCAATCGTACAAACAAGGCTCCGCCGAGCTGTCGCGAGATCTCCGCCAATGCCGCCTCGTCCAGTTTCGCTTCGCCGGCCTGCCGCAGCAACTGATCGACCGCGGCCCACTCGCCGGCCCGGGTCATCGAACGGATCGCCCGCGGCAACGTTTCGGGTTTCCGACGGGCCAAGTCCATCGTCTGGCGGACCAACGGCGTATCGCTGATCGGTGTCGGATCGGCGGAGACGTCGCCGCCGTTTTCGGGGTCCACGTTCTCGGCACCGGCGTCTTCCGGCGGCTGAGCCTCCGCGATGCCGGTCGGCAATACCGAGACGATCGACAAAAACGTGACAGCGAAAATCAGGCGAATCAACGGAAAAGGAAACATGAGGCGTTCGGGAAAATCGAATCGAGAAGGACAAGCCGGCCCGTTCATCATACTTGACCGCCTGGCATTCGCGACGTTGCCGCCCCCATTCGCTGCTGGGGCGTTTTCCCGGTGCCGTCCCCAGATCATCTTCAATCGCGAAGCTGTCGTTGCTGGTAATCCGAAATCGACGGATCGGCTCGCATGTCCTCCAGTCGCTTCATCATGTCGTATTCGACGGTCCCCGGCGGAACGTCGTGTTTCCCACGGACCTGTTCCTCCAACTTTTCGATGCGACGGTTGAACTCGTCGTGGACCTGTTGGGTCTTTCGTTTGGTCGCTGTATTTCTTCGTTGCAAGCGATACGACCGGTCTCGCATCAACTCGGCGTCGATCCGGCGAGCCTTCTCGGAAAGTTCGCGAATGATCGTGTCGCGTTTGCCGGCCCCTCCGCTCTGGTGCGACGTCTGGTTCGCTTCGACGGCGGCCCCGGAACCCAGCGCGGACATCGATCGCGCGAACGTCCAGCCCAGCAACGAAATCGTGACGAGCGTCGACACGGTGTATCCGACCAACTTGATCGGCGTCAGTCCTTTTCGGGTCGGACGCACGATGTCGCGCAGAGCCATTTCGGAATCGGCCGTTCTTTTGGGCGGCGGCGAACCGTCGCGGTCCTCAAACTCGTCGGTCATGAAATCGACTCAAGTAGAAAGTAGGTTCGTTGCCGACAAGCTTTGGCATCACAGGTACGCCCCGAAACAACCGGCGATGCGAAAACCTAGCTCACGAGCCGTCGCGGGGATCGGCTATTCGGTCAAAATCGTCGGCAAGTTGTTGGCGATCTCTTCAAATACTGCGACCAACCCCGCGGCGTTTTCGGCGTGGTAGTGATTGCCGCCGCATTCGTGGGCAACGTCACGCATCGTGCTCTGGTTGGCATCGCTACCGAACGTCACGGTGTGCACGACCAGGTTGTACATTCCGGAAAACTCTTGCGCGACACTCAGTGACGATTCGCCCTGGTTCTCGTTGCCGTCGGTCATCACCACCATGGTCTTGGACGCAAAGGGGCGCACGTTTTGGGCGTTACCGGCGATGAAATGCTTGATGCCTTCACGCATGCCGCGACCGATCCCCGTGCCGCCGACGGCCTGCAGCGTGTTGATCTTATTCGTCGCGACGCTGAAATCTTCGTTCAGCCAAGTGTCTCGTGTCGCCCAGGTCGAATAACTGGCCACGCCGATCTGTTCGGTTTGCGGGGTTTCGTCCAGCACGTTCATGAAAGCCTGCACGGCGTCTTTCAACGCTTCCCATTTCACGACATAGGGGTCTTCGAAATCATAGTAGTTGTCCCATGCCCAGCGTTCCAAGGAACTCTGGTCGTTCCCGTTGATGTAATACCAATAACCGTAGTACTTTGTCAGGATGCCCGCTTGCCTGGCGGCTTCGAAGACGCCGAGGTTGAACGGAGTGACGCCTTCGGGCCAGTCCAACCAATCCATCGAACCGCTGCGGTCCAGCACCAGGCTGATGTCTCGGTCGACTTGCATGGCGACGGAATCTTGCACCGGAGAAAAATACTCGCTGCCGAACGATTTCGGGAAGACCAGCGGAATGACGCCGCCCAGCGAACTGGCGTCGCGTCGACCGTTGACCCGAACCGCGCTGGCGATCACGCCGTTCGCGTCGACTTGGGAGGTCGGAACCTTGGTGAACAAGTATCGGGTGCCGTTGCCGCCGGGCTGCGAAGTCGCCCCGAATTCGATCTCGTTGGCACCGTCTTCGGGGCGCAACTGCAACGGCATGCCGTCGACGGTGTTCATCAGCGCCGTCGCCACGGCGGCCGCTTTCGCCGCGTCGGTGGTCTGTTCTTCGCTGAATGCGCGTCCGCCGGCCCTCGCCGCCGCGTCGGTCGCGACCACCAACTCGGTGCGGGTCAGTTGCATGTGCGCCAGGTTGACGCAAAAGGCGGCCAGCAGGGCAAGGATCGGCAACAGGAATGCCATCAACGCCATCACGCTGCCGCGACGGCTACGCCGAGCCAGGTGGACGCGGCGGGCACGAAGTGGATTCGGTCGAGGGTTTCGGAAAAGACGAGTGCGGTTTGTCATGATGAGGAACCAAGTAGAAAAGATTGGACAGGATGGTAACGACGAGCCGGCTTTCACTGCTCGAAAAAACCGGCGTAACGTTCCGTTCGCAGGCGGGCTTCCGATTCGATCACCGCTCCGGGAAAAAACATCGACGTGAAGAACGCGACGTCGTCCAGGTTCACGCTGACGGTGACGACGACTTCTTCGCTTTCCTCGTTCAGCGCGTTGACACTGACCTCGTAGTCCTCGCCGACCATCGAAGACATCAAGTCGCCGGCGGCGTTCTCGGCATCCGCGGCCGTGGCGCCGGGTACGATGGCTTGGCGGGCGGCGAAGTAAGCGGCATCTTGGGTGAGGTTGCGAATCATGTTCATGCGAGCAAATTCGCAACACGTGAACACGACCAGGAACAACACGTTGGAGACCACGGCGAACTCGACCAAGGCCGCCCCCATGCGGCACGCGGACGGCTTTCCGACTCGTCGTTTGGTCACGCCCCCGCCCGGCCGGCGGGTGAACGATCGTTTGATTCTGTGGCGATTCATCAATCAGTCCTCGTTCGCATATTCTTTTCGCATCGTCACGCTGGAGGTCACCGTCCAGTCGTCGTAGATCGTGCCGGGCAACAACAGGTTGCCCGCACACGGCACCGTCACCGTGACGGTGACGTTTTCCAGCGTGTCGGCGTTGTCAAAACCGGGTGAACTGAAGCTGACGGGGCTTCCAGACGTCACGATTTCGCGTTGTTCCAGAAAATTCATCGCCCGCGCCGTGGCGGTTCCGTTGGTGCCGCCCGAACCGACACCGGCCCGGGCCGCCTCGTACGCGGCCAACGTCACCGATTCGCGCAGGAAAAACAGCGAACACAAATCCATCGTGCCCAGCGTCAGCGTCAACAGCACCGGCAAACAGATGGCGACTTCGACCGTGGCCGTTCCGCGGCGTTCACGCTGCTTTCGATATTTCGGGTTTCGTTTCAGTTTGAACATGATGAGATCGACAAGTGATTGGGCTTTCAAAGCAAGGTTTTTTCCCCTCTGAAGGAAACCTAGCTCGCGATCTGTCGTCAGGTCGACGAAAACTCAAGAATCTTGGTCGCACCCTTTGACGCGTCGCGTTTTGTGTGCCGCATGCTTCACGCCTTCACTCTTGCACTCCCAACTTCTAAACTCCGCACCTGCCTTCCCTGCCCTTTTTCTAACTCTCCGCTGCGTCTGCGCTGTCATGCTTGTCTCCTGGAATTGGCTTTCGAAGTACGTCGACTTGTCCATGCCGCTTGCGGATCTGGAGGATCGTTTCAGTTTTTCGGGCCTGAACCACGAATCGACCGAGCGGATCGGCGGCGACGTCGTGATCGACTTGGAAGTCACCAGCAACCGCGGCGATTGCCTGGGCCACCTGGGCGTCGCCCGGGAAGTCGGCGTGCTGTACGACAAGCCCGTCTGCGTTCCCGAAATCCGGTTGAAACCGGGCAAGGTCGACGTCGCGTCGCTGTTGACCGTCGAAAACCGTTTCCCCGAAGCCTGTTCGCGGTACACCGCCCGAGTCATCCGAGGCGTCAAAATCGGCCCCAGTCCCGACTGGATCACCGCGCCGCTGAAAGCCGTCGGCATCGCCACGGTCAACAACGTCGTCGACGTCACGAATTACGTGATGCTGGAATGTGGCCAGCCGCTGCACGCGTTCGACTTTGACCGCATCGCCGACGCCAAAATCGTCGTTCGGCCGGCCGCGGAGGGTGAAACCATCGAAGCGATCGACCACCGCACCTACCACCTGTCGCCGTCGATGTGCGTGATCGCCGACGCCGATCGGGCGACGGCCGTGGCCGGCGTGATGGGCGGTGCCGGATCGGAAATCGGCGAATCCACCGTCAACGTGATCCTGGAAGCGGCGAACTTCGCACCGCTCCCGGTCCGCCGTGCCGCCAGGGCACTCAAACTGCACAGCCCCTCGTCGTTCCGCTTCGAACGTCGTGTCGATCCGGTCGGCGTGGACTGGGCCAGCCGCCGAGCCTGTCAATTGATCGCCGAAATCTCCGGTGGAACCGTTTGTGACGGTGTCGTCGACACTGCGGCGGAGATTCCGCCGCGGGAACCCATCGTGCTGCGTGCCAGTCGACTGGAACGCATTCTGGGGATTCGCATCGATGGCGAGGAGGTCGTTCGCATTTTGACGGCCCTGGGATGTCAGACCACCAGCGTGCCGGGCCGGTTCGTTCCGCCGTCGTGGCGGCACGACCTGACCCGCGAGGCCGATCTGATCGAGGAAGTCGCTCGGATTCACGGTTACGACAAAATCCCCGAAGACGCCTCGGTGCCGGTCGCACCGAGTCGGGCCCGCGATTTCGATCTGGCCACCGCCAAGGTTCGCGGCGTGTTGACGTCCGCCGGAGTCAGCGAGGCGATGACGCCCAGCGTGGTGACGCAGAAACTGGACGAATCGATCAGCCCCTGGACGGACCGCCCGGCCCTGCAAACGCAAACCGCGATGCTCGAAGGCAGCCGACGACTTCGCCGATCGTTGATCCCCAGTTTGCTGCAGAGTCGCGCCGGCAACTGGGCCGCTTCCGGTTTACACGCCGACTTGTTCGAAATCGCGCACGTCTACCTGCCCGGCGTCGGAGAGGAAGCTCTGCCCTCGGAAACTTACTCGCTGGGCATCGTCCGCGGCGGCGGCTTTTTCGAATTGAAAGGCATCCTCGAAAGCCTTTGCGACCGACTCGGCGTCGGGGGTCGCTTGACGGTGGCGCCGGTCCAGCGGGACGGTTTGCGCGACGGCACGGCGGTGGAATTGATCATCGCCGACGACTCGGGCGACGCGTCCGACCGTCGCCACGAAACGACGATCGGCTATCTGGGCAGCGTGGATACGGAGACCGCCAAGGCTTGGAAACTTCCCGAACCGATCCAGATCTCGGAGATTTCGTTGCCGGCGGTGTTTGCGTTGGCGAACTTGGTCCCTCAACAACGGGCCATCAGTCCCTACCCCTCGATCCAACGCGACTTGAATTTCATCGTCGCCGAATCGGTTCGATGGGGCGAACTGGAATCCGTCGTCCGCACGGCCGTCACCCACAGCTTGGCAGGCGTGCAGTACCGCGAGACCTATCGTGACGCCGAGAAAGACGGGGCGGATACGAAACGCGTTCTGTTGACGGTCGAACTGCAAAGCCAGTCGGAAACGCTCAGCGGCGACCAAGCCGACGAATTGATCACCGCGGTGATCGACGCCTGCGACGAGCGACTCGGCGCCAAGCTGCTTTCGTAGTGCAGCAAGCTGCTTTCGTAGTGCGGCGAGCTGCTTTCGTAGTGCGGCGAGCTGCTTTCGTAGTGCGGCGAGCCGGCGGAGTCTGGACAGGCGTTTCGACCGCGACGACCCTCGCGACCTGAGGCCTTGGCGTGTCCTTTCGTTATTTAACGCAAAGTCTTCCATGGCGGGCACGATCGAATCGCCGATCGTTAGCCCAAGACACCTTTGCGGTGTGGCGTTACCCGCCACACGCCGATCGGCCAACGGATTCCTCCTCGTTTCTGTAGCCGACACGGGCGTGGCAATCCCTTTCCCTTTGTGGTCGCATGGCCGCTCGGAGTGTTGCGGGTGGCGAATTCCCTTCCCGATCCCTTCCATGGAGAATTCACGATGCGTCGTGTAATCGTTCCTGCGCTTTTGGCTTTCGCAATGATCGCCGGCAGTGCCCCGAGCGCCAGTGCGTTCGGTCTTTTCGACAAACTTTGTGGCAACAGCTGTGACAGCGGTTGCGACGTTTGTGAACCCGTTTGTGGCTGCGAAGTCGCGATGCCGGTTTACGAGCCCGTTTGTGGTTGCGAAGCCCCCGCCCCGTGCGGACCTCGCGTCGGCTTGTTCAGCAAGCTGTTCAACAAGCACCGCGGCTGTGACGCTTGTGTCGCCGAGCCGGTTTGCGGTTGCGAAATGCCCGCCCCCGTCTGTGGCTGCGAAGCCCCGGTGTACGGCTGCGATGCTCCCTGTGCGGCGCCCCGCAAGCCTTTCGGCTTCTTGAAGAACCTGTTCAAGAAACCCGCTTGCGGTTGCGACAGCTGCGAAGTCATCGAACCGGCTTGCGGTTGCGAATTCATCGAACCGTCCTGCGGATTCGAACCGGCTTGTGGCTGCGAGGCTGCTCCGGCTTGCGGTTGCGGTCACTGAATTTTCGATCGATCGGCCTGACAACCTGCGGGCCTGAAACTCGAAAAATTGATCACCGAACCAGCAAACACTGAACCAGAACCCCCGTCAGCCCGAGCGGCTGCCGGGGGTTTTTTCGTTTCCACCGGCCGAGACGTTCGCTTCGATTCAAACCTGATATCTTGATCGGGAAACCCCTTCTCCGAACTCGCCCGCCGATGAAACGCACCATGAATCTTCGAACCGTTCTCACGACCTTTTGCATGACGGTGTTTTTGTTAACCGACGTCCAAATCACCGCGTCGGCCGAGCGACTGACGCCGGAAAGGCTGTGGGATCTCGCCCGCATCGGTGATGCCGTCGTCTCGCCGGACGGCAAACAAGTCGCTTACCTGGTCACTCGTTACGAGTTGGAAGAAAACGAAGGCACGACCAGTTTGATGATCCAGGCGTTGCCCGAACCGTCGGCCTTCGGCGGCGAAGGCGGAACCGGCGGCCTGACCGAAGCGACGGCGTTCGGCACCGCGATGCGAGCCGGCGAGGTGAAAACCCTGCTCAGCGACGTCAAGGGACTCGGGTCGCTCTCCTGGCTGAATCATGCCTCGGGAGCCAAACTGGTTTACATCGCCCCCGGCGAGGAAGATGAGGACGACGACGAGGATGATGACGAAGACACGGACGAGGAGAAGGAGGAGGAGGAGGAAGAAGACGAGGACGAGGACGAGGACGAGGAACCGCAAGTCTGGATGCTCGACCCGGCCACCGGGCGAACCGTGCAGTTGACCGACGTCGATCAAGGCGTGGCCAACCTGAAAGCTTCGCCCGGCGGTGACGCCATCGCCTTCACCGTCGACGTCAAGCTGGATTCGAAAGTCACCGAGATCTACGAAGATCTGCCCCAAGCCGACGCGCGGATCATCGACTCGCTGATGTACCGACACTGGAACGCTTGGCACGACTACGCCTACAGCCACGTCCACGTGTCTCGGATCGACGAACAAGGCGTTGCATCGGAGCCGGTCGATTTGATGCCGTCATTGAAGGCGGATTGTCCGCTGCCTCCGTTCGGCGGCAGCGAGCACTTCGCGTTTTCGCCGGACGGCAGCGAGCTGGCGTTGACGATCAAACTGGTCAACAACCCGGCCGAAAGTACCGATAGCGGGATTTATCTGGTCGCCACCGACGGCGGCGATCTGAAACACATCACGCCGGGGATGCCCGGCTATGACACCGACCCGGCGTATTCGCCCGACGGTCGATTTCTGGCCTTTCACTCCATGGAGCGTGCCGGATTCGAATCGGATCGGAACCGGATCATGCTGTACAACCGCACGAGCGGCGAGATCGTCGAAGTCACCGGCGGTTTGGATCAAACGACGCACCATGCGTCCTGGAGCGAAGACGGCAAACGGATCTACTTTTACAGCGAGACACGGGGCACCGATCAGGTTTATTCGATCGCCGCGACCGGCGGCGACTTGAAACAGGTTTCCGAGGGGCGATTCAACTTTGCGTTGGTGGCGGTGATTCCCGGCACGGGGCATTTGCTGCTCCGTCAACAGAACATGTTGCGGCCGACGGAATTGGCGGTGTTGGATCCGTCGTCGGGAAAGCTGATCACGATCACCGACGTGAACGGCCACATCTTGGCAGACTTGGAATTGCCCACCGTTCAAGAACGCATCTTCACTGCCACCGACGGCAAGCCGATTCACAACTGGGTGATCTTGCCGCCGGACTACGACGCCCAGGCGGCCGAGCAATGGCCGATGTTGACGTACTGTCAAGGCGGGCCCCAGGGCCAGATCGGACAATGGTTCTCGTACCGCTGGAACTTTCATATGATGGCCGCCAAAGGCTACGTGGTGCTGGCGGTCAATCGACGCGGGATGCCGGGGTTCGGTCGTCAGTGGAACGATCAAATCAGCGGCGACTGGGGCGGCCAAGCGATGCAGGACATTTTGGCGTCGACCGACGCGATGATGGCCGACAAGACGATCGATCGCGAGCGTGTCGCCGCCATCGGGGCCAGTTTCGGCGGTTACACGGTGTACTGGTTGATGGGCAACGACGCCGGTCGCTTTTGCTCGATGATCGCCCACTGCGGCGTTTACAACCTGGAATCGATGTACGGTTCGACCGAGGAGTTGTTTTTCGTCAATCACGACCTCGGCGGTCCGTACTGGAAAAGCGAATCGATCGCCGCGGACTACGCGAAGTTCTCGCCGCACAAGTTTGCCGGCAACTGGAAGACACCTTTGCTGGTGATTCACGGCGAAAAAGACTTTCGCGTGCCCTTGAACCAGGGCCTCGAAGCGTTCACGGCCGCCCAGGTCCAAGGGGTGCCGAGTCGGTTTCTGTACTTTCCCGGCGAAGGCCACTGGGTCATGTCGCCGCAAAACGGAGTCCTGTGGGGACGCGTTTTCTTCGACTGGTTGGATCGCCACTGCGGGGACACGAAGTGATCGGTCGTCAGGACGCACACGTTACGGAAATCGTCGCGCGGGCACCTTTTTTCTGATTGCACTTGTCGGAAACTCGCCCCGGCGTCTATTCCGGACGCTCTATGGCCTCGTTTCGATCACTCCCGACCTTTCCGATCCCCTGGCAGGTTGTTTTGCTTGTCGCGGTCATGCTCGGCTGCGCGAATCGGGAACCGATCGGTCAGTTCACAAGCCAGCCCTTGGCCCCGTTTTCCGACAGCGGCCTCGGGGAATCGGCCGAGCGATGGTGGACGTTGCTGGGCAATGCCGAGTTGAACGCCCGCGTCGATCAAGCGTTTCGGGGAAGTTATGATCTGGCCGCAGCCCTCCAGCGGGTCGCCGCGGCGCGGGCCCTTGCCAGGCGTCAGGCGTCGGATTTCTTTCCGGACGTCGACGGGGTGATCAACACGGAAAGCATTTTCGGCCCCGGCGAAGACCGCTTTCCCAGCGTCATCGGACTCGACGCTTCCTATCAAGTCGACCTGTGGGGGCGAATCGAATCGCAAGTCGAAGCCGAGCGTTTCCGAGCCTCCGCCACCTACGCGGATTACCAAACCGTGGCATTGATCCTCGCCGCGGAGGTCACGCGGACGTGGTTGGCACTGATCGAAGCGAACGCTCAACTCGAACTGCTGGACGACCAGATCGAAACCAACGAAACGGGTTTGGAACTCCAGGAGTTGCGATTCGTCCGAGGTCTGGTTCGCAGCCCCGACGTGCTGCGGCAACGGCAGCTCCTGGAATCGACTTTCGAGCAAAGGACGGTCGTGCGGGCCCAGGTCGAATTGCTGGAACACCAGCTTGCGATCCTGTTGGGCGAACTGCCCCAGGCTGCCGATTACGCCCCCGGAACCGAACTGCCCGAACTGCCGTCACTGCCGCCGACCGGCTTGCCGGCGGAGCTGCTCCGACGCCGCCCCGATGTCCGACGCGATTACTTGTCCTTCGCCGCGGCCAATCGTGACTTGGCCGCCGCGGTCAGTGATCAGTTTCCGCGGCTGAATTTGACCGGATCGTTGCTGAACGCCGCC
Source organism: uncultured Pirellulaceae bacterium (assembly GCA_964453205.1). Taxonomy (GTDB): domain Bacteria; phylum Planctomycetota; class Planctomycetia; order Pirellulales; family Pirellulaceae; genus Crateriforma. The sequence continues at coordinate 23,860 of CAYVRC010000023.1, read as the reverse complement.
GATCGTCCGGAAAATCTGTTCCGCGACTGGTTCGTCTCGATCGGGTCCCAATTGATCGCCCCGCTATTCGACGGCGGTCAGCGGCGGGCGGAAGTCGACCGAACCGCCGCCCTGACCCGTCTGCGGTTCAACGAATACGGACAAACGGTGCTGGTCGCCTTTCGCGAAGTCGAAGACGCCCTGGCGCGAGAGAAATATCAAATCCGAAGGCTCCGGTATCTCGCCGAACAGGTCGAACTGGCACGCCAGTCCTCGGAACAGCTCCGCGAACAATACCTGATCGGCGACGAAGATTACCTGGCCGTGCTGACCGCGATCACCGCCTGGCAACGCCTGCAGCGCGAAACGCTTTCCGCCCAACTAGAGTTAAGATTGATCCGAGTTTCGTTATACTTGGCACTGGCCGGCGGATTCGATCCGCGGACATCGGCCGCGCCGGTCGCAGCGGTAACCGAGACCGACGAAGCCGACGAGACGGAGGACGCCGACGGATCCGACGACCCGGAAGCGATTCCGCCCGGGGAAGCCGAACCCGACGCGGCGCGTGACGCGGAGCCCGAATTCGACAACGACCGAAACAGCGACGATCCGGAAATTGGCCCGGTGCGGCCGCTGCGATTACCATCCCTTGACGCCCTGATCCCACCCGAAACCCCGCCCCCATGACGGATTCCCCCGCATCACGAACCGCAGGTTACTGGCTGGGAGTAGCCTTTTCGGTGTTCGCCTGTGCGGGGATTTTGGCGGCCAGCGTCGGAGCGGTCGTGTTGATCAATCAGACCGAACCGACTGCCCAAACGATCAACGCGAAACGCAAGTCGTCCGCGCTGGTGGAAACCATCACCGTCCGACGCGGCACGTATCGTCCGAAAATCGAAGTGCTGGGAACGGTGCAGGCGGCTCAGGAGGTCAACTTGAGGTCGCGGGTCAGCGGCCAAGTCGTCGAATTGTCCCCCGGCTTCGTTCCCGGCGGCATGATCAGGAGCGGCGAATCGTTGCTGAAAATCGATCGGGCCGACTTCGAAAACGCCCTGTCGATCAGCCGCAGCGAGTTGGAACAGGCCGAGGCGTCTTTGGCGATCGAATCGGGTCGACAGAGCTTGGCCGAAAAAGAACTCAAGATGCTGCAGGTCACCGTCGATGCGGCCAATCGTGCGCTCGTGCTTCGTGAACCTCAGATCGCTTCGATCCGGGCGGAAGTCAAAGCGGCCGAAGCGGCGGTCGAGCGAGCCCAATTGGATTTGGATCGCACCCGCATCGTCGCGCCCTTCGACGCCCAAGTCTTGACGCGTGCGGTCCACATCGGTTCCCAGGTCGGAACCGGCGATGACCTGGGACGGCTCGTGGGCATCGACGAATACTGGGTCTCCGCCGCCGTGCCGGTGCGCAGCCTGCGGTGGATCGAGTTTGCGTCGGCCGAAGGAGAGCAAACCGGTGGCACGAATTCGACGCTCGACGATTCTGCCCAGCCGGGTTCCCCGGCGACCCTGCACAACGTCGACGCGTGGGGTGCGGGTGCAGAACGTTGCGGCACTGTGGCGCGAATGATCGGTGCCTTGGACGCGCAAACCCGCTTGGCCCGAGTCCTGATCACCGTCGCCGACCCGCTGGCGATGACGTCCAAGGCGCCGCCACTGATCTTGGGTTCGTTGATCAACGTCGAAATCGAAGGTCGCCCGATCGAAGACGTGGTGCGTTTACCTCGCGATTTCTTGCGCGATCGGGACACCGTGTGGGTCATGCGGCAAAACGAACTGCAGATCCGCCAAGCCGATGTCGTTTTTCGTGACGCCCGATTCGTCTACGTCCGCGACGGTTTGGATCACGGCGACGAAGTGATCACCACGACACTGGCCACCGTCGCCGACGGGGTCGCGCTGCGAAAAGTCGACGAAGAAACAGACGGCGACGACGCGGAGGTTGTGGATTGACCAAGCCGTTGCCCGAGACGTCGACCCGCAAAGGCCCCATCGCTTGGATGGCTCGCAACTCGATCGCGGCCAACCTGCTGATGTGTTTGCTGTTGGGCGGTGGCGTCTGGTCGGCCTTCACGATTCAAAAGGAAGTGTTCCCGCAATTCCAGTTGGACATCGTCGAAGTCACCGTCGGCTACCCCGGCGCCTCTCCCGAAGAAGTCGAACAGGGGATCCTGCGACCGATCGAAGGTGCCATCCGCAGCGTCGAAGGCATCCGCGAGATCACCAGCGAGGCCCGCGAGGGACGAGGCGAGGTCCTGATCGAGTTGATCCCCGGCGACGGGCGGATCAAATCGTTTCAAGAGATCGAGCAGGCGATCAATCGCATCCGCACGTTCCCCGAACAGATCGAACAGCCCGAGGTCCGACTGCAATCGCAACAACAGGACGTCATGCAGGTCGCGATCTACGGTCCGGTCGACATCTGGACGCTCCGCAAGTTGGCCGAGCAGCTGCGCGATCAGCTGCAGGCGACCGACGAGATCACGCAAGTCGAACTCCGCCGCGTTCCCAACTACGTCACCCACGTCGAAATACCGCGTCAAAACTTGCGTGAATACGGTTTGACGCTGTCCGACGTGGCAGAAATCATCCGCACGTCCAGTCGCGACGTCGCGGCCGGGTCGGTGCAAACCAATTCCGGTGAAATCCTGCTTCGTGTGAAGGCCCGCAAGCAGTGGGCCGACGAATTCGCGGGCATCGAAATCGTCTCCGGTCGCGACGGTCAAACGGTAACGCTTGGCGACTTGGCGACGATCCGGGACGGCTTCGAAGAAGTCGGCTTTCACTCCCAATTCAGCCGCACGCCGTCCGTGGAACTGGACATTTTTCGCGTCGGTTCTCAGTCGCCGATCGACATCGCGAAGACGGTCGAAAAGACGATGAGCGAATTCGAAGTCGGGCTGCCGCCGGGCGTGACGTGGCGGATCGACAGCAACGACGCCGAGGAATTCCGGCGGCGGCTTTACTTGGTGCTCGAAAACGCACTTCTCGCCGTCGTCATCGTGCTGGTGATCTTGGCGCTGTTCTTGGAATTGCGTCTCGCGTTTTGGGTCATGACGGGCATGGCCGTGTCGTTCATCGGCGGCCTGTTGTTCATGCCCGCCTTTGACGTCAGCGTGAACATGATTTCGCTGTTCGGGTTCTTGGTCGTCTTGGGTATCGTCGTCGACGACGCGGTGGTCGTGGGCGAAAACGTCTACGAAAAACGTCAAAGCGAACCCGATCACGAATCGGCCGCGATCAGCGGCACGCAGCAAGTCGCCAGCCCGGTCATCTTTAGCATCTTGACGAACATCGTCGCCTTCGTGCCGTTGATCTTCATCCCCGGTGAAACGGGAAAATTCTGGCAGCCGCTGCCGATCGTCGTCATCATCGTCTTGACGCTGTCGCTGGTCGAATCGTTGTTGATTTTGCCGGCGCACTTGGCCCACACGCGCGACGTCGGTGAAGCGCCCCGCAGGCGAGGATTCCTGCGGCGACTCGGCTTCGCCGGTTTGGGCTTCAGCCGACTGGGGCGGTGGATCCATCGCGGACAACAGTGGTTCAGCCGCTCGTTCAATCGCACGGTCCGAGCGGTTTTCGGCCCAATCCTACGCGGCTGTCTGCGATTCCGATACGTCACCGCGTCGATCGCGTTCGGCTTATTCATCATCGTCGTCGGTTACGCCACCAGTGCTCACATGGGCATGATCCTGATGCCCGAGGTTTCGGCCGACGAGATCGAAGCCGGCGTGCGAATGCCCGTCGGAACGACGCAAGATCAAGCCGCCGAGATCGCCGACGCCGTGACCGTCGCCAGCTTGCGGATGTTCGACGAACACAATCTGCACGAAGTCGCCGAAGGCATCAAAACGAACGTCCGCGGTCAAAGCTTCATCGACGTGGAAATCGTCATGAAGCCGCCGGACGAACGCGACATGACCGCCAAAGACGTCATCGAGTTGTGGCGAGAATCGATCGGCGACTTGCCCGGTGTCGATCAGGTGACTTTCGAAGCCGAAAGCGGCCCCGGGGGGTATCGCCGCGACATCAGCGTCGACCTCAGCCACAGTGACATCGACGTGCTGGAAAAGGCCGCGCGGGCGTTCGTCGAGCGGGTCGAGAAATACGCCAACGTTCGCGACGTCAGCGACAGCTTCAATCGCGGCAAAAATCAATACGACTTTCGGCTGCGTCCCGAAGGCCGAGCCCTCGGCTTGACCGACGAAGAACTGGGCGACCAATTGCGGGGCGCCTACTTCGGTTCGCTGGCCTTGCGGCTACTCCGTGGGACCAACGAGATCGAAGTCCGCGTCAAGCTGCCCGAAGATCAACGCGAGGACATCCATCACTTGGAAGACTTGGTCATCCGCACGCCGACCGGCGCGGAAGTGCCCTTGCTGGAAGTCGCCGAAGTCGAAAAGAACGTCGCGTTTTCGTCACTCAGCCGCCGCGACGGTCGCCGCGTCATCAACGTTTCGATGGACGTGGAGCCCAAGCGTGCGATCACGCAAGTCTTGACGGCTTTGCAGCAAGACGAATTGCCGCTGTTGCGTGGCGACTATCCCGGAATCACCTGGAGTTTCGAAGGCAGTGACGCGGAGATGCGTCAGGCCACCGCTTCGCTGTGGGGATCGTTCGGGCTGGCACTCGCGGTGATCTATTCGCTGCTGGCGATCGCGTTTCGCGGCTACATTCAACCGCTGATCGTGTTGGTGGCGATCCCGTTCGGCATCGTCGGGGCGATCTTCGGGCACATGCTGCTGGGCTACGACTTGTCCTTGGTCAGCCTGATGGGCGTGATCGCGCTTTCGGGCGTCGTCATCAACGACTCGCTGATCATGATCGACTACGCCAACCAGCTCCGCGGGGAAATGTCCGCGTTCGAAGCGATCAGCCAAGCCGGATTGCGACGCTTCCGACCGATCTTGCTGACCACCGTGACGACCTTCGGCGGACTCGTCCCGTTGATCTTCGAAGATTCGCTTCAGGCCCAGTACATCATCCCCATGGCGATCTCCTTGGGATTCGGAATCCTGTTCGCCACCGCGATCATTCTCGTCTTGGTTCCCTGTCTGTACTTGATCCTGGAAGACTTGATGGCGGTGTTGAAACCGACCCCCGCCGGGGAAGCCGAGGAAGTCGTCGCGCCGGCAACGGGCATCCCCGCCTGAAATCATGCGGCGGAAACCGTTCCGATGTCCAGTTGAAAATCGAATTCACGATCGGCCGGTCGATGCCCTACAATGGCAGATGGCCGTCAACGTCGACGCGTCGAACTCGATGACTCCTCGACCCCGGAATTCGCCATGCAAGATCGAAGACAATTCGTCCGAAATTCGCTTGCCGTCGCCGCTGGCGGGGCGACCGGGCTGTGCTGGCTGCCACGACTTCGGGCAGACGAGCTGCAAGTCGCCCCCGGCCACGTGCGTTTCAGTGCCGAGATCGAACCGCTCGTCCAACTGTTGGAAAACACGCCGCGAGAAAAGACCGTCGATCGAGTCCTGGACGAGATCCGGACGGGCCGAAGTTACCAACAACTCTTGGCGGCGCTTTTCTTGGCCGGCATTCGCAACGTTCAACCTCGGCCCTCGGTCGGTTTCAAGTTTCATAGTGTTTTGGTGGTTCACTCGGCCCACCAAGCCTCCCTGGCCGGTGTCGACGAACACCGCTGGACACCGCTTTTGTGGAGCGTCGATTACTTCAAACGTGCCCAGCAGTCGGATGTCCGCGAAGGCGACTGGACGATGGCGGCGGCGCCTTCGCTGCGTTTACCCGAGCCCGTCAAAGCCCTCGATAAGCTCGATCGGGCGATGGCGAATTGGGATGTCGAAGCGGCCGACGCCGCGGCGACGGTCGTTGCGAGAACGGCGCCCGCCGGCCGGATCTTGAATCTGTTGGCGAAGCACGCCGCACGCGACTATCGAAGCATCGGCCACAAATCAATTTATCTGGCCAACGCGTTCCGCACGCTCGACGTCATCGGCTGGCAGCACGCCGAGGCGGTGGTGCGATCGTTGTGCTACGCGATTTTGAATCACACCGGGGACCCCAATCCCGCCGAGTCCGATTTGGACGTCGATCGTGTCGGCCGATCGAATTGGAATCGTGTCGGCCGACTGTCCGGCGGATGGTTCTCGGCCGAACGGAAGCCGGTCGAATCGGCCACCGTCGTCAAAGAGCTACGAACCGCAACACCGGAACAAGCTGCAGATTTTGTCGTGGATTTGATCCGGTCCGGCGTGCATCCGGAAAGCGTTTATGACGGAATCATGATCGCCGCGGCCGAAATGGTTTCACGACAGGCCGCCATCGTGCCACTGCACGCGGTCACCACGTCCAACGCGATGCGGTACCTGTATCGAAACGTCCACGACGAGCAGACCCGGCAATGGCTGTTGTTGCAGAACGCCGCTTTCATTCCGCATTTTCGGGAGTCGGCCGAGGCGCGTGGCCGGATGGGAAACGTCGATCTTCTCGATTTGACGCCGGCGTCCGACCGAGACGCCAGCATCGACCGTTTGTTCAAGCAAGTGGGCACCGACCGAAAGGCTGCCGCCGAAGCCGTGCTGAACTTGACCGAGCGACCCGCGGTCGCCACCGACGTGATCGGGCGGGCCCGTGAATTGGTGTTCCTCAAGGGCAACGACGCCCACGATTACAAGTTCAGTTCCGCCGCGTTGGAGGATTACTACCAGATCCACCCGACGTGGCGATCACGCTACTTGGCAGGTTGTTCTTATCTGCTGCACGGCGAAGGTGAAAAGACAACCTCGTTGGCCAAGCGTGTCTTGCAGACGGAGTGAGGCCGGCCGCCCTATTCCCACACCAACGGAGCGAGGTAGATGCCCCGCGGGTCGCGGCCCCGCCATTGATAAGCGACCAGATAGTCTCTGCCTTCATGAGTGACGATTTCCGGCGCGAGACGCTTCAGCGGATCCCGCGGAGCGAGCCTCGCGATCGGCGGTCCTTCCCATTTCAACGGATCGTCGGATCGAAAAACTTCTAATTGTTCAAAGCGGTAGTAGTCGCCTCCGCGTCGGACCACCAGCGGGCTTTCGGCGTAGACAAACGTGTAACCCTTTGCCGGTGGCGTGATCGGCGGAATCTCGACAGCCGATTCGCTCCAAGGGCCCTCCAGGTTTTCCGCCGTACGGGCACGAATCGTATGGTCCCGGGTCGCGGGATTGATGCCCTTCTCCGGCGACGTGTAGTAGGCGATCCATTTCCCGGATCGTTCTCGATCATCCAGGATGCAAACGTCGCGACCCATCGGAAAAATCGCCTCGGTGCCGACCGGCTGAAAGTCGATCCCGTCGGTACTGGTCATCAAATGCCCGCCGCGACTGTTGTAAAACAGATGGTGACGGCCCGCGTCGAAGACGTGAAAGGGCGCTTGCAACGTTCCTTCCGCATGATCCCAGTCCGGATCCGACGAAAGAAAGATTCCATCGGCTCGCCAATTTTCTGCCACCAGGTCAGGACTGGACCATCGATAGAGCAATCGAGTCCCGCCCGGATGAGACGTGTGCCGGACGCAAGCGATCAGCTGCCAGCGACCGTTGTCGGCTTGGAACAACGTGAAATCAACCGGCTCGGCACGATCGGACGCCCATTTCTCAAGCGGCGGCCGTCCCACCAGTTTGATCCAAGGTCCGTCCAAACGAGGCGTCGAGCTCGCGGACGATTGAACCTGTGAACCTACATCATCGCCGATCGGTGCCGTCTGCGAGAAAAGCCGACCGGATCCTACGAAAATCAGCAACGCGATTCCGACGCCCAGTCTGATCGCCGCGTGAGTCTGCGAACAAGGCACATGCATGATGATCATCAAATTGTGTCAGTGAGTAGTTGAACGTCAGCGGTTTATAGGTCCGCGTGGCACTGATCACCTCAAAGCCTTTCTGCCGCAGCCACCGGGTGAGATTGGCGCGGTTGAAATATTGCAGGTGTTCTTCGGGGATGTAAAAATACCAGCGATGGCGCATTTTGACGAACATTCCGTCACCGCAACCGACGTCCAGCCATGTCCCAGCGATCGGTAAGGTCCGGCGAATCTCGAAAATGCTCCGCCTGGCCGTCATCCGTTTCACGTCGACCGCGGCCGCGAAATCGGAGTACATGCCGTCTTCATAACTTTCTTCGCAAGACGCCTTTAGCTCATCCGGCGTCGGCAACGGATGCTGCAATTCGATTCGACACGACTGGCATCGCCCAAACGAACGGGACTTCTTGACGAAGCGACGCCCGGCCGATCTGCGAGCGAACGAAGCTAGGCCGGATGGATCACCGCCGCGCCCGACTCGACCACGAACGACGCCCGCGAGGACGTCTTGCCGCCCGGCCGAACGACTTGGTCGACGACTCGGAAATCAGCTTTCCAGTCTTTTTCGGTGACGTCACACAAGATGTAACCGCGCTGCAAGTTATGGAATTTGACACAGGGATTGGCGCTCAGCAGCCGGTCCATGTTCTGTGGCTTGTCGACGCCGTTTCCGCCGCTGCTCAGCGATGTTGAAACGAACTCCGTCGCGACCGGCTGATCCTCCGCCCTGCGATCATCGACCCGCAATTCGTTTGCCCAGTTGCTGTGAATATCACCGGTCAGAACGACGGGATTGCTGATCCTCCGCTCACGGAGGAACCGCATCAACTCCATCCTCTCATGCGTGTACCCGGGCCACTGGTCCATCGAGTATTCCGGCTGTTCCACATCGCCGACACGATTGACCATGCCCATCATCACCTGCTGGGCCAGGACGTTCCACTGCGCGCGAGACCGCACCAAGTTGCGACACATCCATCCGCGTTGCTCGCGTCCCAGCATGGTCTGTGTCGGATCGAGCGCTTGGGCGTTGATCGGCGATCGTCGGTCGCCGTTGGGCTGATCCGACCGGTATTGGCGAGTATCCAGGACCTGAAAATCGACCAAGCGACCGAAGGTAGCCTGACGATAAAGTCGCATGTCACTGCCACGTGGCATGCAAGTCGAACGAATCGGCATGCTCTCGTAGTAGGCTTGATAAGCGTTCGCGCGACGGACCAGGAAATCCAGCGGGTCGACGCCGGATTCCTCGGAGATGTCGCTCGCGCAGTTGTTGTCGAACTCGTGATCGTCCCAAGTCACGATCCAAGGTGCGGCCGCATGCATGCCGTTCAACAGGGGATCCATCCGGTACTGGGCGTGACGGATCCGGTAATCATCGAGCGATCGGATTTCCGATCCCTGGTGAGTGCGAACTTTACCGTTGCGGCCGGCTTCGTATTCATAAATGTAATCGCCGAGGTGAAAGACCAAGTCGACTTCGTCGTCCGCCATTCGTTCATAAGCCGTGAACAGTCCCTGTTCAAAATTTTGGCACGATGTCACCGCGAACCGGACCTTGTCCGGCATCGCACCCGGTGCGGGCATCGTTCGCGTGCGTCCCACCGGACTTTCCGCATCGCCGGCCCGGAAGCGATAAAAGTACCATCGGTCCGCCCGCAACCCGTCGACTTCGACGTGGACCGAGTGAGCCAACTGCGGCGTCGCGGCATAAACGCCCTTTGCGACGACTTGCGAGAACTTATCGTCCTCGGCAATCTCCCACTGCACGTCGACGATGCGGAAAGGCATCCCGCCCCCGGGCTGGAGCGGAGCCGGGGCCAAGCGTGTCCACAACACGACACTCTGGTGGTCCGGATCCCCCGAGGCAACGCCGAGCGAAAAGGGATCGCTTGGAAATCCGGGCGTCTCCGCACCCCGTGCTTGCGAAAACGACAAAGCGGTCGCCGAGAGTCCGGAGGCGAAATGCATGAATTTTCGCCGGGTGAATCCGTCGACTGCGGGACGGAACGGTTGCGGTTGCTTCGACATCGGTGGGTGACTCGGCAAAGAGTGGGGACGGCTCAGGATGCTCGAAAGTTTAATCTTCCCGGGCGACCCGACAACGAATCAGCCGACGCCGTTTGGCCGATTTCATTGTTTCTTCAGAGAAGGCCATCGCAATGAAACGGCACAGCATCTTGCAGATCCGAAACGAATCCATTTCCCAACAGGTCCAAGCGAACTTGAAAGCGGCGATGGAGCTGATCGAAAGCGTTTTCCGGCAAGTCTCAACGAAACGCTGATTTCCGACCGATCCTTAGTGCTTCGGTCAGCTTCCGGGGTGAAATTCTTCGATGAAATAGCCCCAGTTGTCGGCGGTTTTTTTGGCGACCGCGGGGGACTTGCCGGCGACGGCTTCGCAATCCTGGACACCATACTCGTCGTCGTCGGTGTCCAAAAACAGGTGCGTGCATTCGTGGATCAACGTTTGGAACTTGCTATCCCCTGGTTTTCGGAACTTTCGATACAGCGGAGCCGAATTCCAGAGCAGATTCAAAGTGATGGTATAGTCCTGGTTTTGCCCCACGCTCATGGCGTTCGGGTTGCTCGCAAAGTTCTTCCAGCCGCTGTTGGGTTGGTCAGCGGCGGCGTATTCCTTGGAACAGCGTTCCTTGATCGGCGCGAAACCGATGGTGATCGGTTTGGTGTTGATCAGGCTGGCCATCATTTGCAGCTGCTTGCCGACGCTGTTCATCCAAATCGGACTGGCATCGCCGAACCATTTCTTGCACTCCGCGGCACCTTCGCCTTTCATCACGCGGTCGGCGACTTGGCGAATCGTCGTGATCATGACCGGTTGCAGTCTTTGAACGATCATCTGATCGGCCGGACCGAGCCCGGAGAAATGGAATCCCACTTTACAATCCCTTGTGATTTCGAAAGGCCCGACGAATGATCCTCCGGACGGCCCCGGCATCCGGGATAGACGGTAGCAAGCTTGCGGGATGGACCGGAAGCCCAATTTCGCGACCGATCGAGACAGTCGAGAACGAGATCGCGCGGCCCGGTCCGCGGGGCGCAACGGGATCACGCCGATTGCGGTGCGGCGGCCGGTGGTTTGTCGTCGTCTTCGTCCGTCAGGCCGACGGACCGCGCCACAGATGCCAGGGCCGCGTGGGCGTTCAGGTACAGCAAGTACAAAACCGGAATCAACAACAACACCAACGAGGTGGCCAGCATCAATCCGAATGCCAAACTGGTCGCCATCGGGATCAACAACTGTGCCTGAAAGGACTTTTCCAACAACAAGGGCAGCAAACCGGCGATCGTCGTCATGCTGGTCAACAGGATCGGTCGAAACCGTCGATTGCCGGCCTGCAGGAGCGCATCGATGTGCGGCATGCCGGCACGGACACGACTGTTGATGAAGTCGATCAGCACGATCGAATCATTAACGACGACGCCCGACAAGGCGACCAAGCCGAACATGCTGAACAGCGTCAGCGGCAGGCCCAACAAGGCGTGTCCCCAAACCGCGCCGATCATACCGAACGGCACGATGGCCAGAATCAAAAGCGGTTGCATGTAGCTGCGGAATTGCAAGACCAACAACACGTACATGCAAACGATCGCGACGCCGAAGCCGATCAGCAAACTGTCGACCGATTCGCGACTCTGTTCGGCTTGGCCTTCCCATCGCAGGGAAACACCGGGGTACTTCGCCAACAAGTCGGGTACGAATGAATCTTTCAGGGAACCGATGATCAGATCCGCGTTGGCGGTGCTCTCGTCCAAATCGGCGGTGATGGTCACACTACGAAGTTGGTCGACACGATTGACTTCCGAGAACCCCCGTTCCAAATCGACGTCGGCGACTTCGGTGATCGGACGATCTTTCCCGTCGGCACCACGGATCTGCAGCTCGCGAAAATTCACCAAACTTTTTCGCTCGTCTTCCGGATACCGCACCATCAGTTTGACTTCGTGCCGGCCACGCTGCAGCCGCATCGCTTCGGCGCCGAAGTACGTGTTGCGGACCGTTTCGCCGAGGTCCGTCGCCGTGATTCCGGTCGCCAACGCGTTGTCTTTGACCTTGAACTGAAACTCCCATTTACCGGGGGTGTTGTCATCGGCGATGTCGAACACGCCGTCGAACTCGGCGAGCTTGTCTTTAGTCTCTTCGACGGCGGCCAGCAATTGATCGAAATCATCGCTGTCGGACAGCACCTTGAATTCGATGGCCTTGCCGCCGGGGCCGACGCCGATGGTTCCGTAATTGACTTTTTCGACACCCGCGATTTCGCCGACACGCTCCCGCCAACGGGCGATGATTTCATCGCTGTGCTTTTCACGGATCGTGGTGTCGTAGAGTTCGGCAAAGATTTGACCGACGTGACTGCCGCTGCCGCCGCCACCGGCGGCGTTTTGCGTGTTCGTCACCGTGCCGACCTCGCGATAGGTCAGACGCACCGGACCGGTCAGCTTTTCGTCACTGCCGGGATACAGTTTCGCGGTGGCAATGCCGGTGATTTCCGAACGTTCCTCGGCGATTTCGCGGCTGACGTCACGGATGGCTTGATCCATCCGACGGATCGCCTCGACCGTATCGGACTCCGGCGTTCCGTCAGGGAAAACGACCGATGCTTGCAAGAAATTGTTGTCCGATTTAGGAAACAAAATCGACTTGACCACGCCGCCACGGATCATGCCGGCGGTTCCCATCGCCAACATCAAAGCCGTCGCGATCGGAAAGGCGGGGTTGTGCAAACCGAACTTCAGCACCGGCATGTAGACCTTTTCGTTCACGGTTTCCATCAAGCGGCTCGCTCGATCGCTGAGCCACCCCAGGACGATGCCGACCGGACGCAGCGGATACAGCACGACGCTCAGGAAACGAAAGAAACCGTTGTGACTGTGGGCCAAGTGACTGGGCAAGACGAACGTGCTTTCCCACAGCGAAATCAGCAGCATCGCGATGACGGCAAAGGGGATCACCGCCATGAATTTCCCCATCACGCCGGACACAAAAAACATCGGCATGAACGCGATCACCGTCGTCACGATCGACGCGGAAACGCTAGGCAGGACTTCCATCGCGCCGTCGACGGCCGCTTGATGCAGCGACTTTCCCATCTGCCGGTGACTGTAGATGTTTTCGCCGATGACGATCGCGTCGTCGACGACGATGCCCAACGCGATCAGGAACGAAAACAACGACAGCATGTTCAGCGTCTGTCCGCCCAGGGCGAGCGCCGCACCGGCACCCAAGATCGAAATCGGGATCCCCAGGGCGACCCAAAACGCCAAGCGAAGTTCCAAGAACATCGCCAGGACCAAGAAAACGAGCGCCAGACCACCGGCACCGTTTCGCAGTAACAACGCCAAGCGATCGCGGACGTCGCGACTGGTGTCGTTCCACAACATCATGCGGTAGCCGTCGCCGAGTTCTTTGCCCGCCGCGTACTGACGGACTTCGTCGACCAGCGACAACAAGTCTTCGCTCTTGGTGCGTTCGACGTTGATGACCATCGCCGGTTCGCCGTTGATCTCGCCGCCCGCGGTGATGTCTTGGAATTCGTCGCGAACGGTTCCCAAGTCGTCGACGGTCAACACGACGCCGTCGTTGCGAGTGACCAGCGGCAAATTGCGTATTTCGTCACCGACGCGGCCCTTGTTTTTGGCCCGCAACAAGATTTCCTGGCCCTGACTGCGTAGCGAACCGCCGGGCAATTCGACGTTCCGCGCCCGCAGAGTCTGGGCGACTTGGCCGAGCGTCAGCCCGTAACTTCGCAGCGTGGATTCGGGAATCTCCACGTCGATCTGGTAAGGCTTGCTGCTCATGATCGTGGCCGTCGAAACCGACGGCAGCATCAGCAATTCGTCGCGGACTTTTTCGGCCGTCTCCCGCAGGCCCAGTTCGCTGTCGATGCCTTGGTCCGGCGGTCCGACGATGCCCACACGGATCGCGGCTTCGCGAAAGACGATCTGCGAGACTTGCGGGTCCTCGGCCAGGACCGGAAAGCTGGGGATGCGGTTGACTTCGCGATCGATCTCCGACATCACCTTCTGCACATCTTGGACGTCCGCTCGCAACTCCGCCAACACGAAACCGCTACCCTCCTTGGCGATGGAGTTGACCTTCTTGATTCCGTCGATCGATCGGATCGCCTCTTCGATCTTTTGACAGATCGCTTCCTCGGTGTCCTTTGGCGTCGCGCCGGGGTAAGGAACCTGGACCATCACGATTTCCAACTCGAAAGCCGGAAAGGTTTCCCGCTGCAGCGTCGCCAAGCAAAGCGCGCCGACCAACATCAACGCGCCCATCAGGACGTTCATGCCGGGGGCGTTATTGATTGCCGCGGTGATCAGTCGTCTCATAAGGCGGCAACCTCCGTCGTTTTCTTGTCGTCCTGCGGTTTCAAACTTGTCTTGAGTGCGCGGGCGGGAAGTCCGTCCCGAGGAATGCCGCCCAGTGGTGACACCACGACGTAGGAAACCTTGCCGCCGGAAACTTGCGCGACGGCACCCTCGGGCAATTCACAGATCCACCAAGCCGACCGCTCGGCACGCCCGTCATCCGATAAATCGTCACCCGACAGTCCGTCGTCCCGGGCGCCGCCTGTCGGCGAACCGTGGACCGCCGGATAGAACGCTTTGTCCAAGCGGTCAACGGCGACGATCGGCCGGACGATCACGACGCGGCCGGGAACCCAGTCGTCAGGCCGGAACCCGTTGTCGACGCCGGCGTCGCCCTCACGCCGGGCGTCCTTGTCTTCGGACCGTGTCGGCGACGGGCGTGGTTCGGACTCGGCGACCTCCGGTGCGTCCGTCTGTTCTTTCTTCGACGGTCGGTCGTCGCCGAGTACGGATTCGTCGGCCACGAAACTCCACAATCGGCTGCCCGGCTTGATCGCCTTTTCGGGGACGGCGAACAACGGCACTTGAGGACGGATTTGCAACCGGACGCGGACGAACATTCCGCGGACCAACGCCGTGGGGCCGGCGGACTGGTGGGGGCGGCCGTGTTCGTCGGTGTATTTCCTTGGTCGATCGACCAAGATGCGGACCGGAACGGTTCGCGTTTGGTCGTCCAAACCGATTCCGTCGTAGCCGACCAAGCGTCCGTCCCAGCGGTAGACCGTGCCGTGGCCGCCGCCCATTTCGAACTCGATCACCGCGGGCGTTTCGGGCAACTGGTAACCCGCTTGGACGTTGAAATCCGCCGCAACTTCGACCGCACCCGCGGTCGCGGCGTCCGGCCGGTCTTGGGCCGACAACCAGTAAAGCTGATCCATTCGCAAACTGGCCGCGACCTCGACTTTCGATGTGTCCTCGATCGTCACTATCGGGCTGCCACGATTGACGAAGGTGTTCCATTCGGCGTCCTCACGGACGATCACGCCGTCGATCGGGGCAAGGATCTCGGTACGTTGCAGATTGACTTGGGCCACTTTGAGTTGCGTCTCGGCCAGACGCTGGGAGGCTTCCAGACTGGCACGGCGTTTGGACTGCAAGTCGATCTGGTTTTCCAAGGTGACGATTTGTTGGTTCGCCTGCAGCACGGCTCGCTGTGCCGCGTCGACTTCACCGCGACTGGCATAACCTTGGGGCAACGACTTTTGGCGATCCAGTTCGCGTTGCTGGATGGCCAAATCGTCCCGAGCGACTTTCAGCAAGCGTTGGGTGCCGACACTCTCTTGTTCGATCTCGCGGATCGCTTGATAGGCCTGCTCACTTTGACGCGTGAGTCGTTCGACTTCCAGTTCGTAGTCGGTCGGGTCGATCCGCACCAGCACGGTCCCCGCTTTGACGAAACTACCCGCTTCGCACTGTGGCGCCTTGAACACGATCTCGCCGGCGACTTCCGTGGCGATCGTGACCTCGCGGAACGGCACCACGGCCCCGTCGACGGAAATCTGTAACGGCGCACCGAGTGATTCCAAGGAATGAACGGGCTGCACCGAAACACGGGGCAGTCGTTCCAGCCGTGCGGCACGGCTTTGGCCGGGCAAGCCACGAGTCGCCGGTTCGTTGGTGCCCAGCAACCAAATCACCAAGCCGCCGGCGGCCAACAGTGCCAACGGGATCACCACGTTGAACAGCAGTTTCGAACCGATCGAATCGGACGAACGAACCTTCTTCCCGGTCGCAAGCGAATCCGACCGCAGGGCGTTCGACGATGGTTTGCCGGGGACCGTCGGCGAATGCCCGTCGCCGGGTTCACGGGGCACGGCGGGTTCACGGGGCGCGCCGGGTTCACGGGGCGCGCCGGGTTCACGGGGCGCGCCGGGCTTGGACGGTGGCGCGACGGGCGGGGCGGATGATTCCATGGCAGTCACTATGCGGGCAGATCGAGCTGGACGAGATGACAGGAAAAGAAAAGTCGATTCAGACAGGGCAACGGATTCGTTAACGTCGGTACTCTTGGGCGGCGGCTACCGTGACGCGGGTGATGTGCTCGGCCAACGCCGCAATGTCGGTCAGCTCGCGAATTTGGCTTTCCGTCAACAACACCTCCAGGACGGGGTCGCTGGTGCGGTAATACAGACACTGGCCGACCACGCTGAGGGCCAATCGATGCAGATCCGCTTCGCCGACCTCCGGCCCCACGAAGCGACGCAAAGTCGCCGTGAGAAGTTCGAACACCGGACGGAAATATTCGTTGACGATCTCGGGGAAAACCGGTGAAGGTCGCTGCATTTCCTGCATGCAGATCAAATGCTGCCAGCCGTCGTCCTCGCCGTCGCGGCTCAGCATCCGCGAGAGCATCGTGTGGACCAACAACCGGATCGCTTCGGCCGGCGAAGTGTCGTCGGCCTCGGGATCGGGCACCGGAAATCGCGAGACCCGCGACGATTGGATGCAATCCCAGACGGCGCGGTACAACCCGAGTTTGTCGCCGAAGTGGTAGCTGATCGCCGCGACGTTGGTCCCGGCGACCGACGCGATCTCGCGAAGCGTCGCGGCGTCGAAGCCTTTGGCGGCAAAAATAGGACCGGCCGCCGCAAGCAACCGGGCCGGCGAATCCGCTTCGGCCGTTCCGCCGCCCGGGCGGACGGACGCCGCGACCTCAGCGACCCGGCCGGGCGATCCGACCGGTGAACGGGAGAACGAGCGGTGTTTGGGGGAAGTCGTGGACAAGAGCGGGTCGACCGAAAAAACGAGTGATTCAAACAACTGTTTTAAACAGTTGTTTAAAACGCACGTTTTGTCGAGACGGTTTCGCGAAATTGTTCAGAAATTTCATGATCGCGGGCTCGGCCGGCGATGAACCGGCCGTCGAACCCACCTGACGAGTTAACGATCCACCCCCTGCAATGGGAAGAAGAAACCTCCCGAGTCTTTCCGCCGGGCCGACGAAAGGAACCTCGAGTCATTCCATTCATCATCTCTTCTTCACCCGAAGTTTTCAGCGGCTCGGGGGCAGCAACACCCTTCCCTCGGGAATCAATCGCTCGATTCGCAAGAATTCGCTCTCCATCAAAGCGACGAATTCGGCTATCGAAGCTTGATCTGTGAACACTGGTGGCTTATCGGGAGCAGTTCACTGAGCTTGTGTTTCCCTTATGAATCTGCAAACAGCTGATCGACTTGCTCAAACCATTCTTCGTCGGTCAGGTCAGCATCCGCACTCTCCACCAGAGAAAACAACCAGTCTTGGCCGCTCCCGCCTTGCTCCCGGTCGACGTCGTCGTCATTGAAGACCGTGACGCCGGCTTCGAGAAAGATCTGGCCGTTTTCCCGATCCGTGCTGCCGGTGCCGTCTTTCAAGTCGGCGACCCGCGTCTCATGATCTCTCGCTGAACTCCACTCGGCCATCACCTGCATCAAAGCCAGGGAACTTCCTTGGTTCGAGCCAAAGTCGTCAAACGCAGTCAATCCGCCGATCAGGATATCGTCGTCGGTGTCTCCCTTCAGATGATCCGCTCCGTCGCCGCCGATCACGAGATCGCGGCCGCTACCCCCATGCAAACGATCGATGTCGTTGCCACCGATAAGGATGTCATTGCCATCGTTGCCCCAGAGTTGGTCATCGCCCGCCTCGCCCAGCAGGACATCATCGCCGCCGGAGCCCCACAGTTTATCGTCGCCGTTCCCGCCGAAGATCGTGTCATCGCCCTCGCCCCCGGTAAGTTTATCGTCACCGTCGCCGCCGTCGATCTCGTTCGGACCCGATCCGCCGAGCACGCGATCGTTCCCCGCCCCCACGTCAATGAACGTTGCAATCGGAATATTGCGGTGGATGTGGACATGATCATCCCCCAGGCCGGTGTGGACCCAGATGTCGCTCACGGCCTCTTCGGCAAAGGGGAAGGTTTCGGCGAGGAAGTCGACTTCGACCACATACTCGCTTTTTGTCAGCTTGATCGCCACCTCGTTCGGATCGTCGGTTGCAAAGATCCGCAGTTGCGTTCCGATCAGAAAGACGCCGACCAGGTTTACCGTCACCGGCGCCGTCTGGCTTGTCACGGTTCCGCCGTCGTCGTCGGTGACCGTGACGGTAATCGTATAGTCGCCGCTGATATCGTAGGGATGAGGGTCGGCCGCAAAGAAGCGTTCGCCGCCGATCAGGTGGATCGTGTCAGTCGCGCTGCCGTCACCCCAGTCGATCGAGACCGTCTGCGTGTCGGCACTTCCCGGATCGACAAAAGTGCCGCTGATTTCCACGATTCCGGGTCCGCTCGCTAAGAGATCATCGACCGTCAGAACCAGACTCGACGGCGCGACGTTGTTCACCGTGACAACCTGGCTGTTATCAAAGCCGCTTCCGCCGTCGTCATCATTGGCCGTGACGGTGATCCCGTAATCGTCGTTCAAGGCAGCTCGCGGGCGATCATCGGCATAGGTGTGCGTCGCTGTGTAGCTGCCGTCAGCCGCCACAGCGATTCCCGCAGTCACTTGTCCGTCGCCCCAGTCGACCGAGACGCTCAAGACATCATCGGCACCCGCATCAGTGACCGTGCCACTGACGGTGACCGAGTCGCCCTCGTCGATCAGCGTGACCGCAAGCGGATCGACCGTCAGCACCGGCGGCAGATTGCCGACGATGATTTGTACGCTATCGCTGTTGCTGCCCCCATCGTCATCGGTGACGGTGAAGGTGACGTCGTAAGTCCCATCTTCGACGGCCGTAAAGCTCAGACGGCTCGGATCGGCCGAGACAAGTATGACGGCGTTCGGACCGTTGACTTGCCAGGTGAGCGTGTGTGTGTCGGCGCTCCCTTCATCGGTGAAGCTGCCGGAGAAGTCGATCGTCTCCCCTTCGTTTGGAGATGCCGCCCTCTCGAGCGTCGCCGTCGGGACCGGTGCCACGTTATCGACATTGATCGTAAAGTTCGTTGTCGCCACGCCACCGTCATCGTCGGTGACGGTAACCGTCCCGATGTAGATGTCGTTGTCGGGAGGGATGAAGCGGATTTCGCCTGTGCCACTGCTCACCGATGCGTCGCTGCTGTCGGTGATTTCCCAGCTGACCTCATGCGTGTCAACAGCCGAAACGTCGGAGAAGGTAAAGGGCGACTGGGCGGTCGTGACCGGTGGAGTGACTCTGCTGACCGGAATCACGAGCGTCGCCCCTTCGTCGATCGTATAGCTGACCGCTTCTGTCGGGTAAATCATCGGATCGGCGTTAGCAACCCCCAGAGGCAGCCGGACGCGCCGCGAGACACCGCCGTCGTCGTCGGTGACTGTCAGCAGGATCGAATAATCACCGTGGTCACCTGGCACAAAGATAAACGCCTCCGTGGTCGCCGAAGCGACGATGCCCGCGCGATCCCGCGCTTCCCAGCGATAGGTAAACGTATCGGCCCCGGGATCGTCGACCGTCGCTGTATAGGTGAGCGTATCGGCTTCGGTTGCCGCGTCCGGCCCAACGATAGTCGCCTTCGGAACGACGTTGCTGACGACCGCGCGGGTTCCGGCGATCATCGAATTGGTTTCCGCCGTCGCGATGTCAAGCTGACTTAACTCAATCGAAATCGGGTATCCCTCGGCTGACGCGTTATCGGCGTAGGTGTGGGTGAAGGCAAAGGACGTGAGCGAGACATTCGGATCGGCTTGCAGGGTATGCGTTTCGCTCGTCCCGTCGCCCCACTGGATCGCCAGCGTGAAGTCGGTCGCCACGTCACCTCCTCCGAAGCTGCCGCTCAGTGTGATCGCGCTTCCTTCGGTGCTCGGTGCCGTCTCGCCCAGTTGCAAGGAGAGCCCGTCGTTCTCGAAGGTTGGCGTGCCTCCTTTATCCTGCAGCGTGTCCTCGTTCGCACTAAAGCCAAGGTACGTCTCGTTCCCGCTGTTACCGATCAGCAGATCGGCTCCGGCGCCGCCGGACAGCGTATCGCCGCCGGCCGCGTCTCCGCTGGTGGCTGCATTATCAAAGCGATAGATCAGCAGTTCATAACTGCCGGTATCGCTGTCGGTGCACGCGATGTGCGCGGGGAAGAACGAACAGAAGGCGACCGCGTCAAAGCCCGGCACGTAGGTGGAGAACTCCGGTGCGTCGAAGCTAAACGTATCGACCTCGACCGTGTACGTATCATCGGCCGGCAAGACCAGATCGATCAGGATCGAATCGGTCGGTTCGAACGTGTCGTCATTGAATGCTTTTAACGGGTTGTCGTAGTAGTTGACCAATTCGCCGGCGCTGTTGTAGACGCGGAGCAGGGAGTCGATCGGATTGCCGATCCGGTGCCGTAGCGTCTGGCTCATCAGTTCGATCGTCACAGTATCGCCGGCCGCGCCGGCGAATGAGTAGTAATCGCTCTCGCTCGTTCCCTCATCCGTCAGCTCGATCGAACCGAGGACGGTTTCGGCCGCTGCCAGCAGGGTTGCGCCCAGGTTCACCCCTTGCTCGATCGTGTTCGGCACGGCGATCGAAGCGAGCACGCCGAGGGTTTGGACGGAAACGCTCGAGCCGTCGATCATTAGCGAGCCGGTCTTGGCGGCCGCCGACTCCACGACCACATGCCCGGTTTCGGCAAAGGCGAGCTTCAGCGCCTCCCGCTCGCCGAAGAAGGGATTACCGAGCGCGTCGGTCATCGTCGTACCAATGCTGGCTGGCGAAGCGCTCAGGTGCAGCCGCGTCTCATGGGCATCGCTCGGGCCGGTGTACGTCGGACGGAAACGTTTCGGGTTGACGCCGCTGTAGATGCCGCTGCCCGGCGAACCGAAGGCATCATGGTGCCGCAATCCGTAAGTGTGACCCAGTTCGTGTGAAGCGATCGTGCTCGAGAGCGCAATGAAGTTCTCTTCGGTCGGTGGCAGCTGGTTCTTGCCCGTGCCGAGGAAACCATTGACGTCGACCTGCACCGTGCCGCCGCCGGCGAGCTCGCGCCAACCGACCCGGTCGCTGATCCCGCCCAGCACAATCCGGCTGCCCGGAAGGTAAACGGCCGCATTGAACAGCACCGTGACGAACGGGCCTTCGGTCGGCTTGACTTGCGTGAGCTCCATATCAAAGAGCGCGTAATCCTGCTCCATCCGGGCATGGATCGCATCGCGTTCTTCCTGCGTGTAAAAGTGCTCCCCTTCTTCAAAGGCCGATTCGAAGTCGAGGAAGACCCGCCGTCCGCTGCCCGCCTGGAGAATGTCATCACCGTCCAGACCGGAAAGATGGTCGCTGCCGCCGAAGCCGAGCAGTTTGTTGGCAAGGGAATTCCCCACGATCGTATCGGCCAAGTCAGTGCCGAAGGCGTTTTCGAGTTCAAGGTCGCCCGAGAGCGTCAGATTCAGTCCGGCCGAGACCGTCTGCATGGCCGACTGACCCAGATCGACGGTGATGCCGCTGGAGAGGGTGTGGAAGTCGAGCGTGTCGGTACCGCCGGAGGCATTTTCGATAACGGTCTTCTCGCCGCCATCGCCGTCACCGAAGGAGTAGAGGTCGTCGCCCGACCCGCCGACGAGTGAATCGTTGCCGGCACCGCCGATCAACGTATCGTTACCGGCCCCGCCGAGCAGCTTGTCGTCGCCGCCACCGCCGGAAAGCAGGACCGGCATGGTTGCGGCTGAGGCGTCCAGCAGGTCCGGACCGTCGCCGCCAAAGAGGGCACCGGATTCGAAGCCGGTCAGCCCAAGCGTCCTGCCGCCAACGGTGATCTCGGCATCGCTAAGCGTCGCGTTCCCCGAGACATTC
This sequence comes from uncultured Pirellulaceae bacterium, assembly GCA_964453205.1. GTDB lineage: Bacteria > Planctomycetota > Planctomycetia > Pirellulales > Pirellulaceae > Crateriforma. Next base: position 1,968 of record CAYVRC010000023.1, on the reverse strand, counting down.
GCGAAGATCAGGTCGTTGCCCGATCCACCATCGAGCGTATCGTCACCGTTGCTGGTGCCGATCGAATCGTCCCCGGCGCCGCCGAAGATCAAGTCGTTGCCACTGCCGCCGTAGATCGAGTCATCGCCACCGCCGCCATCGAGGGTATCGCTGCCGAAGTCGCCGCCGAAGATCAGATCGTTGCCGTCGCCACCGTTGATCGACTCCTCACCAATTCCGGCGGTGATCGTATCGTCCCCGGCGCCGCCGAAGATCAAGTCGTTGCCGCTGCCGCCGTAGATCGAGTCATCGCCACCGCCACCATCGAGGGTGTCGCTGCCGAAGTCGCCACCGAAGATCAGATCGTTGCCGTCACCACCGTTGATCGATTCATCGCCGCTGCCAGAAGTGATCGTATCGTCGCCCGAGCCGCCGAAGATCAGGTCGTTGCCGCTGCCGCCGTCGATCGAATCATCGCCACCGCCACCATCGAGCGTGTCACTGCCGGAGTTACCGCCGAAGATCAGATCGTTGCCGTCACCACCGTTGATCGATTCGTCGCCGCTGCCAGCGGTGATCGTATCGTCGCCCGAGCCGCCGAAGATCAGGTCGTTGCCGCCGCCGCCGTAGATCGAGTCATCGCCGCCGCCGCCATCGAGCGTGTCGCTGCCGGAGTCGCCGCCGAAGATCAGGTCGTTACCGTCGCCACCGTTGATTGATTCGTCGCCACCGCCGGCCGCGATCGTGTCCTCACCCGAGCCGCCGAAAATCAGACCGCTGCTTCCCAGGGGTGCGCCGAAAATCAGGTCGTTGCCCGATCCGCCGTCGATCGTGTCCTGGCCACTGCCTGAGGTAATCGTGTCATCGCCCGATCCGCCGAAGATCTGATCCTGGCCGGACCCACCGGTAATCTGGTCGTCACCCGCACCGCCAAAGATCAGGTCGTTGCCGCCGCTGCCGGTGAGCGATTCCTCACCGTCGCCGGAGAGGATCGTGTCGTCGCCCGAGCCGCCGAAGATCAGGTCATTGCCGGTGCCGCCGTCGATGAAATCATCGCCGTCGCCTCCGTCGATGCTGTCATTGCCTTCGCCGCCAAAGATTCGCCCGCTGCTTCGCACTCCACCCGCGAAGATCAGGTCATTGCCCGATCCGCCGTCGATCAGTTCGCTGCCACCTCCAGAAATACTGTCGTCCCCTCCGCCGCCGAAAATCTGGTCTCGGCTGCCCAGGCCGCCGCCGAAAATCAGATCGTTGCCGCTGCCGCCGTCGATCGTTTCATCGCCCTCGCCGCCGGAAATACTATCATCCCCGGTCCCGCCGAAGATGACGTCATTGCTGCCCAGGCCACCGCCGAAGATCAGGTCGTTGCCGCTGCCGCCATCGATCGTGTCATCGCCCTCGCCCGCGGTGATACTGTCATTCCCATCACCGCCAAAAATCTGATCACGGCTGCCCAGCCCGCCGCCAAAGATCAGGTCGTTGCCGCTGCCGCCGTCGATCGTGTCATCGCCCTGGCCAGAGGTGATCGTGTCGCTGCCGTCGCCGCCGAAAATCTGGCTGATGCTTCCCAGACCGCCGCCGAAAATCAGATCGTTGCCCGATCCGCCGTCGATCGTGTCCTCGCCGACCCCCGACGTAATCGTGTCGTCGCCGATGCCGCCGAAGATCTGATTGATGGTACCCAGGCCGCCACCAAAGATCAGGTCGTTGCCGCTGCCGCCATCGATCGTGTCCTCGCCGACCCCCGACGTAATCGTGTCGTCGCCAGCGCCGCCGAAGAGCAGTCCCGGTTGCAGACTGCCCAGGCTACCGGTGCCGCCAAAGATCAGGTCGTTGCCGTCGCCCCCGTTGATCGACGCGTCACCGCCGCCGCCGCTGATCGTGTCCTCGCCGCCGCCGCCGAACAGCACGTCGCTGCCCAAACTGTCGCCGATCTGCAGGCCACCAAAGATCAGGTCGTTGCCGCCGCCACCGGTAATCGTGTCATTG